>CAJODT010000001.1:0-29262 GCA_905233365.1 uncultured Succiniclasticum sp.
TTCCCGTCTTTTTTTAATTGGTCGGAGCGACTAGATTTGAACTAGCGACCTCTTCCACCCCAAGGAAGCGCTCTACCAAGCTGAGCCACGCCCCGAATATATAGCATATTTTAGTATAGAAACGCGTTTCTGTCAACCATTTTTTTCTATAAAGCAAGGGCTGCGTATATATTAAAAAAGCTGATGCGGAAGTATTATCCATACCCGGATTTGAATAAATTTACAGTTCTGTATGTAATATTTCTGTACCTTTTGTGTTCAGCTGCAGGATGTGATAGACCGCTGTCTGCCCGCAGGCTACAAAAGCATCCACCATAGCTTTGCCTATTTCGTTCCCGTCTATTTCCGGCGAGGCGTAGGCCAGCAGTGTGGATCCGGAACCGCTGATAATGCATTGATAAGCACCCGCTGCTTTTCCGGCAGCAAAAACTTCCGGAAGACCCGGTATCAGTTTTGCCCGGTAAGGCTGGTGAAGCTTATCTTCCAGAGCATACTGCAATAATTCCGGACGGTCTTCCAGCAGGGCTGCAGTCAGCAGCGCAGTACGGGAAGCGTTGAATACTGCGTCCGAATGGACGATTTCTTTTGGAATCGCTTCCCTGGCAAGATGGGTGGAAAGCTGCATGTCCGGAACTACCGCGATGTACGCAGCGTGTGGGCTACGCCATTCTCCTGAAAGCTGATGGTAAAACCGCCATAAATGGCAGGCGCCACATTGTCCGGATGGCCTTCCAGTTTATTGGCTTCCTGCAATATTTCATCCTGGGTCAGGTTCGCACCGCTCAATATACTGGCTGCTGTTACGCCGGCCACGATGGCGGTAGAACTGCTGCCCAGTCCTCTGCTTTTGGGAACCTGATTCTTCATCTGCACATCAATCCCGATGCGCTTATGATCTGTCAATTTGTTCCATACGGCAAGAAACGAGGCAAATGCCATATTACGACCTGAGGCGTGAAAACTGTCTTTGCCTTCGCCCTCCACTTCTAGGGAAAAGCCGAACTGTTCATCAGAAATGGTAAAAGTAAATTCATTATGTAACGTTAATGCTAACCCGAGACTGTCAAAACCGGGTCCACAATTTGCAGAGGTTGCCGGTACACGTACGGTTACAGATTTTTTCATGTCACTCCTATCCCGCCTTTTGCAAGGCAGTACATTAATTATAAATTGGGATCTTCAACACGCAGCACGCTGCATACCTTTTTCACAACCGGCAATACCTGAAGGGTACGGAGAGAAAGCTCCAGACTCAGCCGGCTGACTTTATAAGTGATGATAATCAATTCAGCAAGGCCGTTTTCAACTACATTTTTCTGAATTACGGAAGCGATGCTCATCTGTTGCGCGGCAAATGTGGAAGCGATAGCTGCCAGCACGCCGGGCCGGTCATTTACCAGCAGACGGAAATAACAGGGCGCCATTTCATTTTCCGGAGGACACATTTTCTTTTCTACAAAGAGATTGCCGCCGACACGGCCGCAGGAGTTATGAGAAATGTTGCGGGCCGTATCGATGATGTCGCCGCAAACGGCGCTGGCGGTGGGCAGGCGTCCCGCACCACGGCCCATGAACATAGCGTCGCCTACTGCGTCGCCGTTAACGTAGATGGCATTATATACATCATTAACACTGGCCAGCGGATGATTCTTCGGGAGCATGACAGGATAAACGTTGGCAGTAATGCCGTATTCCGGATCGTTCTTCGCTACGCCCAGCAGTTTTACTGCGTAACCCAGTTCGCGGGCATAGCTGATATCACAGGCATCCACATTATCAATGCCTTCAATGTGTACATCTTTCAAAGTCAGTGCCGTGTTGAAGGCCAGTGAAGCAAGCACCGTGATTTTGCGGGCAGCATCGATGCCTTCCACGTCTGCCGTAGGATCGGATTCCGCATACCCTTTCGCCTGGGCTTCCGCCAATGCCTGTTCGTAGGAAAGTCCTGCTTCTGTCATTCGGGTCAGCATATAATTGGTAGTACCGTTCACAATACCCATGATGCTGGAAATTTTGTTGGCAGCCAGGCAGGAACGCAACGGACGGATAATAGGAATACCGCCGCCTACCGCGCCTTCAAACTGGAAATCAAGCTGTTTTTCCGCAGCCAGCGCAAAAAGAGATTTACCGTATTCAGCCAACACGTCTTTGTTAGCTGTAACTACATGCTTTCCGTGCTTCAGGGTTGCTTCGATATATTCTTTTGCCGGATGCACGCGGCCGATCAGTTCCACTACCATATCAATTTCCGGATCGTTTAAAATATCGTCCAGATTTTCTGTATAGCCTACATTGTATTTTTTAATCTCCGGTTTTAATTTAGATTTGTCCCTGACCAAAACGGTTTTCACTTCAATAGCGCAGCCGGCTTTTTTGGCGATCTCTTCTTTGTTTTCATTTAAAACGATGATTACACCGCCGCCTACGGTGCCACACCCCAACAGTCCGATTTTTACTGTTTTTTTCATAATGCCTTCTCCCTCAAATATGTTTTGAAACTGAAATAAATAATTATATTAAATTCTCTGACGCAGAATGGTTAACTGACTGCGTACAGAAAAAAATTAATCAGTGTTTTCCTAAACCTGGCCTAATACTTCCAGCCGTTTTACGCCATCGATCATGCGCAGTTTGTCCAGAAGCGCTTCCAGGTCCACCGTCATATTTTTCGTTTCAATTGAGATAGTAGCGTTGGCAACTCCCTGCAGCGGAATACCCTGGTTAATTGTCATGATGTTGCCGGCGTCCAGCGAAATCAGTTGAAGCACACGGGACAGCACACCGCTTTTATGTTCCAGCAGCAGGGACAACGTGATAATTTTATCCTTGCTGGCTTCATAAAACGGAAAAACGTAATCCTTATATTTGTAATAGGCGCTCCGGCTCAGGCCTACGACATGCACTGCCGCGTTAATGGTCTTTGCATCGTTTTTTTTCAGCATTTCTTTAACCCTGATTGTTTTTTTGATGGCTTCCGGCAGAATATCTTCTTTTACAAGATAGAACGTTGTTTTTTCATAGTCTGACTTATTTTTAATTACTTTCGTTTCAACATTTCTGTTGCGCCCCATGTTCTTTGCTCCTCCTAAAATATTTTACATATTGTGCTTGCAATATTGGTCTATTACATCATGATAAAAAAAGATTAATTTACGATTTATTTGTTTTTATCCAGATGTCCGGGTTTGATTTTGCTTTCCGTACCATTCAGCAACCGTTTGATATTATCTTTATGACGGATGACGACGAACAGGCAGGCCAAAGTCCCAAATACCGCGTAAGGCGCCGGGTATTTAAGGTACCATCCGGAAGCAGCGGCAACAATTGCCGCAACGATAGAACCTAATGATACAAAACGGGTAATCAGAACGATAATCACCCATACGCCAAAACCTGCCGCTGCTCCCCATGGCAGCATATACAGGAAAAGTCCAAGACCGGTAGCCACGCCCTTTCCGCCTTTAAAACCAAGAAACAGCGAATAGTTATGTCCCAGCAACGCACCCAGCGCCGTTATTGCCACGATGATCGGGTCTGCGGTGAATCGTGATATGATGTATAAAGCCAGAATGCCTTTCAGCATATCCCCGATAAGTACAGCTGCCGCTGTTTTCGGACCCACGGTACGAAATACATTTGTTGCCCCTATATTGCCGCTTCCCTTTTTCCTGATATCAATACCGTGAAACGCCTGCACCAGCCATAATCCACAGGGGATGGAACCAAATACATACCCCAGCAGGAACCCGCCGGCAGCTAACAGATAATTCATGCACAAGAGCTCCTTTTACTATTTCTTCTGCCATTCTCTCCGGATGAAAGTTCTCTGACACCCTGCATCACTTACGTTGTTACAGGTCTTCTTCATTCTTTGCGCGGATGATCATCTGGATAGGCGTGCCTTCGAACCCAAAGGCTTCCCGTAATTTGTTTTCCAGATAACGCTGATAGGAGAAATGCATAATCTCCGGATTGTTAACGAACAGGACAAAGGTTGGCGGTTTGATTTTAACCTGGGTAACAAAATAAATCTTTAACTGGCGTCCTTTATCTGTAGGCGGCGGATTGATAGCGCAGGCGTCTTCGATGATCTGGTTGATGACCGAAGTGGATATGCGCATGGAGTTCTGTTCCGCTACATATTTGATGACTTCCGGCAGCCGGTGGATACGCTGCATGGTTAAAGCAGAAACATAGACAACCGGCGCGTACTGGAGGAATACCAGTTCTTTCCGCAATTCTTCCGTATAACGTAATGTAGAAGTAGTATCTTTTTTATACAGATCCCACTTGTTAACTACGAGGATGATACCTTTTCCGGCGTCATGGGCGTAACCGACAATTTTTTTATCCTGCTCGGTGACGCCTTCCACGGCATCGATAACCATCAGCACTACATCAGAACGATCCATAGCGCGAAGGGAGCGGATGATACTGTATTTTTCAATCAGCTCTTCGATTTTGCCTTTGCGGCGCATACCGGCCGTATCGATGAACAGGTAACGCTGCCCGTCTTTGACTACCGGTGTGTCAATCGCATCACGGGTGGTGCCGGCCTGGTCGCTGACGATGGAACGCTCTTCTCCGACAAGCGCATTGAAAATAGAAGATTTACCTACATTGGGCCTGCCTATCAGGGCCACCTTGATTTCGTCTTCATCTTCATCATTCAATTGGGGTACGGTCTGCTGTACCCTGTCCATAACGGAATCCAGCATATCGCCCAGTCCCAGATGATTGGTGGCAGAAATAGGAATGGGTTCACCTAATCCCAGATTATAAAACTCGAAGATTTCCATTTCCTGTTTAAAGGAATCCGCTTTATTAACTGCAAGGACGATGGGCTTTTTGGATTTACGCAGTAGTTTTGCCACTTCCGCGTCTTCATCGGTAATACCGGTGCGGGCATCGCAGACGAATAAAATCACATCGGCTTCCCGGATGGCGATCTGTGCCTGTTCCCGGATGGATACTGCAATCTTGTCGGTATTGGCAATTTCAATTCCGCCGGTATCTATAATCACGAATTCTCTGTCCAGCCATTCCGCCGTAGCGTAAAGACGGTCACGGGTTACGCCGGGAATATCTTCCACGATAGAAATCCGTTCATTGGCCAGGACGTTGAACAAGGTTGATTTTCCAACGTTAGGCCTTCCTACAATAGCGACAATCGGTTTTGACATAATTATATTTTCCTCTGACTTTCCTGTAACGATTTTATAAAAAATTAGCGAATTAAATAACGGAAACAATTTTTTCTGACTAAGAATTTACGTAAAAATCAGTGATCGATCCCATCGCGGATCGTAATGTTTCTTTGTGTGAAATAATGCTTTACTTCCTGCATATCTGTTACCAGATCCGCTTCGTCGATCAGTTCCTGCGGCGCTTCCCTCCCGGTACAGACGACTTCCGTGTTATTACGGTGTTCATGCAGGAATGTGACAACTTCTTTCGTATCTATTAATTTTTTAGCCATGGCTAAATTAATTTCATCTAATATCAGAACATCGGCCTTCTGCGCCAACAGGATGTGTTTTCCTTCAGCCCAAGCTTCCTGCGCCATCTTTACATCAATGGGGTCCGGATTGCGGAAATTGACAAAACTGTCGCGTCCCATCTGTTTTAGGGTAAAGTTGGGCAGGAAATGAAAGGCACAGGCTTCCCCGTAGGTAGCATCGCCTTTCATAAAACAGATCATAATCACTTTTGCCCCGTGGCCTATGGCCCGCAACGCAAGTCCTAAGGCAGCAGAGGTTTTTCCTTTACCGGTTCCGGTATATACATGCAGCATGCCAAAATCTTTCATTGCAATGCGCCTCGCTTAAGAAAACTGTTTTACATACTCTGTATTGTTTCTGCCTGTGACTGATTTCCTGTCCGGAACAGAGTTTCTGGCGGTAGTGTTTTTATGCGGCAACGGCTGTTCCAGCAACAGGTTATATAGTTCAGCCGCCCCTCTGGCAATTCTGACTTCATTTCCCCTTCTGCGTATAAAATCCTTAAGCGTCATGTCGTCCAGAAAGAGATTGTCCTGATTTAACACAACGGAAGGCAGAATAACAGGAACTTCTTCGGGAAGCTGGGCTAAAATATCTGTACCGGTCAATAAACCTGTCACGTTAACGGTATGACCGAAGAAATCATTGATAACCGGGACAATACGGTTGTTTGTGTGATAACGGGCGTTAAACTCATGCATCACCGGCTGCAGCAACGTCGCTGCGGAAACTCCTACAGGAATGGCATAATTATGATGAGCCGGATGCAGATCAACCCTGTGACGCTGACTCGCCATATCCCATTCCGACAAAAAATTCCGGGTCAGGCCAATACCATTCTCCAGCTGGGGAAAGCCATCATACCAGGTAACCGGCGGCATCTCCTGATTTGCCAGGATATAAAACTCATCGCCCAGGTACACAAAGGAACGTCCAAGCTTGCGACGGCATTCCTCCTGCCAGCGGGTTACAGTTCGGACGACGACAGCCGCGTCTTCTTTGGTAAACAAACGCAAGTCTGGCAATCCTTGTTTGTTTTTAGTAATGCCTACCGGGACGACAGCCATGTCTTCCACAAAATCTGCTAAAGCCACCAGGTCGCGGTATGATTTTTCCAAAACAACGCCGTCATTCCAGCCGGGGCAGCAGACGATCTGCGCATGAATGTGTATTCCTGCAGCAAACAGGCGATGCAGTTTCTCCATAATCTCCCCGGAATGTACGTTCTTCATCATAGCCTGCCGTACCTGCGGATCAGTTGCATGGACAGATACATACAAAGGAGACATGTGATTCCGTATGATACGGTCAAAATCATTATCTGTCAAATTGGTCAGCGTTACAAAATTGCCATACAAAAAAGATAAGCGGTAATCATCATCCCTGACATACAGACCTTTGCGAAGACCGGGAATCATGCGATCCACAAAGCAAAACACGCATTTATTGTGACAGAGTCGTACTTTATCAAACACAGCGCTTTCAAAGGAAAGCCCCAGTTCCTCGTCGATTTCTTTGGGAACAGTAACTTCACGAATGCTTCCGTCCCTTCCCCGGACAGACAAAACGGGTTCAAAATCAGCGGCAGCAAAGCTGACATCCAATATGTCGCGTAACGGCATACCGTTGATAGCGCAAAGCGATTCTCCGGCATGAATACCGGCAGTTTCCGCAGCGCTATGCTTTCTGACTGAACTGATCTTTCCTTCCCAGCTTGCTTCCATACGTCCTCCGAAATGTCTTTTTATATTATACATAACTTTCCATAAAAACACAAATGTACATTGTATAAAAGCAAAAAAAGACCCGCTGTTTTTACAAGCGGGCCTTTGTGTTTGCAAAGATTACTTACGGATATTCAGTTTCGCAATAATTGCGCGGTACCGTTCGATATCTTTCTTCTGCAGATAGTTCAGCAGGCCGCGACGCTGACCAACCATTTTAAGCAGGCCGCGACGGGAATGATGGTCTTTTTTGTTGGACTTCAGGTGTTCGGTCAGGGCAGCGATACGGGTAGTCAGAACCGCAATCTGCACTTCCGGAGAACCGGTGTCGCCTTCATGGCGGGCATTATCTTTGATAATTGCCTGTTTTTCTTCTGTTGTTAACATAATAACAAACCTCCATAAAATTTTATTGTCCGGCCGAAACCAGGCAGGCGTCGGAGAAGCGCTCTACGTAGTTCCGGTTAGGATACTGATGTATTTTAGCACAGAAATAAATATAATGCAAATCTTTTTTAAAAAAAATTACTGCTCGCTATTTTGTGCGGCGAACCAGGCAAGGGCGTCTGACTTGTCTTTTTCCAGCTGCGATTTTAACTCGTTTAACGATGAGAACCTGCGTTCATTCCGGATGAACCGGCAAAATGCTGTTTCCAGAATGTGTCCGTACAGATTTTCATTGCAGCCAAACAAATGGACCTCCAGCACCTCCCGGACAACGTCGTCAAAGGTAGGATTCATACCCAGGTTCCCCACCCCGTTATACAGTATTTCCCCGTCACGTACCTGCAATGCGTAGACGCCGGCAGGAGGCAGGGCGGAACCGTTCCGGTTCACATACAGATTCGCGGTAGGAAAACCAATCGTCTTTCCCCGCTGAAAGCCTTTGTGTACGATTCCCTGCACGCTGCAGAAACGGCCCAGCATGTTTTCCGCATCGCGAAGGTTGCCTTCCGAAATAGCCCGGCGGATTCGCGTACTGCTGATAATCCTGTTCTTATATTTTAGAAGCGGCCTGATAATAACATCGAAACCATGTTCTTTGCCACTTTTTGCTAATATTTCTGTATTTCCTGTGCCCCTGAAACCATAGGAAAAATTGGTTCCGCATACCAGGCAGGCAAAATTAAACTGTTTAAGTTTCTGTAAAAACTCGTCCGGTGATAACAGCGATAACTGCCGGTTAAAGGGAACATCGATCAGCAGATCGACTCCCCAGCGTTTCAGAAGCCTTACTTTTTCCTCCGGGGAAATCAGCGACTGGGGAATCGCCGAAGGACGAATCGTGGCATAAGGATGGTTACTGAATGTAAAAACAGCCAGTCGCAGATGCTTTGTACGGGCATACGACGCCGCCGCATCAATAACATCCCGGTGCCCTTTATGCAGACCGTCAAAGGTTCCCATGGCAATCACACAGGGCGTTTTTTGAAATGCTTCAATGTTTAATGATTTCCATAATTCTTATATGCATCTGAGGACAACATAAATTTTTGCTACCCTCTAAAACTATTTATACAAAGGTTGATGATCAGCATCTATCAAATTACATTCGTCGGTTGCTTTACCTGAACCAGTATTTTTTCTGGCTTCACTATTTCTTCTTCCACGTTTACCATTCCCAGAAATGCATTTGCAAGATAGAGAGCGTAAGTTCCGGATGACGTACCTTTTATGGTTGTTCTGACTCCACTGGTGATACGGAACGCCTGCAGGGCGTTCACAGATAATTTTTCTGTTTTGCGAACAGCGTATTCCAACGGCAAAAGAACCTTTTCAGGATTCTCCGCAATTTCCTTTAACGTTTTGGAATCTTCAATCGAAAAATCCCCGGCCCTTGTCCGAAGTAAAAAGGTCATACAGGCACAGGTTCCCATGGCGGTGGCAACATCTTCTAGCAAGGTCCGTATATAGGTTCCTTTGGAACAGTCGATATCCAGGCAAAAGTAAGGGGGATACAGCGCGACGCATTCCAGTCGGAAAATTTCTACAGGTCTTGGGGAACGTTCTATTTCAATACCCTTTCTCGCAAATTCATACAGTTTTTTCCCATTAATTTTTAATGCGGAATACATGGGAGGAATCTGTAAAATTTTTCCCCGGAACTGTTGTAAAACTTTTTCAAATCCGGCTTCAGAAAGATCCGGGACGGGTTTTCTTTCCAACACGTTCCCGCTGTCATCACCGGTATCTGTGTGAATGAACCTGTTTCCGCATATTCCAGCAGGCGGGTGGCATTTCCTATAAAGACCGGCAATACACCGGCTGCATCCGGATCCAGCGTGCCGGAATGACCGGCTTTCTTAACTCCGTAAATACGACGGATCCGGCTTACTACATCGTGGGACGTCATGCCGGGAGGTTTGAGCACATTAACGATACCGTCCGTCATAGAAACAAATCCTCGACCGCGCGTAATATAACTTTTTCAGCTTCCTTCATCGGAGCATAGATACTGCAGCCGGCAGCTTTTTTATGTCCGCCGCCGCCAAAAGACAAGGCAATCTTTGCAACATCGATTTCTTTGGAACGGAAGCTGACACGGGTCAGGTTATCCTCTACCTGTTTAAATAACAGAGCTATTTCAACTCCTTCTACATAACGGGGATAAGAGATAAAAGCATCCGTATCAACGTTGTGGTCATATAATTCCTGCGCAATCTCAATATAAGCAATTTTCCCGTCTTTTAAAAATGTCAGCGTTTCCAAAACTTTACGCAGCATTTCCACCTGTGACCGGGATTTTAATTCCATGTTGTCTGAAATCAGGCTGGGATTCACGCCATACTTCAGTAAAGCTGCTGCTGTTTCCATGGTTTTTGAGGTCGTATTGGAATATTTGAACGAACCCGTATCCGTATAGATCCCTTCATAAATACAGGTTGCAATATCTGTAGTGAGTTCAATCCCCATCTCCAGCAACAGGCTGTAAATGATTTCAGCAGTAGCTGCTGCATCGGAATCCAGATACAGATAATCCGCAAATCGTGTATTTGTCTTGTGATGGTCAATATTAAGAACAGCATGGGACCTGACAACGTTCATGGCGTTGCCTGCCCTGTCTGCCGAACTGGCGTCGATGACGACAAGAAGATCCGTTTCTACAGATTCATCCGATGCAAAACGCCGATATTCAGCAATTCCGGGAAGAAATGAATAGACTGTGGAAATGTCATCATCAACGTTCATGATCACTTCTTTTCCCAACACGCGCAACGCATGCATGAGGGCAAGGGACGAGCCGAGTGTATCGCCGTCAGGACTGACATGGCTGACAATCACCAGCTTTTTGGCCGTTTTCAACAGCTCACCGGTTTCCGCTAATGAACAGTTCTTACTCATTTTTATTTCCTTCATTTTCTTTGATTTGGCGCAGCAGATTGTCAATATGCGCGCCGTATTCCCAGGAAGTATCTTTCTCCAGAATCAGCTCCGGCGTGAAACGCAAACGGATGCGTTTCGCGATTTCTGTTCTCATGAATCCTTTTGCTTTGTTCAATGCTTTCCATGCCTGCTCCTGTTCTTCAGCAGAACCGTACAGGCTTACGAAAATTTTAGCCTGGCTCATATCGTCTGTAAGATTCACGCCTGTAACCGTTACCAGTTTGATACGCGGATCTTTGATGTCCAGCAGCAGCATATTGGAAATTTCGTGCTGGATGGCTTCCTGGACTTTTTCAACTCGTAATCTGGCCATAATTCTCCTGTACATACTCCCTTATTCGGGAGCAACTTCTTTCATAACATAAACTTCAAACTGGTCATTTTCTTTGATATCGTGGAATTTTGCCAGCGTGATGCCGCATTCGTAACCTGCAGCAACTTCTTTCACATCGTCTTTGAAACGACGCAGGGATTCCATCTCATCCTCGGCAATGACAATACCGTCCCGTACGACACGAATTTTGGCGTTGTTGGTAACTTTTCCTTCAACTACATAGCAGCCGGCAATGATCATCTTGGAAATGGTAATGACCTGACGGACTTCCACATGACCTATCACATCTTCTTCAAATTTCGGGGCCAGCATACCCTTGATAGCCGCTTCCACGTCATTGATGGCGTCATAGATGACGCGGTAAGGACGGATATCAACTTTTTCGCTTTCCGCAATCTTACGGGCGTTGGCATCCGGACGTACATTGAAACCGATAATCAAAGCATTGGCCGCCGAAGCAAGCATAACGTCAGATTCGTTGATTGCGCCTACACCGGAATGAACAACAGAAACTTTCACTTCTTCATTCTGGATCTTGACAAGGGAAGCGCACAACGCTTCAACAGAGCCTTGGACATCTGCCTTGACAACGATATTCAGTTCCTTCAGTTCGCCTTCTTTAATGCGGCTGAAAATGTCATCCAGAGAAACCTTGGCAGCTTTCTGCTGTTCCGCTTTTGCTTTGGCGATACGTTTTTCCGCTACGCTGCGGGCAATCTTTTCATCTGCCGCATCCAGAATGTCGCCGGCCTGCGGCACTTCATTCAGGCCTAACACTTCTACCGGTGTGGAAGGACCCGCTTTACGGACTTTTTCGCCACGGTCATTAATCAAAGCACGTACACGTCCGTGCGTTGTTCCTGCAATAATGTAGTCGCCGATGGTCAGCGTTCCGCGCTGTACCAGTACGGTAGCAACCGGCCCGCGGCCTTTATCCAGCTTGGCTTCAACGATAGTGCCGTGAGCAGGCAGTTTCGGATTGGCTTTCAGTTCTTTTACTTCCGCTACCAGGAGAATCATTTCCAGCAGGTCGTCGATACCCAGATGGGAATGAGCTGATACGGGAACCATAATAGTATCTCCGCCCCAGTCTTCCGGAATCAGTTCCATCTCGGAAAGCTGCTGTTTAACATGTTCCGGATTCGCCGCCGGTTTATCCATTTTATTAATTGCTACGATGATTGGCACTCCTGCAGCTTTGGAATGGTTAATCGCCTCAACAGTCTGGGGCATTACGCCATCATCCGCTGCGACCACCAGTACTGATATATCCGTACATTGCGCTCCTCTTGCGCGCATGGCCGTAAAGGCTTCGTGACCGGGCGTATCCAGGAATGTAATCTTTTTGCCGCCGGTGTTTACAGTATAGGCACCAATATGCTGGGTGATACCGCCTGCTTCACGAGCCGTCACATGGGTTTTGCGGATTGCGTCAAGCAAAGAGGTCTTACCATGGTCAACATGACCCATAACCGTAACAACAGGAGGACGGATTACCTGTTCTGCCGGATCATCTTCAATTTCCGGAATTTCGGTGGGATCTTCTTCAGGCGGAAGCGGCTGCACATCCACACCAAATTCGTTACCAACCAGTGTTGCGGTGTCAAAATCGATGTCCTGGTTAATTGTAACCATTTCCCCTAATAGGAATAGACTTTTGATGACTTCCGCAACTTCGCGTTTAATCAGCTTGGCAAATTCCTGGACATTGATGGATTCTGCGATCTGTACCATAGTCGGACGTATTACTGCAGCCGGCTGTTCGTTACGTATGGGAGATCCGGGCTTGGATTTCATATGCTTTGTCGGACGCATATGGTCAGCACTACGCATAGGACGGCTGTCACGGGAAGCATAGGAGCCTTTTAGCTGCTTTTCGTGCTTTTTATTATACTTTTCACGGCTTTCCTTACCGCGCGGTAATTCTTCAAAGGCCGATGCTTTTTTAGCAACGTTGTTACGGTTACCCTGACGGTTTCCACCAAATCTGTTTCCCTGGTTACCATCTTTATCGATGCGGTCTTTGTTAAAACCACTGCCTTGGCGGTTAAAGTTTTGGCCTTGGCCCTGCCGGTCTTTGCTGAAACCACCGCCTTGGCGGTTAAAGTTTTGGCCCTGGCCTTGCCGGTCTTTGTTGAAACCGCCGCCCGGACGGTTAAAATTCTGGCCCTGGCCTTGCCGGTCTTTATTAAAACCGCCGCCCGGACGGTTAAAGTTCTGGCCCTGGCCCTGTCGGTCTTTGTTAAATCCGCTTTGGCGGTTAAAGTTCTGACCCTGGCCCTGTCGGTCTTTGTTAAATCCGCCGCCTTGGCGGTTAAAGTTCTGTCCCTGATCAGGACGGTTACTTGTTCCTTGTAAATTTGCCGGACGGTTTGGAATATTTCTGCTCTGATTTACATTCCGGTTTACATTCGGCTGTACAGAACTGCCTGCAGTTCTCTCAGACTGCCTGGCTTCACTTACAGGATTAATATCCTTGTGCACAAATGTTTTATTATTGGGTGCATTACGATATTTATTTTTCCCATCGTTATTAGCAGCCTGATTTTGGGCAGCTACCATGTTCCGGATATCCTGTCTGCTTTCTGTAGGCACCGGCTTAACCACTTTATCTTTTTGCAAAGCATTGTGGGTAATGGTACTCTTACCTTCCGCATTGGTCTCGACGGTCATGATAACCGGCTTTACGATCATAGAAGGCCGTTCTGTTTTTTCCGGTTTTGCTTTAGGCGGAGCCGGAGTTACAACAGGCTTCGGTTTTTCAGCATTGACTGCCGTTTGCGTCTGCGGTTTTTCCGGTTTGGCTACAGTTTGTTTTTTTCCTAAAACCGCATGGATAATAGCGGCTTCACTGTCGTCCACACTGCTGAAATTCGTTTTGCTAATATTATGCTTTGCCAGCAGCTCTATGATTTCGGGGCTTTTTACCCCATATTCTTTTGCAATCTCAAAAATTCGTTTCTTCCCCATTCAGCTACCTCCAGCTTCTATCACACGTTCCGCTTTTTCATGATTAATCCGGCAAATCCATTGTCCAGCACAGCCACTGCTGCACGTGGCGCTTTCCCAATACACAGGCCCAACTCATTACGGTGCATACATGAGATAACAGGCACAGACGCTTTTTCTGCCAGAAATTTCAATTCCTTTACTGTATTTGGTGATGCATCTGCAGCAATGACAAGAAGCTTTGCCTTTCCTCCGGACAACGCGTCCTTCACGCCAAGATCCCCGGAAGAAATTTTACCTGCTTTCTGCGCCAGGCCCAAAGCGCCAGCTACATCTTTTTCAGTCATGCTTCAATTCCTCCAGGAGCTTCTTATACACGTCGTCATTTACCTGCTTTTCCAGGGCTTTTTCCAGCCTGTGGGCTTTATATGCTTTGCCTATGCATTCCTTATCCGGACAGACATACGCGCCGCGTCCGGCTTTTTTACCTGTCAGGTCCAGCGATATATCTCCTTCGGGAGAGCGGACTACGCGGATAAGTTCTTTCTTGGATTTCATTTCTCCGCAGCCCACACACTTGCGCTGTGGGATTTTCTTAACTTTCACGCCTCTTCACCGCTCCCTTCCTGAACCGTCTCTTCGTCTTCCACCTGAGACTCTGGTTTGATATCTATTTTCCAGCCGGTCAGTTTGGCAGCCAGACGGGCATTTTGTCCTTCTTTGCCGATGGCCAGCGAAAGCTGATAGTCAGGAACGACGACCCAGCAGATTTTTTCTGTATCGCTGGCCACTGCGCTGACCACCTGAGCCGGTGATAACGCATTGGCCACATATTGTGCCGGGTCCGTATTATATTTAACAATGTCAATTTTTTCGCCGCGCAGCTCATTTACAATATTTTGTACGCGCATTCCTTTGTGGCCTACGCAGGAGCCAACAGGATCCACCTTGTCATCATTGGAGAAAACAGCAATCTTGGAACGCATGCCTGCTTCTCTAGCTATGGATCTCAATTCCACGATACCATCGTGGATTTCCGGAACTTCCAGCTCAAACAGCCGTTTCAGCAGTCCGGGATGTGTACGGGATAACATGATCTGTGGCCCTTTTCCCGTCTTCTTAACTTCAGTAATGTAAAATTTCATACGGTCATGGGGCAGATATCTTTCACCGGGAACCTGTTCGTTGGCCATCAACAAACCTTCCGTTGATCCCAGATCCACATACACGGTTCCCCGTTCCATTCGCTGAATCATGCCATTTACAATATCATCTTCCCGTTCCGAGAATTTATCATAGACCATATTTCGTTCTGCTTCCCGGATACGCTGCATAATGATCTGCTTGGCATTCTGCACGGCGACACGGCTGAAATTTTTCGGGAAGACTTCCTGTTCTACAATATCACCCAAAATATAACCGGGATTCATTTTTAAGGCTTCTTCCAGCGAAATTTCGTCATGGGGCTTTACTACCTGTTCCACAACCTTGCGCTGTTCAAATACGTGGAATTCGCCGGTATCCTTTGACATTACTACACGAACGTTCTGGGAACTGTCATAATTCTTTTTGTATGCGCTTACTACAGCTTCTTCCACAGCCTGAAACAAAATATCCGAATTAATGCCCTTTTCTTTTCCCAATGCTTCAATCGCCTGTACGAACTCTGAACTCACTTTTTTAATTCCTCCTTAAAAATCAATATGCGGTCTGATTACTGAAATCAGTTTACGTTCAATTATGATTGGATTCTTTTCTTCCTTACCTTTTATAATTCGTTTTACTTCAACGTCTGCTTCAGAGTGAGAAAGCAGGGTACCCGTAAGTTCCTTCTCTCCTTCAAAGGGAGAAAAAAACTGTATGTCCACTTTTTTCCCGTAATTCGCGGTAAAATCTTTATCTTTTTTCAAAGGGCGGTCAATGCCGGGAGAAGAAACCTCAAGATAATATTTATCTTTGATAGGGTCTTTTTCATCTAAAACCTCAGCCAGTTTTTCACTTACAAACTGGCAGTCATCAATTTCAATACCCCCCGGTTTATCAATAAAAATCCGCAGATACCAGTCTTTTTCTCGCACATACTCTACATCCACCAGAGAAATGCCGGTATCTTCCAGTATAGGGCTAACCAGTTCTGTTATAAACTGTTCCACGTCCTCACGTTTCATAGTTTCACTCCCTGTAAAAAAATAATCCAATATAACGAAAGAGCGGGTTTTGCACCCACTCTTTCTCATTGCTTCATAAATTTTCTTTACATATTATAACATTAAAAATCATAATTGCAAATTATTTTTTTAAGATTCTGCAGGATTTTGTAATAATTTAGCAGAAACTGAACAGCTCCATCTGGTTACTGACAGGCAAGCTTCCCAGTGCACCGTACTCTGCCAATGCATCCAGGGCCGTCTGACCCACATGTCCCAGTTCTTCTTCCTCCGGCAGCAGTTCTTCCCTTCGGGCAATTTTATCAGCGATGTTTTGTTCTGTCTGCCGGCAGCATGACAGCAAATCTTCCTGGGAAATAAATTCGCGCGGATTATTTTTAACCGTTAAAGAAAGGGTTCTTGCTACGCCTTTGCCTACGCCCGGCAAACAATACAGGGGAATGCGGAGCCCTTTTTCATCTTCCGGACGGAACTGATACGCATGGGATTTATACAAGTCAATGGGGTAAAACACAAATCCCCTTGCCAGCATTTCCAAAACCAGCTGCAAATAAATAACATTATCTTTATCTACGGCTTTAGCCTCTTTGCCCTGCATCTCAACATTCTTGATAAACTGCCGGATATACGCTTCCCCTTTGGCAATGTAGGTAGCATCCACATCGGCTCGTTGAGAAAAGTAAGCGGCATAATATGCAAGAGGATGGTGTACCTTGCAATATGCAATCCGATACGCGTTCAACACGTATGCAACTGCATGGGCTTTGGGAAACAGATACTGGACGGTCTCGCAGGATTTCATATACCAGTCCGGCACGTGAGCCTTTTCCATCGCTTCCCGCATGTCCGGTTCCAGACCTTGTTTCGCCGCCTTGCCTTTGCGCACGTATTCCATGATTTTAAAAGCAATCGACGAATCTACCCCTTTTGCAATCAGAGATGTCATAACGTCGTCCCGCGTTGAGATGGTCTGTTCTACAGGATGCCCGGATTCTATCAGATCCTTAGCGTTTCCGATCCACACGTTCGTACCGTGAGAATAACCGGATACACGGACAATGTCGCTGAAAAGTTTGGGCTTCAGCGCATGAATCATGTCCAGTGTAAAACGTGTCCCGCATTCCGGTATGCCCAGCGTGCCCACATTTGTTCCAATCTGTTCCGGTGTCACTCCCAGTTTCTCCGTTGATGAAAAGATCGACATGGTTTCAGGGTCTCCCACTGGAATATCCATGGCGTTGATACCGGTAAACTCTTCCAGACGTTTGATCATTGTCGGATCCACGTGTCCGAGAATATCAAGTTTTACCAGACGGTCGTTGATAGAATGGTAATCGTAATGGGTAGTGATAATACTGCTGCCCTTATCGTCGGCAGGATGGCTCATAGGCGTTACATAATGGATATCCATATCCCTCGGGACAACCATGATTCCAGCAGGGTGCTGTCCTGTCGTACGTTTCACGCCGTTCAGGCCGGCAATAAAACTTTCCACATATGCCGGATGTGCCGGTATATTGTGTTCTTCAAAATACTTCTTTGCATAAGACCAGGCCGTTTTCGGTGCTACCGTTGCAATGGTTCCGGCACGGCAGACATTGTCGCGCCCAAATAATTCCTCGGTAAATTTATGGGCCCGGTGCTGATATTCATCAGCAAAATTCAGATCGATATCAGGAACTTTATCACCACGGAAACCCATAAACACCGCAAACGGAATATTATGGCCGTCGCGCGCCATATCGGTTCCGCATTCGGGACATGCTTTGGGAGGCATGTCAAACCCGCTGGCATATTCATTGTGTTCGAAAAATTCGGTATGTCGGCACTTTGGGCAACGGTAATGCGGTACTAACGGATTTACTTCCGTAATATCTGTCATACAGGCCACAAGGCTGGAGCCTACCGAACCCCGGGAACCCACCAGATAGCCTTCGTCCATGGAATGTTTGACCAGTTTATGGGCAATATCATATAAAACAGCATAGCCATGATTGATGATTGCATCCAGTTCCATCTTCAGACGGTCTTCTACTACCTTCGGCAACGGATCTCCATAATAACGGTGAGCCTTTTCATAACACAGATTGACGATTTCATCTTTTGCACCCGGCAGTATCGGTGAATATAACTGATCGTGATCGGGAACCGGTTTGAGCCGGGCGACCTGATCGGCGATTCTATTTGGATTGGTTACGCAGACTTCATAGGCGGTTTCTTCATCAAAATACGTAAATTCCGCCAGCATTTCCTCTGTTGTGCGGAAATAGAGCGGCGCCTGCATTTCCGCGTCATTATAACCCTGGCTGTACTGAAGGATAGATCGTGTCAGGGCATCTTCCGGATTGAGAAAATGAGAATCGCAGGTTGCAACGCATAGCTTCCCCAGCTTTTTGGCCAGACGATAGATCAGCTTATTGTTTTCAATAAGCTGATCATGGGTAAACTGTCTCTCCCGTTCCAGAAAAGCATTGTTGCCCAAAGGCTGGATTTCAAGATAATCATAAAACTCAGCTATTTTCAGTAATTCCTCTTCGGATTTACCCTGCTCTATCGCCTGATATAATTCACCAATCTCACACGCGCTGCCAAGTAACAAGCCTTCCCGAAGTTCTTCCAGAACACTTCGGGGAATCAATGGGCGGGCGCGCACTCCTGTCCCGTTCTGATAGCTCAAATGGGATAAGGTGATAAGTTTGTACAAATTGCGCAAGCCGAGATAATCCTTGGCCAGGATGATTATATGGTTAGAGCGGATTTTATGGCTATGCGGACGATTTTCCAATAAGATATCTCCGTCTTCGTCAGAGGCCAGATATCCCTCACAACCATAGATGAGCTTTAAATCACTGCCGGCATTTTCCACAGCGTCTGCGCAGAACGGGAATGCCTGTATCACTCCGTGATCCGTAATTGCCAGTGCCTTATGCCCGAAGCGGACGGCAGTCCTTACCAGGTCTTTTATATCAGTAATTGCATCCAGCTTGCTCATTTTGGTGTGGCAATGCAGTTCTACCCGTTTTACCGGAGCATTATCTTCTCTTTGTTTTGCCTCTATCTTTTTAATGGCAACGGGTGAAAAGGTCATTGCGTCATGATTATACTGGTCCGGTTCAGCATTTCCCAAAAGCTGTAGTTCTATGCCCGGTTTCAGCAGTTTTTTAAAATTGTTTCCTTCATCCGGGTCGTCAAAGAAAATCTTAACGTAAATACCGCCGTTCGCATCCACAACATTGAACTGAATCAGTAACCGGGAAGAATCTTTGTTTCGTCCCCGGACTTCCCGTTCCGTAAAGGCGACAAGCTTATCATCCTTATCCCGCTGTGTTCCGATATGTCCCTGGATCACGATATGACGGCGGGCTTCTGTCAATTTATTCAGAGGAATAATTTCTTCTGCTTTGAAATTTTTCCCGAACAGGCAGCCGTCTTCAGATTTCTTTCCGTATAATGCATTATAAGCCTGAATATAAGTTTCATCTTCTTCGATGCTTGAGCCTGATTCGCAGTCTTCCTCTAAACCTGGTTCCTCCAACGGAATATCTGCATCATAACCTTGATTCATTTCTGTTTCAGGCACTTCAAAATCAGCCTGCAGTACAGTAGAAACTGCCTGCGGTGTCGAATTCTTATCCTTTACTGCTTCCGTAACGGGCTGCGATACCAAACCGGGGTCCTCCGATAACCCTGTAACCGGTTGTAACGATACATCTTCCTGCAACTGTTTCCACGCAAGATGTTTCAAATTAAATGATGTCTTAATATAATCAGACAGTGTATCCAGTAATTTGGAACTAATCTGTGAGGAAGCAGAATACTCCAACTCCCAGCCTGTTTCCTCGATCCATATCTTATTAATATAGATTTTTTCAATTTCATCAGTGAATTCCTTATGCAAAGAAAGAGAACGAAAAAAAGACTGCATTTCTTCCGCATCAGGTTTCAAGTAATAAGAGGGTTTCATATACGTGCCTCACGAAAATATACCACTAAATTTCAGGATAAAAACAGTTCTTGGTCTTAAATCCTACTTAACATGATAAAGGAAAGAGGCTGTTTTGGCAACAGCCTCCTCTGATACCGATATCTGCATTAATGCCATGCAATCTTTATATCGAAGCTATCCTATATTCTCAATAGATTTGATTCCTTCAATCTGCTGCAGTCCACTCATAATCATACCCAAATCCAATTCCTTGTTGAATTTGAGATATAATTCCAGCACAACTTTATCACTTAAGGTGCTGTTCTGGACATTGATGGTTTTAACTTTGACGTCATTTTGGGCAAGAAAGGTTGCAACCTGCGCAACAATCCCAGGTGTATTTGATGTTACAACCCGAATATATTTCCTGTCGGATTTGCTGTTGACAACAGCAAACCGTTTTTCAACACTGTGAAATGCGGTAAGTGTAATAAAGGTAATAATTGTAGCTGCAAAACCTATGGAATACATGCCGGCCCCTGTAGCCAGACCTATGGCGGAAATCATCCAGAGACTGGCAGCCGTCGTAAGCCCACGCACGGTAATTCCTTCGTGCAAAATCGTACCGGCGCCCAGAAAACCGATGCCGCTGACTACCTGTGCGGCAATACGCGCTGAATCGCGATTTTTCGGATATTCAAAAGGTATCTTGTCAAATTCTTCAAAACCGTACATGGACACCAGCATGATCAAGGCAGACCCGGCACAGACCAGAATATGGGTACGAAACCCTGCCGGCCGATCACCGCTGCCACGTTCCATGCCGACGACACCGCCAAATACGGCAGCAAGCAGTAGGCGCAGTACCATTTCACCCTGATTGGTATCCACAAAATAAGTCAGCCATGCTTCCAAGTCAATCACCCCGGATTTAATCAGTGTTTCTGTTTATTTCTTCAGCTTTTCCAGCATCGCTTTAATTCCTTCTACAAAATCGTCTGCAGGCAGCATTCTCATTTCTCCGGTCTTACGGGCTTTCACTTCAATCTGTCCGTTGTCCAGCGTCTTTTTACCGATTACTACACGTACAGGATAACCAATCAGATCTGCATCCTTAAACTTGACGCCGGGCCGTTCGTCACGGTCATCCAGAATTACTTCGATTCCGGCATTTTTAAGTTCGTTGTAAATTGCAAAAGCCTTTTCCTTAACTGCTTCGTCTTTAATATTGATCGGTACTACAATCACATGGAACGGAGCGATTTCTACCGGCCAGATGATGCCGTCCTTATCGTTATTCTGTTCAACAGCAGCCGCCATGGTACGGCCTACACCGATACCGTAACATCCCATATACATCGGATTGGCTTTTCCGTTTTCATCCAGATAGGTCGCATTCAGTTTTTCGCTGTATTTTGTGAACAGCTTGAATACCTGACCTACTTCAATTCCTCTGGCTTTGGCAATCTTTCCGCCGCAGCGCGGACAGGGATCCCCTTCCTGCATCAGACGGATATCCGCTACAAAAGCAGGCGTAAAATCACGTCCCGGGTTCACATTGATAAAGTGATACCCTTCTTCGTTGGCGCCGCAACAGAAATTATGCATCTGCATCACGCTCTGGTCACAGACTACAATGGCTTTTTCCGGGTTGATGCCACAGGGCCCCATATAACCGCCTGCGGTTCCGGCAGCTTCCAACAATTCGGCGGGAGCCATTTCCAACTGGTTAACACCGCAGGTGTTGATGACTTTAATATCATTAACTTCGTGGTCTCCCCGTACAAAGCAGAGAATCAAACCCTTTTCACTCTGGTACGCAACAGCTTTTACAGATTTTTCTACGGGAGCTTTTAAATAAGCACAAACGTCTGCAATGGTTTTACAGTTCGGCGTAGATACCTTTTCTTTCGGAAGCGCTTCTTCAGCAGCTTCTTCGATCAGATTCAGCTCGGCTTTTTCTGTATCTGCCGCATAATCGCACTCTGTGCAGTAACTGATTTCCGCTTCCCCGGAATCAGCCAGCACCATGAATTCATGGGAACCGCTGCCACCGATGGCGCCGCTGTCCGCTTCTACCGGGCGGAAAGTCAGACCGCAGCGGGTAAAAATTTTCGAATAGGCATCGTACATGTCCTGATAGGATTTATTTAGTCCTTCTTCATCCTTATCAAATGTGTATGCGTCTTTCATAATGAATTCACGGCTGCGCATCAGGCCAAAACGGGGACGGCGTTCATCACGGAATTTATCCTGAATCTGATACAGGGAAAGAGGCAGCTGCCGGTAGGAATTCACATCCATATGGGCCAGTGTGGTTATCATTTCCTCATGAGTCGGCCCCAGACAGTAATCGTGTCCGTGCCGGTCTTTCAGGCGCCACATTTCCGCCCCGTACACGTCCCAGCGACCACTCTGCTGCCAGATTTCTGCCGGTTGCACGATAGGCATCAGAATCTCCTGCGAGTCAATGGCATTTAATTCTTCCCGGATAATTGTCTCGATTTTTTGGAGTACGCGTTGCGCCAGCGGCAAATAGGAATACATACCGGTCGCCGATTTTCTCATATAGCCGGCCCGCAACATCAGTTTATGACTGGGAATTTCTGCTTCTGCCGGAACTTCGCGTAACGTTGGTGCATACAGTTTGCTGACTAACATTTATTAATTCTTCCTCTCATCTAAAATATTATCAATTTCGTTAAACAACTCATTCACAAGGCAGTCTTCCGGAACTTTTTTGATGACCTGCCCTTTGCGGAAGACAAGCCCTTCCCCTTTGCCGCCGGCAATGCCCACATCCGCTTCCCGGGCCTCTCCGGGACCGTTTACAATGCAGCCCATGACAGCAACGCTGATTGGCTCTTTAATGTCTGCCAGTCGTGTTTCCACGACGTTTGCCAGTTTTTCAAGGTCAATACTGGTACGTCCGCAGGTCGGGCAGCTAATTAGCGTGGGTCCATACGTACGCAGACCTAATGATTTAAGTATTTCAAAACCGGCCTTTACTTCGTTTACCGGATCACCGGTCAGTGAGACTCTGATGGTATCCCCGATTCCCTCTGCAAGCAGAGCACCAATACCCACTGCAGACTTTATAATTCCGGAATTGACTGTACCTGCTTCCGTAACTCCCACATGCAACGGATAATCACACTGGGACGCCAGCAGCCGGTAAGCTGCCAACGTAAGAGGCACGTCGTGACATTTCAGGGATATCTTTATATTACGATAATCCATCTCTTCCAGAATATGGATGTGGCGCCAGGCAGCTTCCACCAGAGCTTCCGCTGTGGGATGACCGTATTTTTCCAGTAAATCTTTCGGCAGGGAACCGGCATTTACGCCGATACGGATAGGAATATTTTTAGGCTTTGCGGCATCAACTACCGCTTTAACCTTTTCATTCCCACCTATATTACCGGGATTGAGCCGGAGCCCATGAACACCTGATTCAATGGCCTGCAGGGCAAGCCGGTAGTCAAAATGGATATCCGCGATAACAGGTATGGGACTGCCTTTTACAATGTCCCGCAGCGCAACGGCTGCTGCCATGTCCGGAACAGCGCAGCGTATGATATCACAGCCAGCTTCTGCCAGTGTATTGATCTGTGCCAGCGTAGCCTGCGCATCCTGCGTTTTTGTGTTCGTCATAGACTGTACCGCAACAGGCGCGTCTCCGCCAATTGCAACAGGACCGACATAGATTTGCCGGGTAAATCTCCGCTTCATAGGTCACCTTCTTATTAATTCTAAGACAGCATAAAGAATGCTAAAAAATTATTAACAATAATCTAAAAGACGCTCATTCTGGATTCAACAGCTTCACATACCAGCTAAAGCAGCCTATTCGATAACAATCAACGTGTCAGATCTTTAAACGTAGCAAAAATTGTCAGAGCTAAAATCATAGCTACACCGACCTTTTGGATATTCTGCATCGCAGCTTTCCCTAATCTGTGACCCGTAACGGCCTCGGTCAACAAAATGAGGAAGTGCCCGCCGTCCAGCGCCGGCAGCGGCAATAAGTTAATGATTGCTAAATTCAGGCTCAGCATAGCCGTAAACTGCAGTAGCATATCAAATCCCTTATGGGCTACCTGCCCGGCCATTTTGGCTACACCCACCGGCCCGGAAAATTCTGCTTTCGTTTTACCGGTTACCATGTGGTATAAAGAAACATACATGTTTTTTATAATATTTTTTGTAGCGGTAACAGAGGCAACCGCTGCCTGCCAGGGAGTCAGCTGTACTTTTTTCAGAGAAGACACAACGCCGATAAAAGGCCTGTCCGTTTCCGGATTCAGAACAGGGGTAACTGTAATCGTCAGTTTCTCCTTACCTCTCTGGACTTCAAAAGGTACGGGGGTTAACCCCGCGTCAGCAATATTGTTCCGTATGTCCAGCCATTTATCGATTACCTTGCCATTAATGGAAAGTATCCTGTCTCCTTCTTTCAATCCGCTTTGCGCAGCAGGGTATCCTTCTACCACCTGTCCCAATACAGGTTTGTTCTCCGGTACCTCCATACCAAATGCAAGAAAAATGCCAAAAAATATCAATACCGGCAAGATAAAATTCATCAGAGATCCAGCTAAAATTACCAGCATCCTTGAAGTAATCGGTTTGGAATTAAAGCCCCGTTCCAAATCTTCCGGGTCTTCCGGATCCATTCCAGCAATTTTATTATAGCCGCCTAAAGGAAGCGCGCGCAACGAATACAGCGTCTCCCCATCCTGCTGCTGATAAATTTTCGGACCGAATCCGATAGAAAATTCTTCAACTTTCATCCCTGTTAATTTTGCAGTGATAAAATGTCCGAATTCATGTACAGTAACTAAAATTCCGAATACAAAAATACAAGCTAATATCGTTAACAAATGAAATACTCCTTATGTTACTTCTTACTGATCAATCAGTTCCTTTGTCTTAATACGGACGATCCGGTCCGTTTCTTCGATTTCATCCAGACAGGGATGCGGAATCGGTGTATGGGAATCCACAACACGTTTTACAATTTCCGGTATGTTCAGATACGAGATTTTATCTTCTAAAAAAGCGGTTACGCATTCTTCGTTCGCTGCATTAAACGCACAGGGCAGGCTCCCTCCAGCTTTACCGCAGTCAATCGCAATCTGCAGGGAAGGAAAGGCTTCCCTGTCAGGGGCCTCAAATGTCAGATCAGCGCATTGCAGCAAATCCAACCGGCCAAAATTGCAGTCATACCTTTGCGGATAAGAAAGCGCGTACTGAATCGGCAGTTTCATATCCGGTATGCCTAACTGCGCAATCACAGCACCGTCATTAAACTCCACCAGGGAATGGACGATGCTCTGGGGATGAATGACCACATCGATTTTATCATAGGGCATATTAAACAACCAGTGGGCTTCCATAACTTCCAAGCCCTTATTAGCCAATGTAGAACTGTCAATCGTAACCTTTTTCCCCATGGTCCAGTTTGGATGCTTTAAGCACTGGGCAAGAGTTACCTTTTTCAGCTCTTCCCTGTTTTTTCCCCGGAACGGTCCTCCCGAAGCTGTCAATATCAGTCTTTTGACTTCACTGCTGTCTCTACCCTTTTCAGTAAACGAAAGACAAGGATGATACCCGCTGCGCAACGACTGAAAAATAGCGCTGTGCTCACTGTCAACCGGCAGCAGACTTATATTATTATCCTTTACCGCCTGCATGACAATATGACCCGCTGCTACCAGGGTTTCTTTGTTTGCAAGGGCAATATCCTTGCCGGCCTTTATGGCGGCTAATGTAGGACGCAGCCCGGCATATCCGACCATAGCGCCCAACACAGTATCTGTTTTTTCATAAGTGGCAGCAGCCAATAAACCTTCCTGCCCGCTTAAAATTTCTGTATTTCCTTTGTATTGTTTCAGCAGTTCTGCAGCAGCTTCTTTATCTGTTAATACCGCAAAATCCGGATGAAACGCTTCTATCTGCTGCAACATCAACCCAACATTTTTGTGTGCCGCCAAAACGCGAATCTTCAGTTTTTCCGGATTGGCAGCCGCCACTTCCAGCGTTTGCCGGCCTATAGAACCTGTACTGCCCAGTACAGAAATATTTTTCATTATGAGCTCCCGTTTCTTCGTAAATTCTAAAATTATGGATAAAAAATCAAATTCCCATTAACTTCATTGCATAATAAACTGCGGGTACTGCAAACAACAGGCTGTCAAAACGATCTAACACGCCTCCGTGACCGGGAAAGAAATTTCCGGAGTCTTTAATCTCAAAAGAACGTTTCAGAATCGATTCAATCAAGTCTCCCACAGGAGCAAAAAAAGCAACGGTTAATCCTAACAACAATGCAGAAAACAGACCTGTATGCAAACCGTGATACGCAATGCTTCCGGTAACCGCAAAGGCAAAGATAAAGCCTGCAACAGCGCCTTCCATTGATTTTTTAGGGCTGACGGAACAAAATTTGTGTTTACCAAATGCAATACCAAAGAAATACGCAAACGTATCACTGGCCCAGGTACCTAACAGTACCATCCATAACGCAAGCTCCCCCTGAGAAAAAAGCAGTCCAAAATAACGGATACTGTTGGCGGAATACTCACGAACCAGGGGAATATGTGCAAACAACAAGCCAACATACAATAATGCCATCAACGAATTGGAAACATGAAGGGGCCAATTATTTTCTCCGCAGTTACAATGCCGGTAAAGACCTTCAAATAAAATCCCCAGAACTGCAAAAGTCAAAACCGGCATAAAGTAATCCAGTTTACCGAAACCCGCTGCGCCAACCAGCAGCATAGAAGGCAGAAAAGATGTCAGCTTGTAGGTATTAATATGTTTCGTGGCAGCCATACGCGCATATTCTCTCCAGGCTGCCATAGCCAGGATAAAAACAGCCGTCGCGAAAAATACGCCGCCTTTAGTTACAAGAAAAACAGCAACCGGTATTCCGACCATTGCCGTTAAAATACGTTTAAACAAATCAATACATCCTTTAATAAAATACAGACTGCTATGCTGTATCTGTTGAAAGTCCGCCATAACGGCGATCCCGGTTCTTAAATGCCTTAATGGCTTCTACCAGCATATCCGGAGTAAAATCAGGCCAGAATACCGGCGTGGTCCAAATTTCAGAATAGGCAATCTGCCATAACAGGAAATTGCTGACACGCAGATCCCCACCTGTCCGGATCAGCAAATCCGGGGACGGAAGCCCTTTGGAATATAAATTATTTTCAAATACGGGAACATCAATGTCTTCAATTTTCAGCGTGCCATCCGCAACCTGTTGCGCAATAGATTTAGCCGCATGAAGGATTTCTGCCTGTCCGCCGTAGTTAATTGCCAGATTTAAAATAATACCCGTGTTATCTTTCGTTTCTTTAATAGCATGATCCATTGTCTCATTCATAAAATCAGGAAGATCCTCCCTTGATCCCATGAAGCGAATCTGAACATTAAATTCTTTAAACTCCTGTATCTCAGCCGTCAGATAACGCTTTATCAGCTCCATGATAAAATTAACTTCTTTTATGGGGCGTTTCCAGTTTTCAGTAGAAAAAGCATACGCTGTGATTACTTCTATTCCCAGATTGTTGGACGCCTTGACGATAGTCTTCAGCGTTTCTGCACCAACTTTATGGCCATACGTCCGTAAATGACCTTTTTCTTTTGCCCAACGCCCGTTGCCGTCCATGATAATCGCAATGTGACGGGGAATGCTGTCCGGATCCAATCCATCTGTATTGACAACAACGTCAGATACTTTTCTGTTCGGCTGGAATTTAAATAGTTTATTTAACATCAAGATGCACCTTTCTATGCTCTTGCAAGAAAGAACAATTATTTTCTGAATTTCTTAAAAACAAAAATGTGCCTCCCCTTCTGCCGGAACAGGAGGGGAGTTTGTTGCTAAAAATTATTCCTGAGCAATTGCGCCCACCGGGCAGTTTGCTGCGCAAGCGCCGCATTCTACACATTCGTCAGCGGTAATCTGGTACTTGCCGTTACCGTCTTCTTTCGGTGCGCCTACGGGGCAAGTGCTGGCACAAGTGCCGCAGCCTACGCAAGCGTCAGTATCAATTTTAAAAGCCATGCAAGAGCACCTCCTTTCTCCTCTTCATAATAGTACTCAATCGAATTTTATGGTCAGCCAGCAGCTGCTGCCTGACAACATATTCTTCCATACGGCAATTCTCTTTACTTTCATGCCGGTATCCGGAAGAAATACGTACCACTTGATAATCCCATCCATCAGCCTGCAGCAGTTTTTCGGCTTCAGACAACGGCATGGCTAAAACGTCCGGCATCCGTTACACTTCCATAATCTCTTTTTCTTTGGCTTCAATAACCTTATCAATTTCTTTCATCATCTTGTCGGTCAACTTCTGGGCTTTATCCTGACCGTCTTTGGAATCATCTTCCGTAATCTCCTTAGCCTTTTCAGCCTTTTTAATTCCTTCGATAATGTCACGGCGCATGTTACGAACACTGACGCGCGCTTCTTCAGTACGTTTATTGGCCGTTTTAACCAGTTCTTTTCTGCGTTCTTCTGTCAGCTGCGGAAGATTTAACCGGATCACGGAACCGTCAGTATTAGGATTCAGTCCCAGGTCAGACGTCATAATCGCCTTGGAAATCGCTTTGATCATGGTTTTTTCCCAGGGAGTGATCACAATCATGCGGGGTTCCGGAACACCGATGTTGGCAACCTGGTTGATCGGTGTGGGCGCTCCGTAATAATCCACCATAATCTTATTCAGCAGTGCCGGAGTAGCTCTTCCTGCCCGCAGACCCGCCAGATCTTCCCGAAGATAGGAAATTGTTTTTTTCATTTTTTCTTCGTTTGTCTTTAATAAGTCCTCAATTGTAGCCATTATAATTTACCTCCTACCGTTGTACCGGTTACTGTTCCCAAAGCAGCTTTCAAAATATTTCCCTGCGTCTCGATATTAAAAACAATAATAGGAATCCTGTTATCCATGCACAGGCTGATGGCCGTCGTGTCCATCACACTTAAATGCTTATTGATGACATCTATGTAATCAAGACAATCAAACTTCTTTGCTTCCGGATGGGTTGCGGGATCCGCGTCATACACGCCGTCAACACCGTTCTTCCCCATCAGTATGGCATCCGCTTCAATTTCTGCCGCTCGCAACGCTGCCGTTGTATCTGTTGAAAAATACGGATTTCCGGTTCCTGCCGCGAATATGACCACCCGTCCTTTCTCCAGATGACGGACTGCCCTGCGCCGTATATACGGTTCCGCAATCTGCCGCATTTCGATAGC
>CAJODT010000001.1:29426-85216 GCA_905233365.1 uncultured Succiniclasticum sp.
CCGCAGTCCAAAACTTCTTTAATCTGTCTTGCGATAGAATTTACTACATTCGGATCGATACCGTAGCCTCTTTCCCCCGCAAGCGCTTCTCCGCTTAATTTTAAAACAATACGTCTGTATTTTGCTTCATTCGCCACGCTTACACCCTCCTATTCTCTTTATAGTCTTTCACGAACTAAATTCCAGAAAGATGGTACTTGCTGGCATTTTCATATTATTATACCACATCTTGCGCTTTTGAAAAATAGCAGAACACGGCAAATACGATTAAAATTGTGAAAATTTACCAACATTATTGTCTGTGTTTCCTTATGCATCTGCTTATAAAAAAAGACTGCAAGATGATTGCAGTCTTTTTGTCAAAAATAATTATTTGTTTACGAATGCGGCAACTTCTTCTGCAAAGTTTTCTTTTTTCTTTTCAATGCCTTCGCCTAACTGGAAACGGGCAAAACGTGCAACAACGGCATTCTTGGATTTCAGCAGCTTGCTGATGGTTAATTCACGTTTTTCATCTCTAATAAAAATCTGATCTACCAAGCAAACTTCCTTGTAGTATTTGTTGATGCGGCCCATTACCATCTTTTCAATAATGTTTGCCGGTTTATCTTTGTTTTCATTATGAGCCTGTTCGGTCAGGATTTCTTTTTCATGCTCCAGTTCGGAAGCAGGAACAACAGAACGGTCTAAGAACTGGGGATTTGCAGCGGCAACCTGCATGGCAATATCCTTGCCCAGTTCAGCGTCTCCGCCTTTCATATCCACCAGAACGCCAATTTTTCCGCCTGCATGGATGTAGCTGTAAACCATGCCTTCAGCGCTTTCATAACGGACAAAACGACGAACGGAAATGTTTTCGCCAATCTTGGCAATGGCTTCGGTAACAATGTCTTTCACAGTCTTGCCGTTCATTTCGGAAGCCAGCAGCGTGTCAACGTCAGCCGGGTTGGTTTTTGCGATATGTTCCGCAATGGATTTTGCCAGAGCCTGGAAGTTTTCATTTTTTCCTACAAAATCGGTTTCGCAGTTAACTTCTGCAATTACGCCGGTTTTTTTATCTTCGCTAACATAGGAAACAACAGCGCCTTCTGCTGCTACACGGCCGGCTTTCTTGGCAGCCTGGGACAACCCTTTTTCACGCAGGAAGTCAATTGCTTTTTCCATATCGCCTTCGGTAGCAACCAGTGCTTTTTTGCAGTCCATCATGCCTGCGCCTGTACGTTCGCGCAATTCTTTAACAATTGCAGCCGTAATCTGTGCCATATTAAAATCCTCCTGTATTCAAATTGTTTATATTATTTAAGAGTTAAAATAAAGGGAACCGCAACGGGTTCCCTTTCGACAGTATACACCAAAGGTTCCGGAACCGAAATTATTCAGCGTCTGCAGCAGCTTCTTCAGCAGGAGCTTCCGCCACTTCCGCAGTCTGCTGGCCCTGGCGTCCCTCCAGTACGGCGTCAGCCATCTTGCTGGCCAGTAAGCGTACGGCACGGATCGCGTCGTCGTTAGCCGGAATTACATAATCTACTTCGTCCGGATCGCAGTTTGTATCAACGGTAGCAACGATTGGGATATTCAGCTTGCGGGCTTCCAGAACAGCGATATGTTCTTTGCGGGGATCCACTACGAACAAGGCTGCCGGCAGTTTTTTCATTTCTTTGATACCGCCCAGATTCCTGTTCAGTTTTTCCATTTCATGACGCAGGCCCAAAACTTCCTTTTTCGGCAGAACTTCAAAAGTACCGTCTTCTTCCATCTTTTCCAGCTGACGCAGACGCGCTACCCGCTTCTGGATGGTTTTGAAGTTGGTCATCATGCCGCCCAGCCAGCGCTCGTTAACATAAAACTGGTTGCAGCGTATTGCTTCTTCACGCATAGCTTCCTGCGCCTGTTTTTTGGTGCCGACGAACAGAATGTTACCGCCGTTCTGTGCGGTCTCACGAATGAAGTTGTACGCTTCGTCAACCTTTTTAACGGTCTTCTGCAGGTCAATAATGTAGATACCGTTACGTTCGGTGAAGATGTACTTCGCCATTTTGGGATTCCAGCGACGGGTCTGATGACCAAAATGTACGCCGGCTTCCAGCAACTGTTTCATAGAAATAATACTGCTCATGTTCTTTCCTCCTGTTTTTTCCTCCGCAGTCTTCTTTGTATTCGGATTCACCGCTTGCGCGGACAGTGCCGTCCGACTGCGTGTGTATTAAACACTTGAAGTATTATAGCACAGTCATTGCCAACAGGCAAGACTTTTTTAACAAATATAAAATATTTTATTGTGCGATTCCCAACGTCTTCTTGATATGCTGCGCCATCTCTTCCGCGGCAATGACGTCCTTATGCAGGATGGGCATGGTTTCCAGCGCCGTAACTTGCGGCGGAACCGAAGTTTCCGTTTCTTCTGCCAGCCGGTGCGCAGCGTCAAACGGATTGTTTTCATTTAATCCTTCCGCTTTACCTATGCCTTCCAGAACCGTTTTACAGAATTTATAAGGACTTGCAGTAGACAGGACAACGATATAACTGTCATCGCTGCTGAGCAGACGGTATTTTTCAGCGGCCCGCCAGGCCACAGCCGTATGCGGATCAATCAGATATTCAAAATCATTATGGACGCGTCCGATGGTATCCACGGTTTCCCGTTCGTCAATCCACGCCGCGAAAAATAAATCGCGCACGCGCTCTGCAACATCTTTGGGTACTTGGTATTTTCCAACGGTATTAAGCTGCTTCATCCATTCCGCAACCTGCCCGGCATCATTTTCCGTCAGGTCGAACAGCAACCGTTCCAGATTGCTGGACACCAGAATATCCATGGACGGTGAAACCGTTTTATTCAGCACACGATTCTTATCATATATGCCGGTATTGATAAAATCAGTCAGTACGTTATTGGAGTTAGAAGCACAGATAAAACGTTTTACCGGCAGCCCCATCTTCCTTGCGTAATACCCTGCCAGTATGTCGCCGAAGTTTCCGGTGGGAACGGAAAAAATAATTTTTTCTCCCGGCCGGATACGTTCTTCAGCCACAGCATCCGAATATGCTTTAAAATAATAAGTAATCTGCGGCGCCAGTCTTCCCCAATTGATAGAATTTGCCGAAGAGAATACCCATCCGCATTCTTTCAGTTCTGTTTCCAGAGCGGCGTCACCGAAAATTTCCTTTACGCCCCGCTGGGCATCATCAAAATTTCCGCGGATCCCAAAAACTTTTGTATTCTTTCCCGTCTGGGTCACCATCTGCAGTTTCTGTACCTGGCTGACGCCGTCCTCCGGATAGAACACGATGATTTCCGTGCCGGGAACATCTGCAAATCCTTCCAGCGCTGCTTTGCCTGTATCTCCGGAGGTTGCGGCCAGGATAACGATCCGGAAGTCCGATCCGGTTTTTTCCTGTGCTTTCGTCATCAGATGGGGTAAAATCTGCAGTGCTATGTCCTTAAATGCCATGGTCGGTCCATGCCATAATTCCAGCACGTCGCAATTCTCCCCTACCTTACGCAGCGGTGCGGGATCTGCTCCGAACTTTTCAGAGGAATAGGCCGCACCTGTACATTCTGCAAGTTCTTCCGTACTGTAATCCGTAAGAAAATACCCCAATATTTTGGCGGCACACTGTTCATAGGACAACGCGTGCATCCCCAGAATCGTTTCCAATGAAAGGTACGGTAAAGTCTGGGGCACAAATAATCCGCCGTCACCGGCGAGTCCTTCTTTAATCGCATGGGCAGAGGATACTTTGCCGACCTGCCCCCTGGTACTCACAAATAACATTTTAATTTCTTCTCCTTTACATTATTAGGGAATCTACAACAGCCCCGGTTGCCCTTATCAAATCTTCAGGAGCTGCCAGTATCTGTATACCACGCATACCCGCACTGATGGCAATATGATCAAACAACCGGCAGGTCTCATCCATGAATACCGGATATTCCTTTTTTGCTCCCAAAGGTGAACAACCTCCACGGATATAACCTGTCAGTGGCAGAACTTCTTTCAGGTGGACCATTTCACAACGTTTGTTGCCGCTGACCCTGGCAAGTGCTTTTAAATCCAGTTCTCCATTGCCCGGGATAACCGCAAAAATTACACCCGTTTTATCACCACGCACACAAAGTGTTTTAAACACCTGCTCTGGCGGCATGCCAACTTCTTTTGCCACATGGACGGCATCAAGATGCTCTTCGTCTACAGGATACGTCTTTAATTCGTAGTTGATCTGCAGGTCGTCCAGAATACGGGCTGCATTAGTTTTTTTAATTTTTTTCACAATAAATGCCTCCTGCGCTTATATATACTATACGAAAATGTGGAAAAACGCAAATTTCTCTGTTATAATTTATTATAGATTAAAATATATTGCATATAACGTTTGCAGAAAGAGGCACGGAAATGGCGCTGAAAATTGCCTGCGGACAAATGGAGATCGTACCCGGACGTCCGGACCTGAATACAAAAAAGATTTTACAATTAATCGGCCTCGCACAAAAGGAATCTGTCGATATTCTGGTTTTCCCGGAACTGTCGGTCCCCGGCTTACTGATCGGCGACTTGTGGGAACAGACTGCATTCCTTAAAGACTGCGAGACTTACGGGCAGCAGATCATTGCCGCAACACAGGGAATTACTGTTGTCTTTGGAAATGTGGCAACGGACTGGAAACGTAAAAACAAAGACGGCCATGTACGTAAATACAACGCCGCTTTTACCGCACAAAACGGAAAACTTATCCCTACCGAACAAGGCCTGGATTTCGTAGCAAAAACTTCGCTTCCTGCTTATCGGGAATTCGATGATCCCCGTTATTTTTCCGGACAGGAAATGCTACTGAAGGATAAACGCATTTCCCTCAAAAACGGTATGGGGTCTGTGGCTGTAACAGTTCATGGAAACAAGTTTAAACTCGGTATAATGCTCTGTGAAGACGGATGGACAGAGAATTATCCTCTTTCCGTACCGGCTATGTTGAAACTGGGTGGTGCGGAACTATTATGTAATCTGTCCAGTTCCCCCTTCACGCTGCATAAAAACAGTAAACGCCATTATTTGTTCGGTAATCAGGCAAAAGAATTGCATTTGCCATTAATCTACTGTAACCAGACCGGTATCCAGAATACCGGAAAGAATATTTATACCTTTGACGGACAGAGCTGTGTCTACGGATCAGATGGCATGGTAAAGGTGGCCGCGCCCATGTTTGAAGAAAAACTGCTGACGTTCTCATGGGACAAAGAAACCGCAAAGATACGAGCCTACTCTGCGGAAGATGAACTGATCACAACAGAAGACGATGAAATCGCTATATTATATAGAACCATACGTTACGGAACCCAGAATTTTCTTAAACAAACCGGCATCAAGCGCATGGTCATAGGCGCCTCCGGCGGTATTGACTCAGCCGTTACCGCCGCGCTGTTTACAGATATCCTTGGGCCTCACCAGGTTTTGCTTGTGAACATGCCCAGCCGCTACAATTCTGAACTGACAAAAAATCTTGCCCAGAAGCTGGCAGAAAACCTGGGCTGCTGTTACACCATCGTTCCTATCAACGACAGTGTGTCACATACTGTGGAACAGCTTTACACTCCTATCCATAATTACACGACTAACCGAGATTTTAAAGTGGAACTGAACGGGGTCATGTATGAGAATATCCAGGCCCGCGACCGCGGTTCCCGGATACTGGCCGGTTTTTCCGCAGCATTTAAGGGCGGTATCAGCTGTAATGCCAACAAAGCGGAAATAACGGTTGGCTATGGTACGTTTTACGGCGACCTGACGGGCCTTTTCTGTCCGTTGGGAGATTTATGGAAGCATCAGGTATATGCTCTCGGAAGATATGTTAATGAGTATGTTTATAAACGAAAGGTAATTCCGGAACCGGTTTTCCAGATCCGTCCCAGTGCCGAACTGTCACGGGAACAGACCGTAGGCAACGGCGGAGATCCGTTGATTTATGAATATCACGATTATCTGTTGCGCGCTTTTGTAGAAAACTGGGAGAAGGCATCCCCTGCTGAAATACTGAAACATTATATCGATCAGGACCTGGAAGGTTTTTTAGGCTGCAAAGAAGGCATTGTCGCACAACTCTTCCCAAGCCATGCCGCTTTCTGCCAGGATCTGGAACGCTGGTACAATTTGTTCACCGGTCTAGCGGTTGCCAAACGCATCCAGGCGCCACCAGTCCTGAGCCTGAGTAAAAGAGCATTCGGCACAGATTACCGGGAAGCGCAGATGACCACGTATTATTCGCTGGAATATAAAGAAATGAAAGAAAAACTTTTAGTACAGGAGCGTTTATTTTAAATGAAAATCAACAGGAATGATTTTTACCGGGCGGTTTCGCTGGCTGCTGTTTTCTGGACAACGGTATCCATGTCCGCCTATACCCCGCATGAAACAGGTTCACGCACCACTGCCAGCGGCGTCAAAGCCAAAGAAGGATACACCTGCGCGGCGAATTTTGTACCGCTGGGCAGCGTAATTATTTTCGAAGGCCATAAATATGTTGTACAGGACAGAATGAATCCAAATTATAACCGCCATGTTGACATTTTTATGGAATCCCATAAGAAAGCTTTGCAATTCGGACGCAAAGAAGCAAAAGTCCAGGTCATTACAGCGGATGATAAACATGTAAAGCTTCCGAAAGATAATAAAACGACAAAAAAGGATAACAAAGAAATAAAGCAAAAAGAAGCAAAAAAAGAGCACCAACAACATACGCAGGCCAAAGAAACTAAAACACAAGCCCCTGTTAACACTCCGCATCCCAACAGCCCTGCCGCCGCTCCTGTTTTAAAACCCCAGGCCAAACCCTGATGACCGGAACGCAGGCTGTATGTAAGGCAACAATGAACCATTTGCCATTTTTCAAGTTTTACTGACACACCTCATAAAAAAACAGAAGACCGGAGTTAATCTCTCTTATTTGCAATTCATTCTGTGAATTGCGAAAACAATATAGAGGTAACACTCCGGTCTGTTTTTGTCTTATAAGAAGGATTTACAATTCAATACATGCAGCTTTTGCTAAAGTATCTTTTGCATCAGCGATTATTTTTTCGATCACATCTTTGCAGGGCAGCACTTCATTCAACACATTGAGGCTCTGCCCGACCATGATGCTGCCGTTTTCAGTGTCGCCTTCCTTCATGCCCATGCGGGAAGTTCCCGTACCCAGTTCCATAAGTTTTTCATTTGGCGCGCCACTGATTTCCGCCGCAAGATATTTCTGGGTAAACGCATTCTTCAGACAGCGCACGCCCATATTTCTCGATTGTCCGGTCACAACGCAATCCGTATCCGTTGCATTGACGATCATCTCTTTCGTTTTGGCATGAATAGGACACTCCGTTGTCAGCAGAAAACGCGAACCCATCTGTACTCCGTCCGCCCCCATCAGCAAGGCTGCCGCCATAGCCCGTCCGTCAGAAATACCGCCGGCCGCTAAAACAGGGATAGGAAATTTATCTTTAAGAACATTGGAAAGCAAAGCCATACAGGTCATACTTCCGATGTGCCCGCCGCCTTCCATGCCTTCGATAACCATCGCGTCAGCTCCAGAAGCAGCAACCCGTTTTGCAAGCTTTACATTGGGCACCACCGGAATAATTTTTACTCCGGCCTTGTGCATTCTTTCAATCCAGGGCAACGGGCTGCCTGCGCCGGTTGTAACGAATGCAACCTTTTCTTTGCAGACAATTTCCGCAATATCGTTAACGTTTGGCGCCATCAGCATCAGGTTAACACCAAAAGGTTTATCCGTCAGGCTTTTTGCTTTCTTAATCTCGTCTTCCACCCATTCGGTGGTGCGGCCCCCGGTACCGATAATACCGGCCCCGCCTGCATTAGAAACAGCCGCGGCCAGTGTACCGTCGCTGCTCCAGGCCATGCCGCCCTGCACGATCGGATATTTTATCCCTAACATTTCACAGAACCTGTTTTTCATAAAAATCCCCCTTTCTGCCACAATATGCGGCAACATAAATTATTGAAACAACCTTGCCAAAAAGATAATAATCGCACCTGCCACCGCACCGACGATCCCGATAAACAGGAAAGCCGGAAGCAGGAAGAATATAATTGCAAGCACGATCAGGGCAAATATAATCCATGTCAAAAGACCGCCGCCCATGCGGTACACCTTAAAACCGGAAGAATCCCTGTTTTCATCATAAGGCCTGTCTGCCCGCTGGTATGCGTCATCCTGCTGATAGTAGCTGTCTTTTTCCTGATACTCGGCACGCTTTGTATAGCCATCTTCTCCGGAGGAACCTTCCATTTCAATCGTCGTTCCGGCAAAATTATCCCTTTCTTCCCTTGTCAGGCTTTTGGCTTCAATATCCACCCTTTTATGGCAATACGGGCATTCTGTAAGGCTGTCGTCAAAATCATGCTTGCAGAATTCACATAACATGGGGTAACCTCCTTACGAAAAAAACATATTCATGAAAGCATCTTCACTCATATAACGAGGGTCAAAAGGTTCCAGCTGCAACACATCCTGAATCACTGCGGTACGTTCCGCGATACGTTTTGTATCAATATGAACCCTTTCCGCATAGGGAGCGACATCCAGCAGAAAGATCTTAGTGATCTTCATATAATTCTCAAGTATCGCCAGGGTCCAGGTCATAAAATCTTCCTCGCTGAAGCAGGCCACGGGGCGAAGCGCATAAAAGTCTGCCCACATCTGCGCCAGGTTTTTCCGGTCCTGCCAGGATATGCGCAGCAATTTGCCAAAACGCAGAAGGAACACGTGTACCGTACTGTCCGTTTTAATGGCAGCCGGTTTATATTCAATATCCTTCACAGGACGCAACGGTTTCATGACCATATCCGGCGCTCCCGCATACGCAACCATATGCATCACCAAAGCCGGATTGGCATTAATAAACTGCTCCCAGTCCGCATCGGGAAGAGCTACCCTGTAATAAGCCAGAAATGCCGACAGATTTTTGTAAAGAGTTTTCTGTGCTGCAGGCGCAACGATCACACTGCGCAAATATTCGGTAATCAGGTTGCCATCCTCAAACACATGGGCAATACACAAAAGATTCCGGATATCTACCGCCTCGTCCACAGGCAGGCTTAATTCGGAAATACTTCCCGTAAAGAAGTCCCTGCAACTATACCATCCGTCAGCTTCCTCTCTTTCGATGGTGAAAACCATCAGCTGGATCTTCCGCATCGATGCCAGCAATTCGATCATTGCCTTGTTGCTTTTTTCGTATTGCGGATCCGGCTGCTTCCGGTAATACTCATAAAAGTGTTCAATCGGTCTTTCATCCGTATCCCGCAGGCGGTAGTCAAAAATAAAATACTCCCAAAAAGAGGCAAACAGTTCCGGCCTCTCCTGATCCAGTACCGGTTCCGCATCCGTACCAAAATACGCATAGCTGGCACGCCGCCTGTCCAGACTGAAATTAAGATCGCCAAAATATTTCTGCATCTTGTCAAAAAGTATGGCAAGCTTCTGCCCCAGCTGCATGAAAACCTTGGTTTCCAGATCAGGCTCCCGATTGGTACGGAACTTTTCATATTCTTCCGGAAGGGATCCGTCTTTCCGGAACAGCAACAGGTTCCCATCCGGGCCCAGCAGCTTTAACCGGCACTTGGACGCCGCCGTATCGCTGCTGATGGCTTTTTTCTGCTTTAAAAAGCCGAGCAGGTGCTGCATGACGGACAGAAAAAAATCCACGCTTGCATAATCCAGTTCAAAATCACCGATATTCCGCTGGCACCAGCTGATGCAATAGATAAAATCTTCGCTGGTCATGTCGCCGATTCTGTAAGAAGTATTTCCGCAGTAAATCAGCAGGTACATGACCTGCTGCCAGATTTCCAGCAGTTCATCGTCTGAAGCGCCCCGGAACGCCTCCGTACGCAGAAACTGCTCCGCAAACCTGCGTTCCAGGACTGTATTCCAGCCTTCATCGTCATTGTATAATTCATTAATTACATCGTAAATATTTGTCATTCTTCTCCCAGTACCAAAACTTCAGGTACTAATGCAACGTTATAATCCTCCAAAATTTTACGCTGGATAAATTCAATCAGCTGCAGCACATCCGCGGCTGTCGCATGATCCGCATTGACAATAAACCCGGCGTGCTTGACGGATACTTCCGCGCCGCCGATACGGAAGCCTTTCAGCCCGGACTGTTCCACCATCTGCCCTACAAACCTTCCTTCCGGGCGCTTGAAGGTACTACCCGCACTGGGGATATCCAGCGGCTGCTTGCTGATTCGACGCTGGCTGAAATCGTCCATCTTTGCCTGGATTGCAGCTTTGTCGCCTTCCTGTACCTGCAATGTTACTTCCAGTACAATATCATCAGAACCCTGCAGGGCGGAATGACGATAGGAAAATTGCAGGTCGTCCCTGTCCAGCGTTTTAATCTCACCGGATCGTGTCATAACCTGAACAGACACCACGCAGTTTTTCATTTCCCCGTCATAAGCGCCGGCATTCATAAACACAGCGCCGCCGAGGCTTCCCGGTATCCCTACGGCAAATTCCATGCCCGAATACCCGGCTTCCGCAATGATACGGCAGCACTGAGCCAGCGAAACGCCGCTCTCAAAAATAAATGTGCCGCCTTTTTGTTCCCAGCGTTTCAGCGCGTTGCCAAGCTTAAGCACAATCCCGCGGATGCCCTTGTCCCGCACCAGAAGATTGGAACCGTTTCCCACCACCGCAAGCGGACTCTGCTCTTCCCGGGCAATGCGCAAAATCTTCCGTATATCTTTCGTATCCGCAGGAATCACAAGCGCGTCTGCCGGTCCACCGATATGAAACGACGTATGCGCCGACATGGGCTCGTCAAGCCGTACCTGTCCGGCAATTTCCGATTTTAACCGTGAAAGCGTTTTCTGATTTAACATTTTATTCCGCAACTTCCTTTACTACGTCCGTAATGGTCTTCGATACATCCTGGAACATCAGCTGGAACCGCTGGAACGCGTTCAGATAATTTACCGCCAGCGGATTCAGGCTGAGAGTTCGCATCATATCATTAAACTGCGCTTCCTTTTCTGCCGGAACTTCTTTTTTCTGGAACCGGGCGATCTCTACTTCCTGTCCCAGCTGCATGAACCGGGCAATCAGCGCTTTGGTATCCGGCTCCGCGGACAATTTCTCCTTGGCTTCTTTTAAAACAGCAAACTCACGGGTCGCCCGCATTTCCCTTGCCAGTTCGTTGGCGCAATCATAGACAGTCATCGTCAGTTTTCCTCCGTAATATAATTATCGTTTTACACACGTTACTAATTCTACCATATTTTACTTTATCTGCCCATAGGGAATATTCAAATGACGCCAGCCCTGCGTATCGCCCAGCGTGAAATGCCACCATTCCTCTTTGCCCTGGGTAAAGCCGCAATCTTTCATGACCGCGGCCAGCATATCCCGCAGGAAACGCTGCTGCTCTGTTCCGCCCGCAAAATTCGGGAACTGGCGGACAGATACTTCATCGAAATCACTGATCATCTTTACCGCCTGCCCGCTGGTCAGGTCGTACAGACTTACATCCACCGTACGCCCGGTATTGCGGTCCTCCCCTTTATCCGGTGAAGGCATCATCCCTTTTTTATCTTTTGGCAGCAAATCGGAAGCCAGTTTGGAAACATACCAGGGACGATAGCCTTCCCACACTAGAAGACCGTACCCCTGTGCTGCCAGTTTATCCGCCGCCTTTTTCAGTGCGACGGACGTTTCTGCTTCCGCAAAGGCTTCTGTTGCGTTATACAAAGGAACGCCAAAAATATTATCTGCCCCCGCATAACGCAGGTCAAATTTTACATTGGGAACCGCGGAACGTATACGGACAAGCCGGCCCGCCTGTCCCTGCTGCAATCTGGTCGGCAGGGCAGCCTTAGGCGCCGCATCCTTCAGCGACTGATACTCCGCGTTAGCTTCCACCCGATATACCTTATTCCCTTCTCCCGGGAAAAAGTTACGGGCAAAACGCTTGCCGCCGATCTTGCAGACGATCCCGTTTCCGTCCGTATCCCGCTCAAAATGAACCGCGGCTTCCCCGCCAAAAAGCGGCCCTTCTTCGTTCAGCTCATAGGAATCAAAGCGTACCTTTTTTAACGGAAAAATGTTCGCCCTGCTGAAATCCCTGTCATTGGGGTCTGCGTGATATACAATCTGCAAATTCCCTTTGTCTTCCCGCAGCAGAAAAACGGAACTGTTTCCGTAATACATGCCCAGCAGATACGTTACATCTTTCGGAACGGACCTTGCAGCCATGGAAACAGAAGTCGCTGCGAACAGGAATACTGTCAGTAACAGCGAAAGAGAAATAAACTTCTTTCTCATTTTGCTTCACCCGGCTTCCGGACCGTAAAACGTACATCGTTTAACGCATTTAAATTTTTACGGACTTGCGTCACTCTTTCCAAATCAATTTCCGCGTAAATAATCTCTTCCCCATCGCCGCCTTCCGCAATCATACGGTTCAGCGGGTCGATCACGCGGGAATGGCCGTAAAAGGGGTCGCCCTTAAAGGTACCGACGCAATTTACCGCAGCCAAGAATACATGATTTTCAAAAGCCCGGGCGCGGGATAAAAGATCAAACCCGTCGCCACGGCGCGCGGGCCACTCTGCAGGGCAGACGATCAGCTGCGCTCCCTGCAACGCCAGATACCGGTAAAACTCAGGAAACCGCAAATCGTAACAGATGGTAGAACCGCAGCGCACACCGTCCAGGTCAAAGGTGTCAAAGGATTCTCCCGGTGCAAAGAATTTTTCTTCTTCAAACATGCCGAACAGATGCACCTTGCCATATTCGTGCACGAGTTTCCCCTCTTTGCTGATGGCCGGGATCATATTATACACCCGGCCGTTTTTGCGGATGGGTAACGAACCGGGCAGCAAAGAGCACTGGTTCTCCCGGGCAATGTCACATAAGGTTTTCACCAGCGGACCGTCCAGCGTTACCGCTTCTTCCGCAAGATGCCCCAAAGAATAACCTGTCGTCCATATCTCCGGCAAAATAACCAGGTCGCTTTGCTTTGCCGCTTCTTTTAGAAGGGCAAGGCCATGCTGTGTATTTCCGGCACAGTTTCTTTCTTTAATTTCCATCTGGACCAGCGCAATTTTCATTTTCAAACCTGCTTTCCTTAATTCAATTTCCTTATTTAATTTCTTTATTTAAAAGACAGTACGCTTTAAAACGAATGCTTACCCGGCAACATGTATTTACCCGGCCTCTGCCTTATCCTCTTCCGGAAGAATTCCCTTTTTCGCCAGGCGCCACATCACACATTTTTCCAAAATCCGCAGCACTTTTGTTCCGATAAAATCATTTGAAGAAAGAGGACGCAGCCAGGCAACGGGCAAGTGATACCAGTGGGCACCCAGCACATCGGTAAACAGCTGGTCTCCGGCAGCCAGAATACGGCCCGCGTATTTTTCCGTTGCAACCTCTTCAGTTGCCCGGGCTTCCTCCAGCAAACGAATCGCCCCCGCATAGGCCCGGGGGAAAGGCTTGCCCGCCCATTTTAAAACAGGAATCCGTAGCCCGTTATCTTCCAACTGTTTTTCTATCGCCACCGTTCTTTTACCGCCGTTATTGGAAGCCAGCACGATAGCGATACCCTGTCCCTGCATCTTCTGCAGCCAGTCAATATGCTTTTCCGGAACCACCGTGCTGTTACGCGGCAGCAGAGTATTATCAATATCCATCAGCAGAGCCCGGTAATTATGTCTATCCATCCACGCCGGCGTAATCTTTGCCAGCGAAGAGAACCGGTACTCCGGATTTAACGTTTCCAGTATCATGATTGCAATTCCTGACGGATGACCGAATCGGCAGGGAATGTGACAACAAACCGGGTGCCCACGCCAACCTGTGAAAATACTTCGATTTGCGCGCCATGCATACGCACGATTTCTTTGGCGATAGCCAGCCCCAGTCCCGTCCCTTTGGAAGAACTCTGGGCATGGGATTTGTCCACCTTATAGAAACGTTCAAAGATAAAAGGCAAATCCTCTTCCGGAATGCCGGGCCCGTTATCCACAACGCTCATTTCCAAAGAACCGTTTGCCTGCAGCTTCGTCTCGTAACGGACATAACTGCCTTCCGGCGAATATTTTATTGCATTGTCTCCCAAAAGCAAAACCAGCTGGACGATTTGGTCGCCGTTACCGGAAATCTCTATGTTCTCTTCCAGCTGCAATTGTAACGTAATATGTTTTGGCTCCGCCTTAACCTTCAGCTTTTCCGCCACATTGCGGATAATCTCCGCCAACGGCAGAGGCTGCGTGTCCGAAACCTTCAGCTTGTCAGCCGACTGCAGGCGGCTGATATCCAGCAACCCGCGCACCAGCCGTTCCAGCCGTTTCGTCTCACTGCCGATCAGGTCACAGTAACGTTTGTTCGGATCGTCGCCTTCCAGGCTGTCGCCGACGATATCATTATATCCCCGGATAATCGTAATGGGGGTCCGCAATTCATGGGACACATTCGCCACAAAATCGCGGCGGATTTTTTCCATGCGTGCCAGCTTGCCTAAATAATTGCTCAGCTCCGTGCTCAGATGATTGATCGCGTTGCCGAGTTCAGCCACTTCATCCTCGCCCTGCACGTCTACTCTTCGGGAATAATTTCCCTTGGCGATGGCAATCGTCGCATCTTTCATGGAAACCAGAGGCTTTACGACCTGCTGGGAAAGACGCCGTACCATAAACAGGCTGAGCAGTATTGCCAGAAGACCTACGATAATCGTAAAAATATAAACGCTGCGCAGAAAACCGCCAAAACCGCTTAACGGTTCCGCCATCAGGATCGCGCCGCGGGGATGCAGCCTGTCGCCGTAAGGCACGCCCACCAGAATAACCTGCTGCTTGAAATACGGATGGTAGATCTGGGAACGCACGCTTTCGCCGCGGTAAATATCTTTTAAAATTTTATTTACATTACGGGATACCTGGCCGCTTTTGATTTCCTCTGCCAGCCTCGACGTATAAACATATGCAGGGATTCGGTCCGCCGGAACAGAAACGTCCGGCTTGTCGGTTCCCACTTTCCCGCTGTTGCCTGCAGGGGTTTTGCCGGCATTATCTACGTCCGCCGCAATATTGGAAGCAGCCAGCAGATTGTAATCGTTGTCGAACAGCCAGATACGGGCGCCTACCAGACGGTCTACTGCAATCAGATAGCGCATCAGCATATACCGGTTATTGTCTTTGGTTACAAAGTATTCCACGGTATCTGCCATCTCATGGCCTTTCTGGGCCAGCTCGTCTTCTTTGATTTTAAAAAAATAATCTGCAATTAAATAGGAAGTACCGGCTGTGATGCCGACCACCACGATCACGATGACGGTCATAAAGCTGTACATCAGCCGGGTACTCAACGACTTATTCACACTGCACCTCAGGTAAATTATGCTTTGGCAGGCTCATCCGGTTTCTTTTTCAACTCGAACTTATATCCTACACCCCAGACTGTCTCAATATCCCAGGGAGAATCCTTCGGGATGGAAAGCTTCTGGCGGATGCGTTTGATGTGGGTATCTACCGTGCGGGTATCCCCAAAATACGTGTAGCCCCAGATGGATTCCAGCAGCTGGTTACGGGAGAACACCTTGCCCGGCGAGCAGGCAAGAAAATACAGCAGCTCAAATTCTTTCGTGGTAAACGTGACCAGCTTGCCCCAGGCAGTGACCTGCATCCGCTCCCTGTCGATAAAAAGCCCTTCGTATTCGAGCTTCCGTTTATCGCTCAATTTCTGGAACCCGCCGGAACGGCGCAGCACTGCTCTCACCCGGGCCACAACCTCACGGGGGTTGAACGGCTTGGTAATATAATCGTCGGCGCCCTTTTCCAGACCCATGATACGGTCTTCATCTTCGTCCTTAGCCGTCAGCATAATGATAGGCAGATCGTAGCGGCAGCGAATCTCTTCGCAGGCCTTAATACCATCCAGCACCGGCATCATGATATCCAGCAGCACCAGATCCGGCTGTTCTTTTTCAATCATAGACAGAGCCTGCTGCCCGTCTTCGGCTTCCACTACTTCAAAACCATCCTTTTTAAAATACACACGCAGAATCTCACGGATCTGAGGTTCGTCATCAGCAATTAAAATTTTAGACATAGTTCTCTCCTTTTCTCTGACTACAAAACAAAAACATATTTAATCATTACACACTATCCAAAGAAAGCAATAAACCAAACTTGCCTTTCACTATGTATTATACAATATTAAAGTCGTGTTAAACAGAGCAAACTGTCCATCTCACAAAAGATTTACAAAATAGACGCAAAAGGAACACAGACTGCATACAAAAACAGGCAAACCCGGAACGGTCTGCCTGTTATAAACCATAATTTTTTCGAATCAAGCTGTGTCTCTTCAGTTATACACTCTGCCGGCGCCCAGGTATCTTGCGCCCCAGTAACCGGTAAACACTTCAGAAACGGTAATACCCTGGCTGCAGGAAGCGTGGATAAATTTGCCGTCGCCAACATAAATGCCCACGTGGGAAGGTCCGGGACAATAGGTTTCGAAGAATACCAGATCGCCCGTCTGCAGGTTTCCTCTGGGAATATGGGTCAAAGCATAATACTGGCTGTCTGCCATGCGCGGCAGCGAGATACCGGCCTTACCGAACACATAGCACACAAAACCGGAGCAGTCAAAACCGCCGGGAGACATGCCGCCAAACATGTAAGGCACGCCCAGCATACTGAACGCAGTCTTCAGAATGGTACGGGTCATCATATGGTTGCCGTAACGGTCAGGAGGCATATCCTTGTTCAACAGGTTGCGATAGGTAGCATCATTCACGATGCCGTCAACTTTTAATCCCTTGGCTGCCTGGAAATCTTTTACCGCCTTTTCCGTAGCAGGACCGAACACACCGTCCACCGTGCCGACTTCGTAATGAAGAACAGCCAGCTGTTTCTGGATTTCAATAACCTCCTGCCCCCGGTCTCCTACCGCGTAATCGGCGAAAGCTGTTGAAAACGAAAAACAGGTCAGCGCTGCAGCTGCAACAAATGTAGCAAGCTTCTTAAAATTCATTTAATAAACTCCTCTCAGATTTCAGTTTCGCTAATTTCTGAGATACATAAAAAAACAGGAAAAGCAAAAAACCATTACTGCAATTTTATATACATCTCTTTTTACAACACCACTATATGTAGATATTATAACACAATTTTGACATAAGTTTGTGAACTTTTCCATCACCAAAAGCTCGAGTTGCCGCGCTTGCGTCTGTTTGACGTCAAAATGCGCAGATGATAACCGTGCGGGTTTTCGCCGGTTCATGAAAATATTTTTTCTTTTTGCCGAAAAGTCCGTTCAATTCCATTTGTGAACTTTTTGCTCCGGACGCATGTTGCTTAAAGTTTGTTCACAGATAAGTATTGTTTCAGTTCCTCTATCATTTTATCGCCGTCAAAATTTTTAAAAATCTTGATCATGCAGCCGCTGATCATCGGGTTCATATCAAGCCCCATTTCTACGGAATGTGCATCTGTTTTAAAACCGTAGCAGCGTTTGCCGATACCGTAAGCGATACCGAGTTCTACGCAGGCTCCTTCATCGGGCGCCCGTCCATCTATATTCATAAAAATAATATCCGCTTTTTTTACCTGTCCTGCATCCAGTTCAAAAATCATCCTGATGAGTTCTTCTTCTGTTTTCCCCTCTAACCTGGCGGCTTCGATACCGTCCCTCTGCGGTAAAAAGACCTGATAACCGTAATCTTCAAGGACTTTTGTTATTTTTAAATTGTAATCCTTTTCAGCCTGATTAAACATTGGACCTGCGAAATAAACCTTTTTTCCGTGCCCGATGTTTTTCATGATTTTTGCTTTATACGCATCTTCGGCATAATTACTGTTAACATCACCGCTGCCGTTTGCAAAAGCGGTAAATGAAAACAGCATAACCGCACACAGTACTAACGTGCCTATCATCTCCGTCATTCTTTTCATAAATTTCGCCCTCCTTATTTAATGAAATCACGATTTATGAAAACCCTGATGTGCGTTGAGCGCATCAGGGTTTATAAACTACTCTGTTTTCGCCGTATCGTTCAACCGATAAATCAATAAACGCAGTCGGCCATCGTGTGTTTGGGGCAATCCTCCATATAGCACAGGCCGCCCGCCGTCTTTTTCAAGGTATCTTCGTCCAGCTCCACATCGGACAGCTCCACCATATACGCTTCGGCTTCGTCTTTGGTAATAGCAAGGTCCTCGGCTTTTGCCAACGCCATCAGCTCGTCGGCTGTCTTGCACTGCATGGCTTTCAAAATCTGTTCTTTTGTGAGTTCGTTTCTGTTGATTGGCATGATGAAATCCTTTAAATTATGACAAACCCGGATTTGCCACTTTCTCTTAACCGTTAACTGATGTCACCGTCCGGGCAGGTATCTTGGCAACAGTATATTAGTTGCCTTTTCCCGCTTTCTCGGGTTCCGGGAAAAAAGCGTTCGCCTTTACAATGTCAAACATTTCCTTCTGGCTTATTGTTTCCATAATCGTCTCACGTTCCGCTTCCGTGAACCGGGAGACAGACCCGGCCAGGGACAGCGTCAGTTCTCCCGCTTCGTCTTTGCAGGTGATGTGCCCGCGCAGCAGTAGCCTTTCCCGCAATGCAGCGGACAATCCGGCAAAATTTCCTGCCTGCAGCTTATCCGCATCTTCCTTCGGCACTACGTCCACGGCCCCGTACAGACCGTTCACCAGCAGCGCGTAGCCTTCGATCTGTTTTTCATCCGTAGCGACCAGCGGCAGGATGATTTCATAGGTGCTTAGTCTCATGATGCATACCCCTCGTTATTCTTTTTCAGTTTGCTCTTATTCTCATACATATTCTGGTCTGCACGTACAAAAACCGCAGCTACACAATCGTCATTATCGAATTTCGACATGCCGCAGGCAAGGATGATTCCACCGGTACGGGACGCCTCTTCATTGTGTTCCTTCACATTTTTAAGCAATTCTTCAATACATGCGTAATCGTTGCTCTGTGAAATTACCGCGAACTCGTCGCCGCCGAGGCGGAAGACAGGACTGTGCTTAAAGATTTCGCAGATAATTTTGCAGGCTTCGCGGATACGCCGGTCTCCTTCCTGGTGGCCGTAAAGATCGTTGACCTTTTTCAAATCGTTCATGTCCAGGATTGTGATGGAGAATGGCGGCTGGCGATGCTCCCTGATCTGGCGGTTCATACGTTCTTCCACCTCGGAATAGGCATACCTGTTTTTAATGCCTGTCAGGGCATCGATACTGGCCTCGGTATGTGCCTTCGCAATACGCCTTCCGAACTCTTTCTCCTGCCGTACCTGTGCGTCAATATCATTGAGGCCGACAACCAGACGGGCGCCTTCCTTTTCTTCCACCATGGCGGCCTTCAATTGGACATAACGGGATTTATCTTCTATCATAACCCGGTAACCCAGGGTAAAGATACCGTTGCGTTTAATCTCTGCCATTACGTTTTCTTTGGTGAAGGCCGAGAGGAAATGTTTCTGATCCTCCGGATGGTTAAAGATATCGCCGGCTTCCCTCACCGTTCTAAAGAAGTCCGTACCCTCCTTCGCCTGGGCAAAGTCCGCCTTATAAACGGCAGTCGAGCTGAATTCGTGGTAGCGGCCGGTCTCCGGTTCTACCACGTACACGCAGAGGAAGTTGCCTGTAAGGGCATGGAGCCGGGCGTAAATAATACGCTCCTCCTCCCTTCTTGCCTCCGCGCGGCGCTGCCTCATCAGCTCGTCGATATCCTTCACGGCAAGAACGATGAAGCGCTTATCGTCTTCCATGCGTGTGACCCTCATCAGCACATAGAACGGTTCTCCCCCTTTAATCCGGCGGTAGGTCAGTTCAAATACCTTGTTCCCGTCCAGCGCCTCCTCTAAAAACTGACGGTTCATGGCCTTTACAAAAGCTGACTGATCCTCCTGATGCACGTACAGTTTTGCGTCACGCTCGCAGCCTTCAAAGAAATCCGATCCCCGCCTTGCTTCGTTGAGTACGCCGCGCTCGTCGTCAGTGTGGAATTCGATAAATTCATCGGTGTCCATATTGACGTAGAATAAATCCGTGTAGCCCCGGGCCAGCGCATGGGCGACGTGGTTATAAATGGTAGCGTTGCTGTGCGCTTTTTTGTAAGCGGCTTCCAGTTTGCGCCTGTATTCTTCCTCGTCATTGGTTACGCCAAGAATGATTTTTTCTCCATCGCTCTCCTGGATCAGCGTGGCTTTCAGGCTTGTCGGTACTTTCTTTCCGACCATCATCATCCGATAATGATGGATAAATAAACCGTTTTCCTTTAACCCACGCAGCACATTTTCCTTCGTGAAAACGCGCAAATGTCTCTCCATATCTTCCGGCGCAATGGCTTTGGGAGCATCCGTTACAACATCGGCGAAGAAATCGTCGCCCTGCTTTGCCAGGCCGAAACTCGCAAATTCATTCGATGGGTTGTACTGGGTATAATGACCGGTCACAGGGTCAATCGTATAAAGGACGATATAGTCCGGAGACAGTGCGGCAATTCGTCCTAACGATACGGTTTCCTGTTGCAGCTTTTTATCTTTTTCCTGCTGCTTCATCTGGGCATCAATGATGCTTATACCCAGGATGATACGGTTGCAGCTCATTCTGGTTATCTTCATATTAACATACATCGGCGTCCCTGTATCGATCAGCCGGTATGTAGTTGTGAAAACACCTTGCTTGTCCAGTTCCCGGAGAACATTTTCCCGGGTAAAACATTTCAGGAACGGTTCCCTGTCCTCTTCATATATACGGGTCATGGTATCGCGTCTTGCGGATGCAAAGAAATCCTTGCCATGCCGTTCTACCGACAGTTCTTCAACACCGATCTGAGAAGAGTATTCAATAAAATCGTTAGTATCCAGATCAATCACAAAAAGATTATAATAGTCTGCCGCAAGAGCTCTCGCAATCTCAGCAAAGGTTGTGCTTTCATCCGGTTCCTTAATGGAGAGCACGGCAATCGCAACCGCAACGCTGCCCGTGACAGTATTAGCATGGATGCGCCGGGCAAAGGCATGGACAACCGAACCGTCAGGCATCTTTTCATCAAAGAACGCACGATTTTCGTTATTGCAACACTGTTTAATGACGGATACAAAGGTTGATCCGTACCCGATTGACGAATCGCCGAAGCCACTCCGACCCTGAAAAATGTCTTTATCAAAAAAACGCTTGATAAAATCCTGGTAGGAACGGTTGCTTCGGATGTATCTGGCTTTACCGTCCTTAACTTCAAGAATAGCAATCGGGATCGTGTTGAAGGAATGCTGAAAGACATTTGCATCTTCACTGGCAATCACGCCCAGATCGAAGAGGTTTACCCGGCCTATGCTTTTGTAGTAATCGGATTCCTCCGGATTTTCAGCTTTAATCAGCGACCCGCTTATGTGTTTTTCTATAATCGTTTCAAAGGATATCGGTTTGCTGTAATAATACCCCTGGAGTTTAGAACACCCAATTTCCTGCAGGAACCGGACCTGCGACGATGTTTCCACCCCTTCACAGACGGTGTCTACCCCCAAAGATGTCGCCATCCTCATCAGCTCGGTCAGGATAATCCTTCCGCCTTCTCCCTCATCCAATTTGCGCATGAAACTCATATCAAACTTGATCAGGTCGAACTGGATGCTTTGTAAAACATCCAGGGAAGAATATCCGCTGCCAAAGTCATCCATCCACACCGGAAAACCGAGCTCCCGGAACCTCTCTATCTGTCCCTTCATGAACGTAAAATCATTGCCGATGACGCTCTCGGTTATTTCAATCGTAATTCTGTCCCGTTTTACTCCTGCCGCATCCACCCTCTTCCGGATTTCCTCCACCATGTCACAGGCGTCGAAATCAGAGCGCGAGAGGTTGACAGAATGAGGGACAGCTAAAAAGCCTTCTTTGATTTGTGTTTTGATAATTTCCAAAACCTGGTCAACCATGTACAAATCCAGCTTGTACATCAGTCCCGCGTCTTCCAATACCGGGATAAAGCTAAGCGGAGATAAAAGGCCTTTCACCGGGTCAGCCCACCTTGCCAGCGCTTCCACGTCGCAGACTTTTTCATTCACAGCCCGGATGATCGGCTGTAGATAGACCTGAATCCATTTTTCCTGAATAGCCCTGTCCAGGTTATCCAAAATATACTGCCGGTTTGCTTCCTTTTTCAGCAGTTCTTCAGTGAAATACTCATATACCGATACATAACTGTTACGGTGTACGTTGCAGGCCATCTTGGCCCGGTCGCAGGCGCCGCTGATCTCCAGCCCGGTATTGTCATCCACGTAAATCCCGACCCGCACCGGCAGGTTTTTCCCACCGTTCAGGCCAAGGCATTCCTCAAACATCTTCTCCAGTTTTGTTTCCAGGCCGTGCGCGTTTGTATAGCCTACAAAATTATCCTGGGCGATGCGACAACAATTATCTCTTCCGAAATACTTTGCAAGGAGTTCTGCAAAAGCCTGGATCAGCTTATCGCCTTCTGCGAACCCGTTCTTACGGTTAAAACCGGACAGGCCGCAGAAGTCGCAATAAACCACTGCCTTCGTCTGACTCCGGGCAGCGTCTGCCAGTTTAAAAAAATACGCCATGGTGGGAAGGCCCGTAAGAGCATCATAGGATGCCTTACGTATCATGGTCTCTTCACGCAGCATCGCATTAAACGAACGGGTCAGCGCATTCTTTTCTTTATCGTCTGCGGAATAAAAGCCCTCACTTGTGTACCAGACAATGGTAAGACGGCTCCCGTCTTCGGCAGTAATCCGTTCTCCCTGGGCATGTACAACCATGTTGTCTTTCCGCTTCGCTGTTTGAACCCGGAAAACTATATTTAAATGAGTGCCTTCCGTAATAAAACTGTTGACCTCGGCAAGGATCCTGTCCCTGTCATCCGGGTGTATATTAATATACATATTGTGGCTCATCAGCTCCAGGGCTTCTTCTTTCCCAAGGGCAAACAAGTTACAAAAGCCCGCAGAAACAACAAGGGGCACAACCTTGTTGTCTGTATTCTGAAAAACGACAAACGGAATAACGGATCGTTCCAGAACTTGCAGAGCACCTTTATTGTACTGATATTGAGTCATATCTATTCCTCATTTCATTTCCGGATTCATGGCTGCGCTTACGTTACCATAAAAAAACAATTATCCATATTCATTATAACAAAACAACCGCAGAAAAATCTACGGCTGTTGAGAAAAATATGATTTTGCGTTATGATTTGCAATAAAAATATTGCGGCGGAAAAGGCTGCGCAAAAACGTGAGCGTTTGATCCGTCTTATTACACATTTTACTTTTCACTCCAAGTTTTATCCAAGTTAGTTCCAAGTTTGAATTCAAACTACCCGTTTTGGTCACTCCAATGACCAAAAATTTTTTGCAAATCCAGTCGCGGCGCGGTTTTTCAGCCTGCTTTCTGTTAATAATAATAGATAGTCTGTATGTCTGTTTCTATATGGCACTTCTTTCGTTCATTTTATTGCCTTGTTCGGGAAAGCTGCCACTGCGCCGAGCGTGAAAATGAGGTTACCTTAAGTCAACGGCCCCAAAGTTTTCATCATCTCTTCATCCTCGCGCAATTCTTTTAGTGCCCGCTGCCATCCCATTTCAAATTCATACCCTGCCTGTTCCGCATCTTGCAAACAAAGCGCTTCACTTCGTCATCAATCATGAAATCACTGTTTTCAGATTGCAATTACTTTTTCATTTAAACGTTTGCATTTGAAATTGATAAGCTAAACAGGAAGTTTTGTCATCGCAAGTCAATTTTCTTTTCCTTCCATAAACCATTTATTTTCATCATTGAACAGCGCCACCGTTTTGCCGCAAATGCGGCAGATGTAACGCATTCCCACGCCCCCGGCTTTCAGCGAAGCGGCTCGGCGCATGTCCAGCACCCGGTCTATAGCGAATATGCGCCCGTCTTCCCATTCGATAGCTTTCGGCATAATTCTTCCGTCCAAATCAAAATCGGCTGTAACTTTCAAATTGATTTTCATTATTTCACCAGCTTTGTTTTGTAATGATTGTTATTTTACCTGAAATAACTGTACGGATGTATGGTGTGGTCTTCTTTCGGGTTAAAACCGGTCAGCTTCGGGTCCAGCAAAGCGCTGGCCCGCATGATTGCATCGTGCCCGAAACGGTACCGCAGCATGTCAACGGTCTTTTCAATTTGCTCCTGCACCAGCAGCTGCTCCGCGGTGTCGTCGAACAGGGACAGCTGCATATGTTTGTTAGCGGTCACAAGGTAAATGGCGGAAAGGCTCACGCTGCGTAACGGTTTGTGCCAGCAGTAATGCTGCCGGAATAATTCCATGGCGGTTTCCAGAATCGGCGCAGAAGTACAGCAGGGAAATTCCATTTTCTTCTGCCGGGAAATGGTGAACAGGTCATTGTCCCGCAGGTAAATCTGTACGCCCTGGCATTTCACGCAGCAGTCCCGCAGCCGCGCCGCCACGGATTCCGCCAGCACGGCAAACACAAGCCGCACGTCCTGTTCCGTTTTCAAATCCCGGGGACAGGTAGTGCCGTTGCCGATGCTTTTGATCTGCTCGCTTTCGCTGATCTTCCGTACCGGGGATGTGTCCATTCCGTTGGCAAAGAGCCAGAGGATCTCGCCCCACTTCCCTAACCGGCGTTTCAAAACCGCAATATCCATCCGCGCCAGGTCGCCGATAGTGTTGACGGCAAGCAGTTCCAGTTTTTTTGCAGTTGCTTTGCCTACATACAGCAAATCGCTTACCGGCAGCGGCCACACGATTTCCTGGAAATGTTCGTAAGGTATTTCTGTCGTGGCGTCCGGTTTTTTCATATCGCTGCCCAGCTTGGCAAAAATTTTGTTGAAGGATACGCCCACGCTCACCGTCACGCCCAACTCTTCTTTCACGCGTTCGCGAATGGTGTTGGCAACGCTCACCGGGTCACTGTGCAGATATTGCAGCGAATGGGTCAGGTCGATCCAGTTTTCATCCAGCCCGAATGCTTCTACCTGGTCGGAGTATTCGTAGTAAATTTCCCGCGCCATGCGAGAAAAGCGCAGATACTTTTTGTAATCCGGCGGCACCAGCACCAGCCCCGGCGCTTTCAGCTTCGCTTCCCAGATTGCTTCACCGGTGGTAACGCCTAACTTTTTTGCAATCATGTTTTTGGCCAGTATGATGCCGTGCCGGTTCAGCGGATCGCCCGCCACCGCCACAGGAAAATTTCTTATTTCAGGTCTGTACAGGCATTCAACAGATGCGTAAAAGTTGTTCATGTCTACATGGAGAACGGAACGCATGATGACACGCTTTCAAAAATACAATTCATTTTTATTGCAAAAATTTGTTCTTGCGATTTGATTATGGTATTCTGTAGTCTATTTTGTAAAAATTATTTTAATTTTTATATTCTTTAAAACTTTTGTTCGTTTTATATTGTAGCACACGTTTATAAAAAAGAAAAGCGAACAAAAAGAAAAAACCTGACGCGTTTTCTATGCGCATCAGGTTTGGGTTGCTTATTGCTTAAACGCCTTTTACTAATAAAACATGCTATTTATAACTTTGACAGCTGCATTGGCCATTTTCGCTCCCTGATGCCCGACCCCGGGAACAGTCACAAGCCTCCAGTTAAACGGTACGCCCAACTCTGCAGCCTTTAGTTTTGCCGTTTCAAAAAAGTTTTTTCCCCGGGCCAGACGATTCAGCCCCTGCCTGTCAGCTTGCGGATTCGTAAGCAGCTTTGCATTACGTTTAATATCTGCTTCACCTAACAAAACAACTACAGGTTTTGCAAAAGCCGATGCAAGTTTTTTCCTGCTCACAGGAACCCGACCGAGTCCGTAAGGGAAAGAAACCATCGTATCCGGCATCGTATACCACCCGGCATTGGCAGGCATAATCAGCCTGGCATCCGTTCTTCCGCCAAAGATTGCATAGCGGTGAACCATCTGGCCTCCGGCTGAATGCCCGAAAATCACAACCGGGCTTTCATGTGCATCCATCCGGGTTTTAATATCACTGATAATACGGTCTATTGCCGGGAAAACCCATCTGCTTTTGGGTTGTAATTCTCCGTTGCCACTCAGGCGGTCCATTATGTTGCCCGTATTATAGTATCTTGTCCCGGGATACTTAGCCTGCGTAAACTCCGGGCAGATAACCAGCAAATTATTTTCATCTGCAGGGCCAACCCATCCGGAACGGTAATTTTTTGCGTTCCGGCCCGTACCGTGAAACACAATTACGATAACCTTTCCCGGTTTCCATCCTGCCGACCGATACGCATAAATCCTGATCGGATCATTTGTTACACCGGTTTGTTCCACAAATCCATAGTCGCTTTTGCCAACGGGTAACCCGGCAGATTCGGGCATATTATGCGACGGAGACGATAACAGAAAAGCTGCACACAGAATTACAGCAGAAATCAAAAGAAACAGTTTCTTTCTCAAACTCATTATAACGTCTCCAGTCCCTTAAAGCTCAAATTTTTAAATCCCGACGAATTAATCAGTGTTTCCTCAATTATAACAAAACAGCCGCGGAAGTTCCACGGCTGTTAATAAAAATATGAATATGTACGCTCGCATAATTAAAAAATAAGGGAAACCGCATTTACGCAGTTTCCCTTTTGTTTGCGAGGTGAGTGTTCAATAAGCCGAGTTCTGTTCCGACAAGCGGTGGCAATCATTTATCTATTCCTGCGATTACTCGCAAGATACAGCGACACAACCCGGAAGGTTCAGCGGGCCGCTTCATCCCTTCCCTATTTGGTCTTACTCCGAATGGGGTTTACCAAGCCAAGTAATTACTTACTTGCTGGTGCGCTCTTACCGCACCGTTCCACCCTTACCAGATAAATCTGGCGGTACACTTTTCTGTGGCACTATCCCTAAGGTTTCCCTCGCCGGACGTTATCCGGCATTCCGCCCTATGGAGCTCGGACTTTCCTCACCGCCTGCAAATCCGAAAATTCACAGGCGCCGCGATTGCCTTTCACACTCACGTGTGTATAGTAGCACAGCGGTTTTGCCTTGTCAAGGCCGTTTGCAATTTGTTCAGACTTTCGCCAAAGTTTTGCAACAATCTCTGGTGGAAATGTGCTTTGCGTTTTGCCTGCAGCCGCATTTTACAGTTAAAAATACAAAACGTTTTTATTTCAGCATCAGGTAACGTTTCATCATATTGTTGAATTCCCAGTTGGCTTTGCTGTCTTTTACATCAAACTGGTTCATGATGGAGTTCACTTCGTCCGCGTAATGGACGATAAAGGCTTCTTTGGTGGCGCAGGCCATGGGCGAGCCTTTTTCCTGTTCGCCGTGATGCGACAGGATAATATGTTCCAGCTGCTGCAGCGCCGTTGCCGGCAGTTTCAACTCCACCGCTGCTTCCCGCACCATCAGCACGGACATGGTGATATGGCCCAGCAGTCTTCCCTCCGTAGTATAGGGGAAGCCCATGCCGGAAGAGATTTCTTTTACTTTGCCTATATCGTGCAGCAGGGCGCCGGCCGTTATCAGATCTTTATCCGTGTTGCCGATGGAGTCGGCCATTGCCAGCGCCAGCTCAGTCACGTCCACCGAGTGTTGCAGCAGGCCGCCCAGATAAGCGTGGTGCAGCTTCATGCCTGCCGGGTTTTTGCAGAACGCGTCATAAAACGGGCCGCTGAACACTTTTTTCAGCAACGTGCGCAGAGTGGGCGTCTTCACGCTGTTCATCAGCGTTTCCATTTTGTTTTTATAGATTTCCAAATCAAACCCGCCCACAGGTACTAGGTTGGAAATGTCGTCCTCCGGCATGATGTTGTCCAGTTTCTGGATCACCACCTGCAGCGCCAGCGTGGAAGAATATTTGACAATGTCCACCGGGCCGGAGATCATGAACGCTTTGGGCGCTTCCAGGTCACGCAGCCGGTTCACGATATCCCGTTCAAACGCGATGAACTGGATCTTGCCGCTGTTATCTTCCACTGTGCCCCTGGCAAACACACCGCCATTGGATGAGTTGCCTACTTTCTGCAGGCGCAGCAGCACCGCCTGGGTCATCCGCTCCCCTGCTTTTATGTTTTCAATCATTGGTATCGCCTCTTTGCCATTATATATTCAACAGCTTTGCAAGAATCATCAAAGCTGATTTGATTACTGAATAATGTTTAACTGTTGCAACGTTTTAAATAATCTGCATCAGCTTTGTTTCTTTTGCCACCAGCACCTTTGCCGTATAGCCTTCGCGGCTCAGCCGCAGGGCCAGACGGTCGGCCAGTTCGTTTATCACAGGCAGTTCCGTTGCCTGATGGGTGGCGTCTATCAGGTTGATGTGTTTACCCTGTGCGTCCTGCGCATCGTGGTATTTTACGTCGCCTGTAACGTAAGTGTCCGCGCCGGCCTGTACGGCGTAATCCAGAAAGTCCATGCCGCTGCCGCCGCAAACCGCAACTTTGTGCACTTTGCGCCCTGCCGGAACTACGGTAACATGCTGTAGTTTCAGTACGCGTTTCACTTTTTCGGCAAACGCGTCCAGGTCTGTTGCTTCTTTAAGCGCGCCGATGCGTCCGATGCCCTGCAGCGTATCTTCTTCTGAAAAGCCTTCCACATTGGTCAGCTCCAGCAGGTTTGCCAGCACGTCGTTCACTCCGCCAGCCACACTGTCCAGGTTCGTGTGGGCGCTGTAAACCGCAATATCTTTCCGGGACGCTTCCAACAGCAACGCCGTGCGCCAGTCCAGATCGGTAAGCTGTTTGATGCCGCGAAAAATGGCCGGATGATGTGTTACGATAATATCCGCGTGGAGCTGCGTTGCCTGTTCCAGCACTTCTGCGGAAAAATCCAGCGCGCACAAAATGACTCTCACTTCTTTTTCGTTGCGGCCCACCTGCAGTCCCACGTTGTCCCAGTCTTCCGCCAGACGCGCGGGAGCCATCTCGCTCATGATTTTTGCAATATCTTTTACTGAAATATTCATTGTCTGTCCTCGTCTTAATTAATAAATACCGGATGCATGTCGCTGTAACAGGATTGTACTGTAATTTTTCGTAAAATGGTTCATTGTTACAAGGTACATATAAATTATACCGATTTATTTATCAGCCCGTCAACTTGCCCGAGCAGATTTTTCAGATTTTTAAATTTATCGCTGTTCACTGCGGCGGCACTTGCTTCCATCTGCCGCAACAAACGGCGATAATGGTCCGCTTTGCCTTTTATATACTCCTGCCACAGAACGGGCTTTGCTTTTATAATGCAGGGGCCCAGTTCCGCTTCCAGAGGTGACAGCTCCTGAATTTCTTCCGCATGAACTGCTTTTAAAACAACATAGATATGGTCGTTTTCTTTGCAGAGAGCTTCTTCCGTAATCCGATACCTGTGCTGCGCAAGCCACCGGCGTAAAGCACTTGCTGCATTCATGGGCTGCAGCACAAAAGTGCCGATCGTTGCAACTATATCCGGCGCTTCTTCCAAAATATCAATGATGGTTGCGCCGCCCATGCCTGCAATCACAACGGCTTCCGCTTCCCCGGCCTGTAATCCCTGCAGTCCGGATGCATTACGAATTACCATTGCGCCAGACAGATTATATTTATTTCTGGTTTCCGCTGCAGCCTGACAGGGGCCTTCCGCAATATCCGAAGCGATGGCTCGGCGGCACTTTCCGGCAAGAACCAGCCAGGCCGGCACATACCCGTGATCTGTACCGATATCCGCCATGGTGCCGCATGCCGGGACCATGGAAGTTACTGTTTGCAGCCTTTCTCCAATGCGAAGCATATTTTACTCCCGCACACAATCCTCAAGAAAATCATTTAATCAGCGTTTCCTTAGAATTACTTACGTAAAAACGGTCTGCCTGTATAACAGACAGACCGTTAAGGGTACAGAACTTATTTTTTAGCTTTTTTTGCTTTTTTGGCAGGTTTAACATTAACGGCTTCTTTGAATGCTTTGCCAGCTTTGAAAGCAGGAACAGTGGCGGCAGCAATCTTAATAGCTGCGCCGGTCTGCGGGTTCTTGCCGGTGCGGGCAGCGCGTTCGCGGGCTTCAAAAGTACCAAAACCAATTAACTGTACTTTGCCTTTTTTGGCAACTTCTGCAACAACAGCTTCGGTAATAGCTTTCAGGGCTTTTTCTACGTCTTTCTGGGACAGTCCGGATGCTGCGGCAGCTGCTACAACAAGTTCTTTTTTGTTCATCGTAAAATCTCCTTTTAAAAATAAATAAATATTGTTTCGATGCAGGAAACTCCTGCATCTATGATAATAATATCAGTGTTTATCAGTGTTTGCAAGCCTTTTTTGTAATTTTTTCGCTGTTTTTTCACATTTTTTTAATTTTTTTCAGGAAAATATGGGGGTAACGGGTCCTTTTGATGAAAAAAGACAGTAAATCAGGCTGTAAAATGAATCACAGCCGCATATTAATTTTCAGATTTTCTTGACACTATCATGAAGTTCGGTTAAAATAAATGTTGTTGAAAAAACAGGGGCCTATAGCTCAGTTGGTCCAGAGCCGGCGGCTCATAACCGCTTGGTCGTAGGTTCGAATCCTACTAGGCCCACCAACCCTGATAACACTCAAACCCGGTTTATAATTAAAACGGAGTTCTTTATATCTTTGCAAGTTTATAAATGTAAAAAGCAAACCCGCTTCGGAAATACTTCTGAAGCGGGTTTACTGTTTTCGTTTTACGTGCTTTCATTCACAACTTCAGTCTGCCACGAAATCCCGCAACTGGGTGCAGCGTTTGCTGCGCAACCGGCGCAATGCTTTCGCTTCAATCTGACGGATCCGTTCACGGGTGACTCCAAAATGCTGGCCCACTTCTTCCAGTGTACGCTGGCGGCCATCTTTAAGCCCGAAACGCAGTTCCAGCACTTCCCGTTCGCGACTGCTCAGGCTGCTCAATACCTCATTCAGCTTTTCGCGCAACAGCGCAAAGGACGCCGCGTCTGCCGGAGCCGGGGCATCATGGTCTTCGATAAAGTCTCCCAAGTGGGAATCTTCTTCTTCCCCGATAGGCGTCTCCAAAGAAACAGGTTCCTGGGCAATCTTCATGATTTCCCGCACCCGGTCTTCCGTTGTTTCCATCAGTTCAGCAATTTCCCTCGGGGTCGGTTCCCGGCCTAATTCCTGCAACAGCTGCCGCGATACACGGATCAGCTTATTAATGGTTTCTACCATGTGCACAGGAATACGAATCGTCCTTGCCTGGTCGGCAATGGCGCGGGTAATCGCCTGGCGGATCCACCAGGTTGCGTAGGTACTGAACTTAAAGCCTTTATTATAATCAAATTTCTCAACTGCTTTAATCAGCCCCAGATTTCCTTCCTGAATCAGGTCCAGGAACAGCATACCGCGTCCCACATACCGTTTGGCTATACTTACAACAAGGCGCAGGTTCGCTTCCGACAGGCAACGCTTTGCGTCTTCGCCCTGGCGCCTGATTTCTTTCAGCAGCTTTTCAAACTCTGCTTTAATTTCGGTAAGCCGTTGCGCGTTCTTTTTATCTGTCCTGTAGACCTTGCTTTTGGGACTGATGGTCCTCAGACGTTCTTCTGTCCACATTTCGGATGCTTTGATAAGCCGGCTTATTTCAGCAAGGTTATGCGGTTCAGGAGCGTTCTCCTCGGCTCTTTCAGGACATTCCTTATCCCAGTCGGTACATTTTAGTTTTTCTTCTTCCAGTAAGCCGATCAAACGGCTGCGTTCACTTTTCGTAAACTGAACGGTATCCGCAACAAAATCCGCAACGACATACGGTTCCCCATTCTTCCGCTTTTCATCAAACTTTTGGAACGCAACGGGGATAGAACGCAAATCAGCCATGGATTGCTCTGTTGCCATTAAATCGTTTAACCTCAGGAACGCTGCTTCGAAATCCTTTTTTGTTTTAAATTTTAAAGGTTCCTCTTCTTTTTTGTGGACAGCCTCCATCCGTTCAATCTGTTTGCTCTTGTCCATGCGTTTGGCCAGTTCCACTTCATCTTCGCTCTGCAGCAGAGGAACGCGGCCTATTTCCTTCAGATACATGCGTACCGGGTCATCGATGCTGATTCCGTCAGGTACCGACATGGAAGATGCAATTTCAGCTTCCGTTATCTCTTCCGCTTCTTTTTCTGCATCTTCGTCCTCAGCGGGAGGCAACAAATCATCTTCGTCTTCATCCTGCTGATAAATGATTGTAATTCCTTTACTCTGCAGATATTCCATCGTGAAGTCAATTGCTTCCGGGGAATTTACAGAAGACGGCAGGATATCGTTAACATCATTGTCCGAAAGAAAACTACCATTTGTTTTTGCACGGGTTTCCAGCTCCAGCAGCTTTTCAACAGGAAAACCCGCCGGCATAAGGGCAAGCAGTTCTTCGCTGGCTTCAAAGGTCGGCTGCGACAGTTCCGGATTCTCTTCTTTCACTTTTTCCGGTTCAGCTTGCGTTACAGGTTTCGTTTCTTCTGCCGGTTTAACTTTGGCTTTGGTTTTCTTCTTCGTTTCCGCCTTAACTGCAGTATCTTTCTTCTCTACAGGTTTTAATTCTGCCTGAGGCACAGGCTTCTCCGCATCAGCAGTCTTCACTTCGGCTTTGGCTGCTGGCTTCTTTGTGTCAGCAGGTTTTGCTTCGGCTTTAGCTGCCGGTTTTTTTACTTCAACCGTTTTAGTTTCAATTGCTTTAGTTTCCGTCTTTTTTACGGACTTTTTGGGCGCAGCTTTAACGTCTGCAGTCGCTGCAGGTTTCTTCGCCTCTGCCGGTTCTGCTTCTGATTTTACCGGTTTTACTTCCGCTTTGGTTGCGGCTTTTTTAGCTTCCGGTTTTCTCGTTTCAGCCTTTACTTCCGGTTTCACTTCAGCTTTAACCGCAGGTTTTTTCGTTTCAGCCTTTACTTCCGGTTTTGCTTTGGCTTTGGCTGCAGTCTTCTTTGTATCAGCAGGCTTCACTTCAGCTTTGGCTGCCGGTTTCTTTGCTTCGGCAGCTTTGGCTTCCGTCTTTTTTACGGTCTTTTTGGGCGCAGGTTTAACGTCTGCAGTCGTTGCAGGTTTCTTCGCCTCTGCCGGTTTTGCTTCCGATCTGGTTGCAGCTTTCTTAACTTCCGGTTTTTTCGCTTCCGCTTTTACTTCGGGTTTAACTTCAGCTTTAACCGCAGGTTTCTTTGTCACAGCAGGTTTCACTTCGGCTTTAACCGCGGGTTTCTTCGTGTCAGCAGGTTTAGTCTCTGCTTTAACTGAAGGCTTCTTTGCATTAGCCGGTTTAACTTCTGCTTTGGCTGTTGGTTTCTTTGTTTCTGCAGACTTAGGTTCCTGCTTCACAGTTCCCCTCTTCCCGGTCTTTTCCGGCTCTCTTTTGGCTTTCACAGCCACTGCGGTCTTTTCCGCTGCCGCATTTTTCATTCCGCCGTCTTTATTATCCGCGGGTCTCGGTTTTGCAACAACCTTTTCTTCTGCAATTTCCATATTCAGTTTTTTGTTAGATTTCTTTTTGCTAGTTACCATACAGTTTTGTAATCTTCCCTCTTAATTCATTGCATATTTTTATTTCGTCGTTAAACCTCGGATCGTTCATGCTTGCATAAGTTTCTGCAAGCCGCCGGTGATCCTCATAGGCACGCTGTAGAAAATTCTGCTGCATCCTGCGGATACAGTCATCCGCAATCTGCTTCCGGCTTTCTTCGTCGGTTGCAAAATCTTCTCCGGCTAAAATTCTTGCGGTTTCCGCATTGATTTCCGCATCGTCTGCTGCAAACAAGCTTTCTTTGACTGTGGAAAAATCAACATTTCCCAGCTTGCAAATTTTTTCATAGATGCTCTGACGGACAGGCGACGCAAAACCAATCTGCTGCAAGATTTCATGATACGAATCTATCAGACCGGAATACCGGAAGAATAACAATAACAATTTACTTTCTGCCCGCTCCAGGGTGCTGGGCACTGACTGTGCAGACGGTACAGGAATCTGGAGAGAGGGATTGCTGCGGGAAAAATGCGCTGCCGCTTTTTTCCGGTACTCTCCCATAATCAGGCCTTCGTCTATAACCAGCTGCTGGGCCAGGAATTTAATATATCCTGCTGCTTCTATCTCCGTTTTACACTCCTGCAGGTAAGGAATTATATTCGACACACATTGCACTTTTCCTGCCAGTTCCGAAACATTATTTTTGGAAATCGTATAGCGGATTTGGAATTCTGTACCGTCCCACGCGTTTTTAACCAGATTTTCAAACGCCTCTTTACCCGATTTCCGGACAAAGGCGTCAGGGTCTTTTCCTTCCGGTACATTCAGCACTTTGACGGAAAGCCCCGCTTTCTTCGCGATGCTCACCGCCCTTACCGCATTACGCCGTCCGGCATCATCACTGTCGTAGGCAAACACAACGTTTTCCGTAATACGGTGCAACAGTTTTGCGTGCTGTTCGCTGAAAGCGGTTCCCAATGAAGCAACGGCCCGGTTAATTCCTGCTGCGTGGAGGCTGATGGCATCCATATAACCTTCCACAATAATAGCTTCTTTTGCTTCACGTATCGGTTTGATGGCCACATCCAGGCCGAACAGTGTTTCCCGTTTCTGGAAAACATCGGTTTCCCCCGTATTTAAATACTTTGGCAGACCGTCGTCCATTACACGTCCGCCAAAAGCAATGACCTTCCCCCGGGGGTCTTTGATGGGAATCATCACCCGGTTGATAAAAACATCCCGGCAAGAACCGTTCTTGTCCCGGATCAGCCCTGCCGCTGCAAGCTGCTCCCTGGTGCATCCCTTTTTGGTTAAATTGAATTCCAAAGCATTAAAGGAGGGCAGCGAGAAACCCAGGGAAAAGCGTTCGATTATAGCATCCGTAATGCCTCTGTTATGAAAATACTCCAGCGCCGCAGCACCGGGTTTTGTTTTATGGAGACAGGCGGAAAAATAACGGCAGGCCAGATCGTTGATCCGGTACATATCTTTACGTTTCTCTTCCCTGCGTATATCCGCCGCAGTCCGGTGTGATTCAGGAACCGGAATGTTAGCGCGCCCTGCCAGGGTCTTTACCGCTTCGGGGAACGTGCTGTTTTCTATCTTCTGAACAAAAGTGAACACATCCCCGCCGGTATGGCAGCCGTAACAGTAAAAAAACTGGCGCTCCTTGTCTACACAGAAAGAAGGTGTTTTTTCACCGTGAAAGGGACAGCATGCCCAATAATAACGCCCCTTCTTCTGCAACGATACATAACCGGAAATCACATCAACAATATCGGAGCTGTCCTTTACCTGTTTTTTAAAATCATCATACTGCTGATCCATCTCTGGCACCTTATACTTGAACTTCATTAACTTATTCTCTGTTTCAAAAAAAAATCCTCTTTTTTGCAAAAAAAATACTTGACACTTTAGTATGTAAAAAAAATGGAAGCGACTGTCTGCCAGTACAGCCGCTTACTAAATGTATCTGTTATCAATCTTTCTCACTCACTGACCTTCGGTACAAAATACTGTTCAAACATCCTTACGGCACTTAAATCTGTCAGGCCGGCCACATAATCCACAATCGCTGGCATTTTCCCAAAACGTTCAAAGTTAAGCCGCACTTCATCAGGAAGCAGCTGCGGTTCTTTGACGTACAAATCAAGCAGGCTCATGATAACGTGCTCCGCTTTATGATGTTCTTTTTCCAGCGCCGGGCACTCATATACATAAGCAAACATAAAGTCGCGGAATTCTTCTACTGCTTCGTCATAATAAGGATCCAGGATGATTTTATTTTTTCCTGAAGAGCACTCTACAATATTGTGCACCAACACATCCAGAATCTGGGACGGGCCCGTTCCTAAACGCATGGCTACTATCCCCGGCAGCTTATCCGGGCCCACAAGCCCTACACGGATACTGTCATCCAGATCGGAACACAAATAGCAGATGCGGTCGCATCTTCTTACAATGGCGCCTTCCAATGTATCCGGCAGTTTTTCACCGGTATGGCACAGGATTGCGTCCTGAACCTCTGTTGTAAGATTAAGGCCGCGCCCTTCCCGTCCATAATAGGTAACCACCCGGACACTCTGCTCGTTGTGGGTAAAATGTCCCGTATACTTATTAATCGCCCTTTCTCCGGCGTGCCCGAAAGGCGTGTGACCCAGATCATGCCCCAGCGCCGCGGCTTCAATCATATCTTCATTCAGGCGCAGCGCCCTGCCAATGGTGCGGGAAAGCTGGGACACTTCCATACTGTGAGTCAAACGGGTGCGATAGTGGTCGCCCGGCGACAGATAGACCTGGGTTTTATGCTTTAATGCCCGAAATGCTTTGCTGTGGATGATGCGGTCCCGGTCCCGCTGGAATGCAGTTCGCAGATCGTCCTGCGGTTCTTCTGCCAGCCGGTGGGATGCTGAGCTTTTACAGGCCCAGGGCATCAGGTTTTTCTGTTCCTGCTCTTCGGTATATTCGCGAACATTCATAATTGACTGCTTATACTCCTTACCGACGTGCCGCATTATTTTTATAATAATAATCCAGAATGATGCCGGCAGTTTCTTCGATGGCCCGGTTGGATACATTGATAATCATGCAGTGTACCCTCCGCATGATTCCTTTGGCATAATCCAGTTCTTCAGTAATACGTTCCACATCCGCATACGTAGCGTCTTCCGAAAGCCCCATCGCCTTCAGACGGGTCATGCGGATATCCGTCAGTTTGTATGGATCAATGAGAAGACCGATAATTTTATGATGCGGCACCTTAAACAGTTCCGGTGGCGGAACAATTTCCGGCACCAGAGGGACGTTAGCCACCTTGAGCTGCTTGTGGGCAAGATACATGGATAAGGGCGTTTTGGATGTCCGGGACACGCCGATAATAACAATGTCTGCTTTTAAAAGTCCCAGCGGATTTTTTCCATCATCATACTTGACAGCAAATTCTACGGCTTCCACGCGTTTAAAGTATTCATGGTCCAGCGCATGGATCAGACCTGCCTGATTTTTGGGCAGTAATCCGGAATTTTTCTGTATGGCACGCAGCATGGGTCCAAGAACATCTACCACCTGAATCTGTAATTCCACAGCCCGGTCGGCAAGGTGTTCACGCAGACGCGGGTTCACGATAGTGTAGCATACAACAGCCCGGTGGCGCGCCGCTTCTTCCAGCGCTTCATCAATCTGTTCCTTGTTATTGATATAGGGAATCCTGATTACATCAAACTTCGTTTCCGTAAACTGACTGGTTGTCGCTTTGATAACAGATTCCGCCGTACCGCCGATAGAATCTGACAACGCATAAATGATCGGATTGATACTACTTATGATGACCCACTTCCCTTCCTTCTGCTATATCTACAAACAGCCGCGTAAAGTTTGTTTTGGTAATACGGCCCACTACTTCATAGTCCTTTGTCTTCTCATTTACGCATCTGACTACCGGAAGACTGTCGATCTGATTGTCGATCACTTTACGGGCAGCGGAAGACACCGTAGTATCCGGAAACGCTATTACCATTTTTGAAAGCGGTGTCATGGCCATGACCACAGGTATCGTTTTCATATTCCCATTATTATTGGTTGCCAGCTTCAGCAGGTCCTTGCGGGAAACAACGCCAACCAGCAGATTCTTTTCATCAACTACATAAATCGAACCGACATCTTCTACAAACATACTGATAACGGCTTCGTACGCGCTTTTTGTATTTTGGATCACAACCGGCAGGGACTGGATATCAGAAACTAAAATATCAGAAACCTCTTCCGTCAATAAACCCAGGGTGCTTCTGCCGATAAAGTAATAGCCAACCTTCGGGCGTGCGTCAATAATGCCGCTCATGATCAGGATAGCCAGATCGGAGCGCAACGCCGCCCGAGTTACACTTAATTTATCTGCAATATGCTGTCCTGTAATCGGACCTTCTGCCCTGACAATTTCCGCAATCTGCTTCTGTCTTGATGTTAAGCCCATTTTATCCAGTCCTTTCACGTATAAAACGCAATCCGGTCCTTCTGCTGCAGAAAATATCAAGTATTGCATATTTTTCGAGCTTAAGGATACATATAAAACGATATAATGTCACACCAATCAACAATTATTATACACTAATTATATTTCTTTTTAATAATTTTGTAAACCATTAAGATTGTGTCTGACACATTTATTCATATGCAAGTGAATAAATTACCGTTTCCTTATACTCCTGCCTGCTCTTTTAATACTGCTGCCTTGTCCGTGTGCTCCCAGGGAACGTCAATATCGGTACGTCCCATATGTCCGTAAGCCGCAGTCTGTTTATAAATAGGACGACGCAAGTCCATGCTGCGGATAATTCCTGTCGGGCTTAAGGAAAAGTTTTTCTGAACCAGTTCTGCAATCTTATCGTCTGCAATCACACCGGTGCCAAAGGTATCTACCAAAATAGATACCGGCTGCGCTACGCCGATAGCATAGGCCAGCTGTATCTCACAGCGTTTGGCAAGTCCTGCTGCTACAATATTTTTTGCTACATAGCGTGCAGCATATGCTGCCGACCGGTCCACTTTGGACGGATCCTTACCGCTGAATGCACCGCCGCCGTGACGGGCCATCCCACCATACGTATCCACGATAATTTTTCGTCCTGTCAGGCCACTGTCACCCTGGGGACCGCCGATCACGAAGCGGCCGGTAGGATTAATATAATATTTCGTATTTTCGTCTAACAGTTCCGCAGGTACAACTTCCTTAATAACCATTTCGATCATATCCTTGCGAATCTGTTCCTGGGTCGTATCCGGATCGTGTTGCGTAGAAATTACAATAGTATCCACACGGACCGGTTTTTCATCTTCATACTCCACGGTGACCTGGGTCTTTCCGTCCGGGCGCAGATACGTCAGCGTCTTATTCTTCCGGACTTCGGTCAGCCGGCGTGCCAGCTTATGTGCCAGAGAAATGGGCAGCGGCATCAGCTCCGGTGTTTCATCACAGGCATAACCAAACATCATGCCCTGATCGCCGGCGCCCGTCTCGTCTTCCGCGGCGGAACCTTCCTTTGCTTCTAATGCTTTGTCTACGCCCATGGCAATATCACTGGACTGTTCGTCAATGGAAATGAGGACGCCGCAGGTGGAACCGTCAAATCCGTACTTCGCCCTGTCGTAACCGATTCCCAGGACCGTATCTCTGGCAATCTTGGGAATATCAACAAAACACGTGGTGGAAATTTCTCCTACGATGTGGATCTGACCGGTAGCCACTACCGTTTCACAGGCCACCCTGCCATTGGGGTCCTTTTCCAGAATCGCATCCAGGATTGCATCGGAAATCTGATCCGCAATTTTATCCGGATGTCCTTCTGTAACAGATTCAGAGGTAAATAATTTGCGCATTTGGTTTGCTCCTTTCATCACTGACCGATAACTGCTGGTTGTTTCGGTTTTTTGTTTTTTACTATAAAGCAGCTTTCCTTAACAAAACAGTATTGATTGAAAACATCTGACTGTTTCATATCTTCTGCCTGATTGAACGGTCTACGCTGTAAAAAAAGATGCCCTCGCACACGTGAGAGCATCTAAATTACTTTTTATGATCTCATCTTGCGATTTCTCGTAAGGACTTAGCACCGTTTGACAATCCTGCAATTGCAATGGTTGCTGCGGCTTCACTGGGCCAGTTCCCTCCACCGCTCGTGATGAGCTTTATTTTATTGTCGCCACTATTATAACAGAAATTTTTGGCAATGCAACTGTTTCACAGTAATTTCACAGCATGAGGTTATTCCGGTTTTATAAGTACGGAACAATAAGTAAAACAACTGAACAATATGCAATGCTTTCAGAATTATTATTTCCGTTTCGCCATAACGCGGTCAAGTAAGATTGAAGCTACTTCATCCTTGGAAAGGATCTCCAGCGCTTCCACCGTTCCGTCCGGATACAAAAATTTGACAATGTTGGTATTCGTATTGAAGCCGGCGCCTTTTAACGATACATCATTGGCCACGATCATGTCCAGATTTTTCTTTTTAACTTTGTTAGCTGCATTTTCCAACAGATTTTGCGTTTCTGCTGCAAACCCCACCAGGAACTGCTGTTTTTTCATACTGCCCAACGTTTTTAAGATGTCGGGATTCTGATCCATCACAATGGTCATGCCGTCTTCCGGGTGGATTTTCTTGATTTTCTGGTCTGCTACGGCGCGCGGTTTAAAATCCGCAACCGCGGCAGCCTTAATCACGATATCCGTTTCAGGGTAAACCGCAAGGCACGCATCCAGCATCTGCTTTGTGGTTTCCACGCGAATTACCTTCGCATAAGGCGGCAGAGTCAAAGCCGAAGGCCCGGTAATCAAAGTTACCTCCGCACCCCGCAGAAGAGCCTGCCTGGCTATAGAATATCCCATTTTCCCGCTGCTCCGGTTCCCTACAAACCGTACCGGGTCAATGGGCTCACGGGTTCCGGCTGCAGTAACCATCACCTTCAGGCCCCGCATATCCCCTTCACGTTGTGCCAGGAAATGTTCCAGATAAGCAATGATATCAGGCACTTCCGGCAGGCGTCCCGCGCCGGAGGTACCACAAGCCAGTTCCCCGCTGACGGGTTTCATTACGGTAATACCACGGCCAGTCAAAACTTTCAGATTATCCTGGGTAGCCGCATTTTCATACATGCCCGTATTCATGGCCGGGCATACAATTTTAGGACAGGGAGCCGCAAGCAACACTGTACTTAACAGATCATCCGCCAGCCCGCAGGCCATCTTGGCCAGAATATTTGCCGTTGCAGGCGCGACCAAAACCAGATCGCCCCAGTTTGCCAGCGCAATATGCTCTACGTTAAATTCGTCCCTGCCATCCCACATGGAAACTGCGCATTTATGTCCGCTGATCTCAGAAAACAGCAACGGCGAAACAAATTTCGTCGCATGCTCTGTCATGACAACACGAACTTCTGCCCCCTGCTTGCGCAGCTTGCTTACAAGATCAACCGCTTTATAAATAGCGATGCCGCCGGTTACGCCAAGTACGATATTTTTCCCTTTCAGCATATTCTTATCTCCATTATTTCTTACGGGTATAAGTAATTTTCTTTTCGCCTACTTCTTTCAGGGCGATGCTGACTTCTTTCCCCCGCAGGACCTGCCCTGGTTTTGTCAGTTCACGTGCCCGTTTGGCTGCGAGAATAGCCAGCGTATACTTGCTGTCGACCATTGTTGCCAGTTTATCAATGGAAGGGTTTACCATGCTCATGTTTACATGCCTCCTGTAATTAAAATCTGATTAACTAAAAGAACAGTTCAAATTATTAATATCAATAAAACGATAAACCATCTGGAAAGATGCACCACACTATAAAATCAGGAATGCATATTAAAAATTATTTCCCTGCATGCTGCTTCAACATTTTGTCAACGAGGAAATAAGTCCGCCCCGCACGGTACCGTTCTGCTTCCAATAGAGTCAGTACCCGTTGCGTTGCATTTTCCGCTACGTCGTTGACAATGATATAATCATATTCGCTGGCATAGCTCAATTCACTGGTCGCTGCCTTCAATCTCTTTTCTATTACTTCTTCCGCATCTGTACCACGCTTATAGATACGGGCCCGTAATTCATCCAGGGAAGGCGGCACTACAAAAACGAAAACGCCATAGGGAAACACTTTTTTTATCTGAAGGGCGCCCTGGATATCAATTTCCAGCAAAACATCCTTGCCTTTGTTAAGTAACTCCATCACATAGGGTTTCGGCGTTCCGTAATAATTGCCATAAACCTGTGCGTATTCCAGCAGTTCCCCCCGGAATATCATATCTTTGACCTGGGCAACGGTTTTGAAAAAATAATCCTTGCCGTCAACTTCCCCTTCCCGGGGCGCTCTCGTTGTAACGGAAACCGAATAAGACAGTTCCGGCAATTCCTTGCGAAGCAAACTGCAGATGGTTCCTTTGCCGGCGCCGCTGGGACCGGATACAACCAGCAACAGGCCCTGCGGTTTATCTAATACTTTTTTCATTATGGATTCATTCCTTCCATGTCAGGGTTAAAGCGATTTGCAACAGTTTCCGGCTGTACAGCTGACAAAATCACATGGTTGCTGTCTGTAACAATAACAGCACGTGTCTTTCTTCCATACGTCGCATCAATCAGCAGGCCTTTGTCCCTGGCCTCGGAAATAATACGCTTGACCGGCGCCGATTCCGGACTGATGACCGCAATGATGCGATTGGCAGAGACTATGTTGCCAAAACCGATATTGATCATCTTGATGCTCATAATTACTCCTGTTCTAAATTACACTTACTCAATATTTTGAACCTGTTCCCTGATTTTTTCAATTTCAGCTTTCACATCCACCACAATTTTTGCCAGTTCAAAATCATTCGCTTTAGACGCAATGGTATTGGCTTCCCGGTTAAATTCCTGAATCAGGAAATCCAGCTTGCGTCCCACCGGCTGCTTTGCCTCCAAAATCATCCGGAATTGGCGAATGTGGCTTTTCAGCCGGACAATTTCTTCTGTTATGGCTACCCTGTCTGCAAAAATAGCAACCTCCTGCAACACACGGTCCGGGTCTGCCGTTATCTTTTTATCGGCAAGCAGTGCATCCAGGCGTTCATTCAGTTTGGCCTGATATTCTGCTACTACCTCCGGGGAACGCTTTTCAATTTCCAGCACATTGTGTTCAATCAGGTCAAGCCGTTTATAAAAATCTGCTGCTATATTTATGCCTTCTGATTCACGCATGGCTACCAGTGCGTCCACAGCCTGATCCACTGCCTGTTTAATTTTTGGCCAGTAAGTGTCGCAGTCGAACAATCCCTCTTTCGCGGTAATCACTTCCGGGCAGCGGGCCAGATACAGCACTTCCGCCTGCTCACTGATGGAAGGAGAAGTAATGCCGATTGCCTGACCCACTTCCTGCAGCGCATTATGATAGGCTTCCGCCAGAGCTTTATCAACTGTAACATTCACCGCATCCTGATTCGTGTACCTGGCTGTTACAAAAACATCGATACGGCCTCTGGATACAGAAGCCAGGATGGTTTTGCGAATTTTGTCTTCCAGAGGGTTCAGAAAATGCGGCAGACGGATTGCCGTTTCATTATAACGGTGATTGACAGATTTAATTTCTATCGTAACAGAAAAATTCTCTTCTTCATAACATCCCCGGCCAAAACCGGTCATGCTTTTGACCATTATTAAGCCTCCATTAAGTCAAATTTGTATTATCTAATATTTTGCTGTCGCCTGAGTGACAGCAAAATACTATAAAGCCAGTGCAATCATATCTGTAAAATACTACCTCATCGCATTCGGATCCACATCAAAACGGCGTTCTCCGCAATACTTATCGGAAATTAAAACTGTATACCGCTGTGCTGGATTAAACTGGGAACTGTCAAAATAAAACTGCATTTCAAGTACCGCAACTTTTTCGGTCTTTACAGCATTCTCTTCTTTCTTTTCCTGTCTCGTCAGCTGCTTCCCGTCATCCGGCTGATTTGCTTTTTTAGCTTCCTGCTGTTTATCAATTTTATTGATCATCTCATGATGCAGATAATTGATTGCATAGGGCGCCAGGTTTGTTTTGTCCTGTACCAGCCTTACCGTATATTCGTCTTCCCGCAAAACAACGGGAGAATTAAGCCTTGCCCCGATCAGCGTAATACCATCATATTCCTGAATTGCTTTCCGTATTTCCGAAAGTTCCGGCACCCGCGACTCTTCAACCTTATCTCTGGCATGAATAGCAGCTAACAGATACGGCGTGTAAACAAAAATACTTTCTTTCTGGCGATACGGGTTATTCAATGTCCGTTCCGCTATCATCCAGGGAGTCAACAATTGATACAGAGTCTGATTATCCTGTTTACTGGCAATACCATATTGAACGGCTTTCATCATATTTTCGTCTGTCATTGGAGTCAGAGCAAAACACCTGGACATAAGAGTGCAAAGTAATAATGTTAGGAAAATATTTTTCATACTGCTTCCTCCGAAAGATATTTTGGACAAAATATGATATACTTGAAAATAAAAACGGAAACTGTACCGATATTATAAACCATTGTGAATATGAACGCAACCAGACTGTCAAATAAATTAAAGAAAAAGGAAGATAAACCATGAATTTGGAAGGAATCGCCTTATATACACTGACAGAATACCTGAAACAGGAAATTACCGGAAGCCGGATTTACAAAATAGGTATGCCTTCAGACCACATCGTATGTTTTTCACTGAAAAGGGTTCATGACGCAATTCATCTTATCATCGATGTCAACGGCGCTTCTCCCGCTGCCCGGCTCACGTCCAAAGCGCCTGACAACCCACAGGAACCCCCGGCATTCTGTATGTTGTTACGCAAGCAGCTGGAAGAAGGAAAAATCACCAGGATACATCAATACGGTCTGGATCGTATTATCGAATTGGAAATCAGTTTGTTAGGAAGAGGCAGTCAGATTATTACAAAACAGATTATTGTTGAACTCACCGGTAAAAACGCCAATCTGATTTTAGCAGAAAGCGGACAAATAGTGGATAGCATTAAACATGTCAGTCCTATTATGAACTCTGTCCGTGTCATCCAGCCAGGGTATATTTATAATCCGCCGCCTTTGCAGACAGGCCTGAACATTTTAACCGCATCCCCTGAGGCAATCGTTGCAGCCCTTCCCGATGAAGTTACCAGTTCCTTATGGAAACAGCTGGTAAAAGAAACTACAGGGATTGGCAAAGCTACCGCCTTACAACTGCTCTTTGCTGCAAAAGTTCCGTTAAACGCCACATATCTCACCCCGATGGACAGAAGCCGTCTGGCTTCAGTGATTGCCGATTTACAAAAAGCAGTAACCGTAAACTATTCGGCGCAAACATTCACCGCAATTATCAGCAACAGCAATCTGTGCCAGACCATCTTTCCGTTCCCCATTGCTTATGTTCCGGAAAACTGCCGTCCTGAAACCTTCCCTACCATTAATGAGGCCCTGTGTTATACGGCACTGTTACAACCGGTTAAACTCCCTGATCAGGTATTATTACAGAAAGAAATCTTGTCGGAGCTGCGTAAAACAGATAAAAAAATCTGTGCGTTGCAACAGGACCTGTCACATTCCAACGATGCGGATACCTATCGAATTATTGCTGACAGTCTGATGGCTTCGCTGTACAAGGTTCATAAAGGAGCTGAGTCCTGTACCGTTTCCAATATTTATGACGGCAACTCTCTCCAGGTTGTCTTATCTCCCGCACTGACCCCGGCAGAAAATGTACAGAAGTATTATAAAAAATACAATAAACTGAAACGGGCAAAGGAAGAAGTTGCTATCCAGTTAGCAGAAGCGAGGGATATGCGGACTTGGCTGGAAGGTGTGGAGGAAAGCCTGCAATTCGTAACCACCAGACAGGAAACAGAAGAAATCAAAGAGGAACTGCAAAAAGCAGGAATCCTGCCTGTTCCCAGGCGGAAAATGCAGATTTCCGGTAAATCCTCTCCTATTCAGATTATTTTTTCTGATTCAACCACAATTTACATTGGCAAAAACAATCGCCAAAATGAAGAAGCGACCTTCAAAATCGGTACAGGAAGCGATCTCTGGCTGCATGTACAGAAAATCCCCGGCAGTCACGTATTAATTAAATCAACACTTCCCGAACCGGAGCCGGAAGCTTTGAATGCTGCCATCCAGCTGGCCGCCTGGTTCAGCAAAGCCCGTGGCAGCAGCCAGGTTCCGGTAGACTGTGTGCCAAGACGTTTTGTCAAAAAACCATCTGGCGCCAAACCTGGTTTTGTTGTTTTTACAAATCAAAAAACCTTTTATGCCACTCCCGATGAAGAGTATATAAAAAATTTATTACAAATGAACAACGCGAAATGACTTTCTTATATAGTAACAACGGTTAAATATGTTTGATCCGGCCTCATCACCGCAGAACGCACTTAATGAACCCCAAATCAACCTTCTTAAAATTAAAATGAAAATACCGCAGCATTCAGATAAATAATCATGAATACCTGCGGTATTTTTTGTTAAGGAAACAATGATCAGTGTTTGGCTACAATCAGCCTGTTCAGTTTTCCGTTTGTCAATTGCATATACTGGTTATATGCATGCTTATGGTCTGGTGTGGGATCGTACTGCATGATGATAAACCGCGAATCGGTATGATCATCCAAAGAAGAAAGCTTTCCCTTGTAGCATTCAAGTATCTCTGCTTTTGTCATTCCAACCTGTATGCCGCTTCCCGTTTTATATCCGTTTCCGGTCATGTAATATGCGTCCGGTCCATAAGATGGCGGTAAAGGTTTCCCATACGTCTCGCCATAATCCCTGATTTCATTGAACACAAGCCCGGAATACTTAAACTCTTTTAAGCCGGAAGTTTGTTTCTTTTCTATCGGCTCACCCAGAATTTCTTCAATTTCTTTCCATCGGCAGCCGATACCGACTCCCATCACCGGATCACCTTTAATCTTTGGGGCAACAGCAGCTTTCAGCCATTCTATGTGTTCCTGCTTCAACGTCTTTCGAATTTCTTCCGTATCCGCTTTAAATTTGGCGTCTGCTTTCTCATACTTGTCGCCTAATGCTTTCAACCGGTTGTCAATTTGCTCCAACGCCGCCTTATGTTTGGGCGCCAACTCATCAATCGCCGCGTCCAGCGAATCTCCTTCCAAGCCATCCGGAACCCTGATCAGTTGGACTTGCTTCAATTCATCCAGAATCTGAGCCTTTTCTTTATTAAATTTTTCTTCTTCCCCACAGCCTGCAATAAGCATTGTTACCGTTGCCAGAAAAAGCACAAACAGCAACCTGCGGTGAAATCCTTTCAAACCTATCATGCCAACCTCTCAGGACAATTTCAGGAAATGCCGAAGAATCAGTTTGCATACTTGCCAATGGCCTTCTCGCAAACTACTGTTAACAGCATTTACTTTATGAAATCCGAACAGGAAACCCGTTCACACCTCTTCTCCTGAAGGGACCGCTTTATGAGGCATCAGATTTACCCATTTAACAAATTCATCCTGATCCAGCTGGACGACAAAGCGCAAACCGTTTTCCAATTGCGCAGCGATGACATGTTTCGTCTTGTTGTCACCGCCAAGGATAGCGCCGGCTAAAGCGCCTAACGGGCCAAAAATCGCAAGGCCGACAATACCCCATCCAATACTGAACTTCTTTTCGTTTTCCTGTGTCACTTCCTCATAAAATGAAATATTGTCTTTGATGCCGATTTTCTCTTTCGAAAAAATTCCGGTAGAAACATTTAACACGAAATCATTGTTCAATAGACCCGGAGTTATCAGTTCAGCCTTAACCTCTTCCTGCTGACTGTCCGTGCCGCCTAAATATTTTGCCATGTTCAGAATACCTCCTTTATGCTCTTATCAAAATTAGTAAGACTATGAGCAGGCTCTCGTTATAACAAGGCTATTATAACATTTACAAAATGATAATATCTTGATTTTTGTGTGAAATGATATAAGCGATGATTATTAAACGCTGACATCTTCATTATGTGTGAGGCGGAAGAATATTAACAACGATACAATAGAAGTCAGGGTCAGTATGGTCGAATAAGCAGCAGCATTACCAAAATTGCTGCGGATTACTTCTGCATAAATCGCAACCGTCAGCGTACTGGTACTGCTGGTATATAAAATAATACTGGAACTCAATTCGCTGATAAGAGTTATCCAGCTCATGATAGCGCCGGCCAAAACGCCCGGAAGCATCATAGGAACCATAATCTTCCGGAAAGACTTAAACTCACTGGCACCCAGGCTCACTGCCGCTTCTTCCACACTGGGTGAAATCTGTGAAATAATAGCCGTACTTGACCGAATCGTATAAGGCATACGCCGGATCGTCAGAGAAATAATGATGATTAAAGCCGTCCCGGACAAAACCAGAATCCCTGAATTGAAACCCGACAGCAGTGCAATACCTAAAACAGAACCTGGAATAATATATGGGAACATGGTTAACGTATCCAGGATGTTTGTAAGTAAAGAAGGCTTGCGCGCCGTAAGATACGAGATCAGGATTCCCAGTACAACTACTATTCCGATAGCACATATGCCAAAAGCATACGTATTGAAAATAGAAATATTATCTTTTGAGAACAACGTGTTCTCATAATTCATCAAAGAAAACTTCCCTGTATATACTGCGCCGCCTACGGTTTCCAGGAAAGATGTAAAGATAACCGTCAGCTGTGGAAGCATGGCAATAAACGCTACCCCGTATACAAACAGATACGCAAAAAACTTTTGGCTTCCTTTAGCGTAAACAGGCTGCATGGGTTTTAACGCCGTCATGGCATAGGAATAGCGCTTTGCTATGATGCGCTGCAGAAAGAACAGGAACAACGTAATGACCACTACGATAACGCACAAGGCTGCAGCAAAATGGTCGTCGGTACTGACTTCGCCCATGAACTGCGTGTAAATCAATACCGGAAATGTCTTAAACCCTTCCCCAATCAGCATGGGGGTACCGAAGTCTGAAAACACCCGCATAAAAACCAGCAGTGAACCTGCCAGCAAAGAAGGCATGACCAGCGGAAGGATAATTCGCGTTACGCGCTGGAACGCATTGCATCCCAGACTTTCTGCCGCTTCATTTAAGGAACTGTCAAGATTTTTCAGAGCTCCGGAAACATACATGTAGATCAAAGGAAATGACTGCAGCGAAAATACAAGGACGATGCCTGCAAAACCATAAATGCCTCCGAACTGGACGCCCGGCAGTTTATTGATGATCTGCGTGATAAAGCCGTTACGTCCCAGCAGCTGAATCCACGCATAAGCACCGATAAAAGGAGGAGACAGATATGAAATTACAATTAAAATATTGACATATTTGCTGTAAGGTATTTTATAACTGCGGAGTACATAAGCCATTGGCAAACCGATTATGGCAGCCAGCAATGTTGCACAAATGGTTACTTTAAAACTGTTGACCAACGTACTCCAATAAAATTTACGGCCAAAAAATTTTGTAAAATAATCAAAGGTCAGCGCATGTGTTTCAGGATCAACTACACTCTGATACATGATCAAAAACAAAGGATACACTACAAACAAAAGGAAAAAACACAGTATCACCAGTGTAAATCCGGTCCAGATATTTGGCTTTTTCATGCGTCTTCACCACCAATTCGATTTCCATTTATATCTTCTGTCTGGATAATCAGTGATTGCATCCCGTCCTCTGTAAACACATTGATACGTTCTGCTTCAACACGCAATTTAACAGGTGTATTATTAGGAATGATCCGTCCGACATCCGACGGACTGATAACTTCAACCTCCTGACCGTCAGCCATGGTCAGGAAGTAATGTGTAGAAATCCCTAAAAACACACTGTAATTCACAACCGCGTCCATGCCCTCCCCGTCCATATGTACGGTAAATTCTTCCGGACGGACAGCGGCGGTTACAGGGATGTCTGTCTTTCCGCAGGTTGCAGCGTATTTAGCAACTGCAGTGGCGTCCAGCGTCCGCATCGGCACCTGATATCTGCCAAAGGAAAGAATATGCTGTGCGCCGTTTTTCCGGATAACAGCCTTAAAAATATTTGACAGACCGATAAATGTAGATACGAAACGATTGGCTGGCCGCTGATAAATATATTGCGGAGAACCTACCTGCTGGATGACGCCGTCATGCATAACAGCAATACGGTCGGAAACTGCCAGGGCTTCCTCCTGGTCATGCGTAACATATACAGTTGTAATACCAACCTGCTGCTGGATATTTTTAATGGCATTACGCATTTCTACACGTAATTTCGCATCCAAATTGGATAAAGGTTCATCCATAAGAAGTACCTGAGGATGGATAACGATTGCCCTGGCCAGAGCTACACGCTGCTGCTGCCCGCCGGAAAGCTGCGTTGGCATACGGTCTTTTAAGTGTCCGATCTTTACCACATCCAAAATCTCAACAACAGACTTTTCAATTTCCGCTGCAGGGACCTTACGCTGCTTCAGACCGAAAGCCACATTATCAAAAACTGACATGTGGGGGAAAATCGCATAATTCTGGAATACCATGCCCATATTACGCTTATTGACCGGAATATCATTAATCACCTTTCCGTCAACTTTTATCGTTCCGCCTTCAATAGAGTTAAATCCGATAATCATACGCAATAAGGTGGTCTTACCGCAGCCGGAAGGCCCCAATAACGTAAAGAATTCTCCCGGATGGATTTTCAGGGACAAACCGTTGATTACAATTGTATCCTCATATTTTTTTATTACATTATCAATATCAATTGAAACACTCATCAGAATTCTCCTTTGAATAACAAAATGGCGCCAATCAGAATATTGGCGCCATTCATAGCTTCAGCACAAATTGATAACGGAATGACCCCGCATTTCCTTATGCCGTTTTAAATTTACATTGATTTTTCCAGGTGTTTGGTGAATTCTTTGGTAAATTTATCTTTGTTTTCGGATACCCACTTCTCGTTAAACTTCGGGGCAATTTTAATCTTGCTGGAAGGAGTCATATAATCAGCCAGCTTGGCGTTCTTGCGCAGCGGGCGAACCGTCAGCGTGGTTCCTACCAGATTCTGGATCTTTTCACTCAGCATATAATCGACAAACTTTTTCGCATTTTCAGGATGCTTGCAGTTTTTAATGATCTGTACGGACTGCGGAGCATACAAAGCGCCTTCTTTCGGGAATACAACCTCTACAGGAGCTCCGCTCTTAACCAGCGTCGCCGCCGGATCTTCCCAGGTCAGACCGACAATGTATTCACCGCCGGCTACCCCCTTATAAACCTGGCTGGAACTGTTCATCATCTTTCCATTCAGTTGTTTCAGGAATTTATCACAATAATCCCAGGCTTCTTTGCTGAAGGGGTCACCGTTACCCATATCATACAACATAACGACCAGAGACTGGAATGCCGAAGAGGAATTTACAGGATCGCCAAATGCGATTTTATCTTTTAACGCCGGATTCAGCAAATCAGCAAACCCTTCAATTTTCATATCACCCTTCATCTTCTTGTTTACGACCATGACTGTCGGATCAGAAAATGCCGGTGTGAAGAATTTAGTTGTATTTCTGAATTCATCCATCATATTCGGGTCTTCTTTGGAAACATATTCCTGGAAAAGTTCTTTCTTTGAAGCCAGCATTGCTTCGCTGCCAGCCCATAAAATATCTCCCAGCGGATTTGCCTTTTCAGAAGCTACGCGCTTTACAACTTCCCCCGTACCTGCTACCACAACATTTACTTTAATACCCGTGTCTTTTTCAAAGTTCTTGATAACCGCATTATTCAGGCTTTCGGCACGGGCAGTATACACCGTCAGTTCTTTTGCCGCGTTATCTGCTTTCGGAGCCTCTGCCTTCTTGTCACCGCCGCCGCAACCGCTGAACAACATGGACAGTGACAATAATGCTGTTGCTAAAAATGCTACTGATTTTTTCATGCTCTCTTCCTCCCATTTTTAACAAACATTTTAAACCAACATTGCAATGAATGTTTAGTTCTATATTATTATAACACTTCATATCCAATATCTCAATTCATAATTCAAAGTAGCTATAACTATATCATAAAATAATTACCGGATATGGTTCCTACTCCCGGAATTCACATTTCAGATGCTGGCGTTCCGGCATCAGTTTATATCTGACTCTGGGATACCCAACCATCATACAGCCTACCAGCTTCTGCTTGGGCGGAATTCCCACCAGATCCAGCAACGGCTGATATCCGGCAATTCCGCAGGTCTGGATAAATCCTGCAATAGTAGTTCCAAGACCAATAGCTGGCGCAAAAAGTTCAGCATATGCCAGGCACTGTTCGCTGTTACTTACGCCGGTCACATTCAGGCGCCTGGTAGATACAAAGATAAGCATCGGGGCATTGCGTCCAATAATATCAACCTTTTTCTCATAAAACGTATGCAAAACTGCTTTGAAATAACGTTTGTTTACTGTACCCTTTTCAACTTCTTCCGTCATCCATTGAGCGGTTGCCTCGCGGATTGCAGCAAGCGTATCCGGATTGGATATGACTGTAAAATACATACTCTGGCTGTTGCCCGCTGTCGGCGCATAACGGCAGATATTAAGCAGTTTTAAAATCTCTTCCTGCTTCGGAACCTGCTGCTTAAACAAGCGCACACTGCGGCGGGAACGGAGAAAATCATAGGCCTGCTGCTCGGAAATCAATGTTACGGGTACCGGGGCCATTTCTTCCCGTGGCGTATATTTATTATCTATAGCACCGGTAGGACAGATTGCGACACAATGGCCACAACTCATACATCCCCGGTCCACATTGCATTCCGGACCATTTTCCCCCAAATCCAATATGCATGCCGGACAATCTGCCACGCACAATCCGCATTTTACACATTTATCCCTATTAACTCTTATCAAATCCAAACTTGGCACTTTAAAGAACCTCCAATAACTATTAATATGCAGAAAAAATATATTGTATATTATAACACAACTGATTGAAAAAGCTAAACTTCTTATCGAATAATCTTTGTCTTTAAAATGGAAAACTCAGGATCTCCTGCCGGGAAATCCCGAGTTGTAAATCATATTGCAAATAATCTCAAACTTTTATTTTCTGTTTTCCTGCTCACTGGTCAGCTTGTACATCAACGCATTACAGATAGCCGCCGCCACATTGCTGCCGCCTTTGCGGCCTACCGCAACAATATACGGAATTCCGCTGGCCATAATGATTTCTTTGGACTGGACCACATTAACAAAACCAACCGGTACACCAATGACCAGCACAGGTTTAATTTTACCTTCTTTAACTAATTCGTCCAGACGGACCAAAGCCGTCGGTGCATTGCCAACAGCGATGATCACCGGTCCTTGCAACGTTGCTGCTTTTTCCATACATGCAGCAGCCCGGGTACTTCCCGCTTCTTTTGCACGGGCTGCCACATCCGAATCGCTCATAAAGCAGACTGCTTCACCATTCAGCTTTGCCAATGCTGCTTTGTTGATACCCACATGCGCCATCTTGGTATCTGTGACAATTGTAAATCCGCCTTTTTTCATGACAAACAGCGTATCTTCCACCACATTGTCGCTGAACCGCAATGTTCGGGCATAATCAAAATCAGCCGCCGTGTGGATACAACGTTTGATGATGCTTTCTTTATCCGGATCTAATTTTAATTCTCCTAATTCTTCAGAAATAATTTCAAAACTGCGTTTTTCAATATCCATTGGCAGTACATTTTCCAGATTCATGTGCTTCCTCCTTGGTCACTAAATAAACTATATCATCACTGCAATGTGTTTGCAGCTTTTACCACGGCATGCAGTAACAATATTATACCTAAACAACAGGAATTCGACAATACGCTGCAACCGGTTTTACTTTTCAATTCCTTCCCTGGCCGGAATGCCTTTATCAAAGGGATGCTTCCGTTTACAAATCTCTGAAACATAATCAGCCATATCTAGCAATTCCATTGACGGATTGCGTCCTGTCATGACCACTTCCAAATGCGCAGGCTTATGTTTCAGAAAATCAATAAGAAGCCTTTCGTCCAACAGATGCGTTCCGCAGGCGCCGATCACTTCATCAAGGACCAAAAGGTCAATATCATTGTTGTTACAATATGAGGCCAATTCCTTAATAAATTCATTATGACCTTGCAATACTTCTGCTTTTTCCTGTTCATTCATCTGGAAAGAAAACTTGGTCAGCGGTTTGCCTCGAAATACCTTTACACCCGGCAACAAGGAAAGAGTATGCAATTCTCCAGTTTCCCTTCCTTTCAGAAACTGTCCCAGAACAACGTTCAGCCCCCTGCCGCTGGCCCGCAAAATCAAGCCTAACGCAGCAGTAGTCTTACCTTTTCCATCACCAGTATAAATATGGATCAGGCCCAGTTTGCTTTTATCCATGTGATGCTCTTCTCCATCTCAACACTACAGGAAACACGGATTATTGCGTCTTCCTGAAGACAAAGGCGTTGCCAGCATATTCCCTGTTATATTATTACAACCCTTTGTCTATAATTTCATAAACCCGTTTCATATCCAGATGCTCGCGCACGCTCCGAGCCAGCAAATCATACTGCTGTTGTTTATATTTTTGGTAATCAATCACTTTGACGTCATCCATACTCAAGCCCTTCTTTGCCAGCAGTGCTTCCACTATTTTAGCGGCAATACCTTCCCCGTCAAAAATACCATGGATATAGGTCCCATATACCTGCATACCGCCACGTACCGTTTGGCTTCCCTCTGCAAAAGGCTCCGCTTTTTCATTGATCGGTTCCACTGTGTTCAGCGCTTTATTAGTTTCTAACCGGGTAATGCCGCTATGAATTTCGTAGCCGTAAAACTCCATACCGCCTAAACCGGAGAAAATACCTTCCACCCGGTTGAAATGGCCCTTCATCTGGATGGTACGTTTATTCTCCACAAATTCCGTTTCCATGTTCAGAAGTGCCATACCGGTCGTAACACTTCCCGTATGCCCGCTGTCATAACCGAAGGGATCAGACAGGTTCTGCCCCAGCATCTGGTATCCGCCACAGATACCAAATACAACCGTTCCGTTATTAGCTTTATGTAGTACAGCTGTTTCCAAACCGTTCTGCCGCATCCACTTTAAATCATCAATGGTATTTTTAGTGCCGGGAAGAATGATCATATCCGGATTGCCCAGTTCTTCCGTACTCTTTACGTAACGCAACGATACGCCGTCAATCAGTTCAAACACATTGAAATCCGTAAAATTGGACATACGCGGGAACTTAACAACGGCAATATCAATCAAGGCCTTTTTACTTTTCACCTGGGTCAGGCGTTCCGATAAGCTGTCTTCATCTTCAATGTCCACATTCATCATAGGAAGAACACCGATCACAGGAATGCCGGTTTTCTCTTCCAGCATGTCCAGACCGGGTTTCAGAATACTCACATCACCACGGAATTTGTTGATGATGACACCTTTTACCATCGCCCGTTCTTCCGGATCTAACAGCATCAGCGTTCCATAGATGGATGCGAAAACGCCGCCACGGTCAATATCAGCCACCAGCAATACAGGCGATTTTGCCATTCTGGCCATGCCCATGTTTACAATATCCTGTGCTTTCAGATTGATTTCCGCCGGACTGCCCGCCCCTTCAATGACCATAATATCACTTTTGTCTGCCAGCGTATTATAGGCCTTCATGATATCTGGAATGAGCTTTGTCTTAAACTTATAATATTCCACGGCCGGCATCGTACCGATGGCCACACCGTTGACAATCACCTGAGAACCGCTGTCGCTGGTCGGTTTCAGAAGAATCGGGTTCATCAGCACACTGGGCTTTACCCCGGCAGCCTCTGCCTGCACAACCTGCGCCCGTCCCATCTCCGCGCCTTCAGCTGTAATAAAGGAATTTAAGGCCATATTCTGGGATTTAAAAGGATTCACCCGTTTTCCATCCTGATGGAAGATGCGGCACAATGCTGCTGTTACCAGACTTTTTCCTGCATTTGACATAGTCCCCTGTATCATGATTGCTTTTGCCATTTTATTCACTCTCTTTCATTAAAAAGTCTACAATATCCCTGTACGTTGCAATATGGCAGGTCGGCCGATGTCCGGTTTTGGTTTCCGCAGCTACCACCGGTCCCCTGCCACGGGTATGCTTTCCCGTCACACTGCTGGTCACATGATCGCCACAGATTACAATTCGCAACGGTTCCTCTGTCGTATCCAGCAACGGTTCTAAAAACTCTTTATCTATACGGGAGATAAAATCGGCTTTACCTTCATAATCATGACGGTGTGCCGCTTCATCTGTCCCGTTGAAATGCGTCATCACAAAGGGGAAA
>CAJODT010000002.1 GCA_905233365.1 uncultured Succiniclasticum sp.
GATGGTTATGGGTCTCGTTTTTGAACATCACCAGCCAGTCTTCCTTCTTGCCGTCGATTTCTACAGGCACAACGATGGAGCAGGCATTAATTTCCTCGGAGTCGTCGTTGTCCGGGAATTTGTTTTCTTTCTTTAATTTTTTCGTGGCAATGCAGGCCATGTCCATCAGGGTGATGGGACGGTCTGTTTTCTTACCGTAAACTTTATCACGGATTGCAAGATATTGCTTAAAGGCATCCTCAATTGGTTTTGTATAATAGCCCGGTTCGATTTCCACCTTGTCCAGATTGGTCATAAAGGTGGTATGGCGGCAATGATCAGACCAATAAGTATCTAATACGCGAATCTCCGTAATGGTAGGCACACGCTTCTCTTCCTCTTTAAAATATTTTTGGATCCACAGCAGGTCTTCCACACTCATGGCCAGACCCAGGTCTTTCTGCATGGCGGCCACTGCGTCTGCAGACAATTCCAAAAAACCGATAAGCCTTTCCACATCTGCCGGTTCTTCCCATGTATCTTCCAGCGTCTCCGGTTTCTCCAGCGCTGCTTCCCTTGCTTCGATGGGGTTCACCAGATATTTTTTAACTTTTTCAAACTCAGCGTCGGTCAGACGACCTTTCAAAACAAACACTTTAGCGGCAGCCACCAGTGGTTTTTCCTTCTGGGTAATCAGCTGGATACACTGGGCCGCAAAATCTTCCCGCTGGTCGTACTGACCGGGCAGCAGTTCCACCGCAAACATCTTTTCATCCGCCGCGGAAACCAGATCATCCATAACCATATCAACAGGCGGTTCAGACAGTACCAGTTGTCGCGCCAGGGCAAACTCTTCTTCCGAAAGACCCATCACGTCATAACGGGCCAGTATGCGGACCTTTTCCAGTCCGTCCATCAGCAGATTGTTTTTAAGATCTGACAGCAGTCCTTTCGCTTCTACGGCAAATGCATCTTTCTTCTCCACATAAATTCGTCTGATGTCACTCATGTTCTGGCCTCCGTGAATAGAAAAAATGTAAAACGATTTAATAATATTCATTAATAAAGTTCACGCATTTTGGAAACAATGCGTCAAGGAAGGAAAGTAATCCGGGCGTATAGGATCGCATCCTGATTTTACCTGCTTCTACCAGCTGGCTGAAAGTAAGCGCCCCAAAATACAGCTGTGTAAAAGCGCCCATGGGGATCACTGCGTCCGCATCGCCTGTTGTTTTTTCCAGATACAGGCTGCCGGTATCCACAGCAAGGGTCAAAAGGCTGTTGTTCTCTTCCAGCAGCTTATCCTGCAGCAACAGGGTGACCTGCCCGTCCGGACAGTTTTCCGGCACTTCATAGCGCTGCAGCGCCTGCACCGCGTCAAAGCAACGGGCCATCATAAACGGTTTCACCCGTCCGGCCCGGTCCGCATCCGGAAAATCAAGCCAGGTCAGATCGTCTTCCATGGCTTCCCAGTACAGCTTATCCGCCACCGAACAGTGTTCGCCGGCATACCGAAGCAGCGCACACTTGGCGTCCGGCGTCAGGGCCACCAGTTCCTGAATAAGGAATGTCTTATCGTCCGTAATCTGATAAAACATGTAGCCCCTTGGCTCGCTGCCATGATATACAACCGCCGCCTGGACTTTTTCAAGCTGGTGCACCGTAAGCAGCTTCCGCCACTGGAAATCCGTACGGATCGGCAGGCCGTTATATCCCTCCGCCAACGCCAGATACAAATCTTCAAACAGTTTGCTGCCATAAGAACTGAAATGCCGGATCCGCAGCTTTCCGGAAGGAACCGGCATAACAAGCTTCTCTAACGGCATCTCATACACGTGCTTGCGGTAACAAAACGCAAAATCATATTTCTGATAAATCCCTGCATAGGCAGGCATCAGCAACGCGAAGGCACAGTCCTTCCTCCGCAACAGGCGGAATGCGGACTGCAGCAGCTCTTTTGTCAGGTTCTGCCCCCGATCCGCCGGATCCGTTGCCACACCTACAATGTAAGGAACGCGCTCCTCCTGGCCCCGCAACAAAATGCTGTAAGGGTTAAGGTGCAGCATATTCTGCAGATGCCCGTCCTCTTCGGAAAAACCGCCCAAAACCAGGTTATGCTGCAAACAGTATTCCTGAAAATACCATTGAAAAAACGGATCATCCTTCTTCTCAAAACAGTAGTCCCAAAGCGCCATGACCTGGGGCAATTCATTCGTAGTAACAATTATGCAGTTCATAGATTCCTAAAATCTGATGATTAGGGAAACGCCGATAAATTATCCGTAATCGCACGCAAACCATAGCACCAGTATAACCTTTCTATTGTTTTAAGATGTTCTTCAATTTGAAATCCTTATTTCACTAGCAAACTGTATTTCTTCACCATAAACGCCGGGTGCAGCGCTTCTTTCGCCTTGCGCAATCCTTCCAGCCCTATGTCCTCTTCCCGGTTGATATATTTCATGTCCGGCCACACATACTTCGCGCACTCCGTCTGAATCGCCGCGTACAGGCCGCGTATCTCGGGGTTGGCCTTTTCCACGTTTTCATCGCACACCTCTCCGTTAATGGCCTTGCCAAAACCGAAAGCTTCAATCTTCCCATTCACGCGGATCGCCCCGCCACGTAACCCCAGGGCCTCAAAATTCACAAAAGCTTCCTGTAACGCGCGGATCTCCCAGAAGATACTGGGATCCGTATCCATCCGGACTTTGCACCATTCTTCCCCGAAATACAGGCACTCGGCGAAATTTTCCGGATTGATCATTTCAAAAACGTAATCCTGATTCTCTCGCTTAAACGTATTGTAATGATTTTTCTGTCCGTGATAACGGCGTCCCCGCAAAGTCGCCAGGTCCTCCTGCAGATACACATAGTCCCAGCTGTCCCGGTTCTCTGTAAATTCTTCGTCTCCCTTCAGGCAGCTTAGCCGGTCCAGAGAGCACTCATAAATACCGCGGAACGCAAACGGCCCTCCCTCTGCTTCTTTAATTTCCTTTGCAAGAAGCGGCAGGTCTTCGTCTTTGCCTCCGAAGGGCTGCAGATAATAGGACTCCCCTTCCAGTTCCACTTTAATCAGCAGGAAACCGAATTTTTCCGTCCACCATGTACGGTAATAATCCCGCCAGATATACAGATTGGTAAAGGCACATTCCGAGCCGAAATGCTCCGGTTTGTTTAAATACGATTCGAACAGGGCGCGGTCCTTTACCGCGACTTCTTTAAATTCTAAAATAGGAATACCCCTTTCTATCCATATTTAATGTTAATTATATCATAAAGCCCTGCAATATTAAAGGAAGCACTGATTAATTCGTCTGCACGCTAACCGGTGCTTTTTGTGACTGACTGCGTCAATGTCCCTCAACGTAGCTACGGCACGCTTTCGGGCCATTTCCTTGTCAGTCGCAAAAAGCCCTCGGTCATCGCACAAACTCATTTAATCAGCGTCTCCTAAACAAAAATAAACCGACTGCCTGTTAAACAGTCGGTTTCGGATACAATGGGTCAAACCTGTGCTGCTAAAAAAATGATTCGTTATCAATGTCCTGCTTTGCGTTTGTTAAAGCAGTCAAAGCAATAAACGGGACGGTCTTCCGAAGGACGGAACGGAACTTCCGTTTCCTTGCCGCAATCAGCGCAAACAGCTTTGAACATTTCCCGCGGCTGGGTCCCGTTCATACGGGCTTTGCGGGCAGCACGGCAGGCAGAGCAGCGTTTCGGTTCGTTGGTGAAACCTTTTTCTGCATAAAATTCCTGCTCCGATGCAGAAAATACAAAATCATTACCGCATTCCACACATTTCAGGGTCTTGTCTTCATACATAGTTAAGTCACTCCTTTTTCTTTGTACCCCATAGGAACAACATGCTTCTTACTGTACCGCTTCTTCCATTTGACGTACTTAGAAAAATGAGCCAAAAACGAAACAATAAACTAAGCCGGCCTTGAGATATCCTAATGTGAAGTATATCAAAAATAGAAAACTTGTCAATGCTAATTTACAATATTGTTGGTTACAATTTTAGTAAAATTTATTTTTTCGGCGTTTTTTCATTATCAGTCGTATTATTTTGCCGGTCTCCTGTAAAACTGCAACGCCTTTTTCTGCGCCTTACTATTGCGTATTCAATATTGCGTCAGGTTTGCGTAATCCAGCGTGTAAGAGCGACCCCAGTAATAAAAACAGGTTATGGAAGCATTGCCCACATGCAGATGCCAGGCGCGGTTCAGGTCCAGCCCCAGCATCGTGCAGATCAGCACCCGGATAATTCCGCCGTGGGCAACAAAAGCCACGTCCCCTTCCGGATGTTCATCTAAAATCTGCTGCACTACCGGGTAGGCACGCTTCTGCACATCCGACATGCTCTCTCCTTTAGGAATCTTCGTACTGGCAGGGCTCGCAAAAAAATCTTTCCATTCTTTTGCATAGTTCTTCTGGATATCCTTGCTGTTCAAATTTTCCCAGATACCGAAACTCATCTCCCGCAATGCGTCCGTTTCCTGCGGTTTTATTCCTTTCGCTTTGCCGATGATCTCCGCCGTGGTTCTGGCGCGTTGCAGCGTACTGGTGTAAATCACCTGCAGCGGAATATCCTTTAAAAAATCCGCTACCTTTTCTGCCTGTTCAATCCCTTTCCAGTTCAGGGGAATATCGATCTGCCCCTGAAAACGCAGCTCACTGTTGTAGTCGGTCTCACCGTGACGGATCAGATAAAGTTTAGCCATGCTGTTCCTTCCTCCTTCCGCTGCTCTGGCCAGCAGCGTTCCCCTTTATAACATCTCTTTTATGCCTGCAGAGAATTTTTCTTCTTATCTTCCTGAACCTTCAGGGAATAATCTTCCTTTTCGTTATGCACGCCGGCTTCTTCAAAGGTTTCCATTTCCGTATAGGCCTTAATGCCCGCGTCAAACAGCCGGAGGCAGGTCAAAGCTCCTACGCCTTCCGCATTGTTCAGGGAAAGACGCAGCGGCGCCTGCAGTTGCAATTTATTCAACAACGCAGCGCTGCCAGCTTCCGCAGATTCATCGCCCGCAAAACAGTATTGCAGTACATACGGATTAAATTTGGCAGCCGCAAAAGCCGCCAGGCAGGTTGCCACACCGTCCAGCATGATTGGCACGCGCATCCCCGCCGCCTGCAGGATAGCGCCCGTCATGGCCGCTACGGTCGGGCACTGCAGCCTGCCCAAAAAGGCAAGGCCGTCTTCCTCTTCCAAAAATTCCTGCCAGTCCAGTCTCAAATTTTTTTCGCAGGTACCGAGACAAATCAGCCCGGCCTTTTCTTCCCCAATATATTCTCCCGTCAGCATTGCTCCTTCTTCCAACAGGTCGTAGGCATTTTCGCCGATGACCAGAAGGGGAATCACTTTCGCATTGACATGGGACGCATAAACAGAAATCGCTTTCTTCTTCAACATCACGGCCTCAATCTCCGCCGCATGCTTCGCTTCCCCCCACAGCAACAGCAGACGGGTTTCGGGTACAGTCATCAGCTGCTTATCCGAAGAGCCGATGATCCCCGCGTAACGCGTGGTCATGCTTTCCAGTTTGGCAAGGGAACCCACCGGTTTGATCAGATTATCAAACCGTTTCTGCGCAGCTTTTATAATTTTCCCGCTTAAGGGCTGAATATTTGTAACCAGTTCTTCAATATGCATTTCCGTGTTCCTTATTGTAAAAAATTTCTCCGGATTCTAAAAACCAGGAACAGCAGACTTAAAAGATCTGCCCTCTCCGTTTATTAATTTCATCTCAAAAAATAATACGCTAAAAACAATACGATCACGTCGCCGCATTCCGTCAAAAAACCAAAGGTATCACCGGTCAGGCCGCCCAGATTCCACTTCAGGTAAAACGCCAGGGCGATACAGGGAATACAGCTGACTGCCGCCAGCTTACACCAGACCGGTCCCAGCAAAAAGAGCAGCACGGCCGCAAAAAGCAAGGCCAGCACCAGATAAACCGGACTGCCGCCGGTTTTAAACATCTCCCCCAGACCGCCGGGTCTGGCATTGGGAAACTTCAGGATATATACGACCATCAGCGTCCGGGTCACAATATACATGGTAACCAGCAGCGGTCCTAAAATGGCAGAAGAAAAAGAACCCAGCAAAACAACTTTGGCCAGGATCAGAATAATGGCGCCGATGACAGCGTTAGCCCCTACATGGCTGTCCTGCATGATTTCCAGCTTCCGTTCCCGGGTCCGTCCGCTGAATACGCCGTCCGCTGTGTCCATAAAACCGTCGTACATCAGCGTGCCGATAAAAAACAGCTCCGCCAGCACCAAAAAAACGCCCAGCACATTACCGGAAAAACCGGCCAGCGTACCAACATGAGCCGCCCCCCACATGAGTGTGCCCATAATGACTCCCACCAGCGGGAAATAAGGCACAGAGCGGGCAAAATCATCCGGGAACCAAACCTCACGTTTCGTCATCCGTATCCTTGTCAAAAATTCCAGACAGGTGAAAAAATCCCGCAGGTAACGGAACGGGCCTGTGGAACGTTCCGGCAATGGAATATTTAACCGGTTCCAGAAACCGGTTTCCTCTTCCACCTCTGTTCCTTTGGTTTTCAGATTTTCCTCTGCCATGCTACTCTCCTGTCAGTTCCCGGTACGTATCCAGCGCGGAACGCAAAATACTGATAGCCAGCGAAGCGCCGGTGCCTTCCCCTAACCGCATGCCCGCATGGACGATGGGTTGCAACTGCAGCACTTCCAGCATCTTCTTCGCGCTCAAATCGGAAGAAAGATGGGAACAAAGCAAATATTTCGCACAGTTCGGATTAATTCCGTAAGCAATCAGCGCGGCCGCGGTAGCGTTCACGCCGTCCACCATGGTGGGCACATGGCGCGCCGCCCCGGCCAGCATCATACCGGCCAGTCCCGCGTGATCGTAGCCCCCTACTTTGCATAACACATCCATCCCCTCGCCGGGTTTCGGCTTGTTAATTTCAAGCCCTTTGCGGACAACTTCTGTTTTGATTTTCATCCGTTCGTCATTGATGCCGCTGCCCCGGCCAACGGTCAGTTCTGCGGGCAGATCCAGAAAACCTGCCGCAATAGCAGCCGTAGACGTGGTATTGGCAATCCCCATCTCCCCGGTCTCAAGTAAATTACAGCCGCCGTCAATGGCTTCGTCGGCAATCCGCATGCCGGTTTCCAGCGCGGCCACGGCCTGATCATAGCTCATGGCAGGGCCCTGGGTAAAATCTTCCGTGCCCCAGGCAATCTTGCACTGCCGCACATGAGAAAAAGCCTGTAAATCAAAATTCGTCCCCACATCCACAATGACCATATCCGCGCCGGCATGTCGGGCCATAACGTTGGCCCCCGCTGTACCTCTGCCATACCCGTTGATCATCTGCAGCGTCACTTCCTGGGGAAATGCGCTGACGCCATACTTGCAGATTCCGTGATCGCCGCACATCAGCAGCATCACCGGCTTCAGCCCCCGGATGCCACGCCCGTCCGTCATCATCAGATAATCCGCCGTCAGTCCTGGGAGGATCCCGAAATCTTCTCCCGGCGCCAGAACAGCGTTCCAGTTTTTTAAAACTTCGTTCCGTATATTCTCATTTGGTAACGCAATATACAAATCTTCCAACATAGAAGCGCTCCACTTCATAACAAAGTCCAAAACGATTCTGAACACAGATTGCAAAAATTGTTTTCTATAATTTTATTCAAACCGGAACGCAAGCCGCTTGATATCCACCGCCTGCCCTGCCACCACATAAAAAACCTGGTCGGCCGCTTCCCCGATCTGCTGGTTCACCCAACCGGAAATATCCCGGTATTCCCGGGCCATGGCGTTATCCGGCACAATGCCGCTGCCCACTTCGTTGGAAACAAACACAACCGTCCTGCCGCACGCTCGTGCCGCGTCCAGCAGCGCCTGCATCCGCCCGCGCACCACGGCAGCTTTTTCCGCCGTTGTTCCCTTCGGTGCGTTCTTTCCATATAACATGTTGCTCAGATAAATGGTGATGTCGTCAAATAAAATAGCGTCCGTACGCTCTCCCGCTTCCGGGAAAACTTTCTCCGCCTCATAGGGCGCTTCAAAGGTGATCCACTGTTGGCCCCGGCGGGACTGATGCAGCTTGATCCGTTCCGCCATTTCTTCATCCAGTATTTCCGCCGTAGCGATATAGCCGCACAGAGAACCGGCGTGAAGCACATATTTTTCCGCGAATTCGCTTTTTCCGCTGCGGGCTCCGCCCAGCACCAGCACAAGTTTATTTTCCACAGTCACGGCACATCCTCCCATCACTGGCGCAACGGCACATGCAGATAATAATCGATGACCCAGACGAACTGGCCGTTTTTGCGTTTTACCCGGTGCCATTTCATCTTATCGATCAGCGCCGTGTTCAACAGCTTAACCTGCTCGTTCGGCTCAAAGGAACCGATGGGCGGATATTCCTTTCCGGCGTGCTGCCGGAATTTCACATCCGTTCCGACAATGTAAGCTTTTTTTATTTCCGGTTTCCACATAGAAATTACTCCCAGTAAAGATAGTATTTGTAAAGTTTATTATATCATAGAAAACAGCAGCGGAAAAGTCTGCGCAAAAGCATTTTGCTGCATCTCTTTTCCGCTGTTACTGTTTTGCAATAAATTACAACACTCTATCCTTATAGTGTTCTTCCATAAAATTCTTTGCTTCTTCTATTCCTTCTATGTTAAATCTTGGCATTTGTCGGCAATACGATACTCCATTTTCTCCTTAACGTATCACCGTTACCTGCTAACCCACCCAGGTCACGGGATTGCCTTTGCGTTCCACCACACGGCGCAACGGCAGACCGTCTACCGTATCCGGGTAGCCCAGCACCACGCTTACATACACCGCTTCGTCTTCCTGCAGCCCTAAAGTTTTCAGGTATGCCATCATGGCAGGATTCGCATTCAACCAGTTGACCTGATTAATCCAGCAACTTCCCAGATCCAGCGCGTTGGCCATAATCATCATGTTTTCCACTGCGCAACTGCAGTCCGCCATATTATTGCCGTAGCCGATGCGGTTGGCAGCCAGCACCAGCACAGGTGCATTGTAGTGAAACACATACGTGCCATTCTTGCTCAGCCTGATAGCTGTAGCCAGCGACGCATAGGTGTCCGGGCCCAGCTCCATTTTTGCAAATTCTTCCCTGGCAATGCGGGCCAGTTCCTGTAACACCATCTTGTCCCGAATTACAATAAAGTGCGTGGTCTGGTTGTTGCCGCCACTGGGCGCAAAGCGACCGGCTTCTATGATTTGTTCCAGTTTTTCCTGTTCCACCGGCTTCTGCAAAAACTTGCGAGTACTGCGTCTGGTTTTAATCAATGTTAACGCGTCCATACAAAACCTTCCAATCTTTTTAAAATGTAATACGAAACTCTATTTCCGCCGTAACGTATCATATTAAGTAAAATCCCGATTCTTTATATATGAGTATCCCAGATGGAACCTTCCAGCGTGTTTTCAAGACTTCACAGCATTATTCTAAACGTCTGCAACGATATGTTTCGCCCGTTTCATAAGGATACACAGACTTTACATAAAACTTCTCGTTTTTGTTGTTCGGCATAATGTTCCCCTCCTTCTCGAGTTACAAAGCAGAAGTTACTCTTTCTGTCCAAACAATTCTGCAATCTCCGCAAGGTTTTTGCGGATTTCAATATGCTGGGGACAAACGCCTTCGCAAGCACCGCAGCGGGTACAGTGCACCGCCTGCCTACGCCCATGGCTACCAACCAGAATGCCTTCCTGGTAAATGGCTGTATCCAGATTGCCATAAAGCGTGTAAATGTTTTTTGCCGTAAGCGAACCAGAGATGCCAATATCCATAGGGCAGAACTTGGCGCAATAGTTGCAGGCGGTACAGGGAATCAGCGGAATCATACTCTGTTCTTCCTGCGCCGTTTCAATGACTGACGACTGGGCAGAAGAAAAGCCTGACTTCTTAATTTCCTTTTCGAAAAAGTTCATCTGATTCTATTCCTTTACTTCTTAAAACGCTGGCTAACATCGAAACGCCTTGCTCGGTGTAAACATACGGAAAATATCTACGCCCACCGTAACTTTCACTTGAGGTTCCAGTTTGGAACCTCAAGTTCTCAAACTCCTCTTCTAATACCTATCCTCATTTGCAATGACCTTTTTCTTTACCGCAAAAAAAGCGATGGTAATGCCGGTTGCAGTGACAAACCAGCTCAAGGGATAAACTGCCATCAGTACACTAAAGTCAGGCCATGCGGCAAAGACGGTGTAAACGTAAATGACACGTAAAACACAGATACCCACAATAGTAATGACAGCAGGCAGAAGAGAAAAACCCCAGCCACGCAGCGCACCGGAAAAGATATCCATCACCATGCTGATGAATTCAAAAGAAATGATCGAGCAAATACGCAGGTACGTCCATTCTGCCACAACAGCGTCAGCAGTGAACAACGCCACCAGCGGTTTGCGCAACAAAACGAAGAAGAGCGCCACAAGAATGCTGGCAACAATGGCTTCCAGCATACACCAGCGTGTGATTTGGATGCAGCGTTTCAGCTTTCTGGCGCCGTAGTTCAGTCCCACAAAGGCGGTACAGGCCTGGGAGAACCCGGTGAGTATATAGTAAGCCCACATTTCAAAATTCAGAGAGACGGTAGATGCTGCAATGGCTACTGCTCCCAGGCTGTTGATGGCAAACTGGATGATCATATTGGAAAAAGAGAATACCATGCCCTGAATGCCGGTTGGAATGCCGATTCTCAGCACCTGCAGAATCAAATCCGTATTCCAATGGAGCTTGCTTAAATCAAGATGTAACAAGCCGTTCTCTTTTGTCAGATAATAGACGATAAAAGCTGCGCTTATGGCATTGGCAATAACCGTAGCAATCGCCACGCCATCCACGTTCATGCCACAGAAGACCACAAAGAATACGTTCAGCGCTACGTTGATGAAACCGGAAACAGTCAGACTCATCAAGGACTTTTTAGTATCTCCGTTAGCCCGGAATATAGCCGCGCCGAAATTATAAACTGTAAGGAAAGGAATCCCGAGATAATAAATCTTCAGATACAGTTCCGCCATGTCCAAAATTCCGGCAGGCGTACCCATCAGCTTCAGTAACGGTTTCGCCAGAAGCAAACCCAGAATACCCAGCACAACACCAAAAACAACAGAAAAGAGAATAGAAACATGCAGCGCTTCCTGTGCTGTTTTTTCATTTTTCTCCCCCAAAAGATGAGAGATAATCACTGTTGCGCCTACGGAAGTGCCTACCAGGCAGTTGATGAAAACACCGACAATGGGCGACGTACTGCCGACTGCCGCCAAAGCCTGGCTGCCCGAGAAGCGACCAATGACGGCGATGTCCGCTGAGTTGAACAACTGCTGGAACAGACTGGTGAGGGCCAGGGGGATAGCGAATATAATAATCTTATCCCAGATGGAACCTTCCAGTGCGTTTACATTTTTGCTAAATATCATGATAATTAGTAAGCAATTATTTCACAATGCTCGTTCTAACCCTATTATCATACTTATCAATCAACCCGCTTCACGTTTTCACCATAGATTGTTTTGAAATCATCCCGCATAGAAATGGTATTCCAGCCGTTTTCGGCAGCGAGTTTTCTGCATTTGTCGGCCTTATCCAAATTGCCGAGCTCCCGCTGCAAGTCGTCGCACAGCACAAAGAAAGCGGCGCTTTTGTACTTATTTCCATTGACAGCATAGTTAAGCATACTGGCATCATCCCGGGAATTTCCAAAAGCCAGCACGGGTTGCTTGCCGATTTCCCTGGCAATGGCTACCACCTTATTCATTTGCAGGTTCTTGCCTCGGTACTTGCCACGCACCAGATAATCATCTTTGCGATACACATACTTCAATCCATCGGTATTGCCCTGATGCGCTGCCAGAATCGCATTATCCGTACCTATGGCGTTAGCTTTCGGAATTGCCAGCATATCGCAGACCAGTATCCGCACCAGCTGCCGTTCCGAGCCGGAAACAATGTAAACCTGAAACTGGTTCGCCTGCAGATATTTTATCACTTCTACCATCGGAAGGTAAAATGCTTCACCCCAGGCAAGATTACCAAGCCCTTTAACGGGTTTAGCCATAAATTTTTCTACATAGGCAGTGTATTCAGGATTCGTCAGCCCGGAAAAGACCGAGGCAAAATGCGGAGAGCTGCTGCCCGGCTTTTTGCCTGTATTCTTGTTTTTAAGCCATGCGTCCAAATCCAGCGCGAATTGCCTGTCCTCTGCTGAGGGCGTGTAGCTTTTATCATTCAGGGTACGGTCAAGGATCAGCATCTGGGACAAATAGTATGGCGCTGTCTCACAGAGGATGGTACCATCCATATCAAAAACTGCTATGCGGTCTTCTACCGGGATATAGCTCTTACTGTTTTTCTTTGCGATTTCCTTAACATATTTCGTAAGCGCCTGATAGGATGCAGCTTCCTTGTTCCAGCACTTAAAATTACTTCCTCTTTTGTTCACAGCAATACGGCCGATCTCGGCGCGGGAGGCAGCATCAACATCACAGGCTGCCCCAAAGCATACCGCAGCAGCCAGCACACAGGCCAACAGTTTTTTCGTAATAAATTCCACAATTTTCACCCCGCTGTTCAAAGCAATTATTGTTCTTGTACCTTACGGTCAATTAATCCAAACAGGAATCTGTTGTTCCGTTTTCTACAGCATTTTATTTGACAAATCCCGACTTGTTTGCGCAACTCCAATTATCTTTAATTATAACAAAACAGCCGCAGAAAAATCTACGACTGTTAAAGAAAATCTTGCTAATGTTTTGTCAAGAGTTTTTTTGAATAATTGGGAGTTGTTTCACTTCAATACCCATCAGTTCGGAAAAACATAGATAATCAGCCCGATCAACGCCATATGCACAGGGTAACACCAATAAAAAACGTTCCCAGCCATTGCGGTTTTCCGCGTTGACCGTTGTACAGGGACAACAGCGGAAACGCTAACCAGCAGGCCATGTGTACCATGCCATAAGTCGGGTAGTTAAAAATGGAGAAGGCCGCTCCGTATACCGAGATAATAGCCATAAGCCACAACATTTGCTTATGGAAATCGTTCCGGTTCCGCCCCATCATCAAGATTGCAAGAGGCACTGCGCAACTCCAGTTGGATGTGACTGTCAGTACGCATGCCGCTACAGTGATCAGTACCTTCAAACATCCATTTAATGTATCCGTGTCCCATACTTTCAACAGAATCAATCCCCACATCAGCGGCCAGGCAATGCTGGTGGCGTTAAACAGCATATTTTCAAAAGGATTGAAACTGGGCTGGGCAAAGCAACAATAGGCAAAATGACTGACTACAGTCAGCAAAGCCATCCGTCCAAGGTATCTGCGAAAGTTGTGAGTATAGTGATACCCCTCCGCGACAAAGAAGAGCATAATCGGAGCAGTCAGGCGTCCAATGCAATGCAGAAAGATTTGCAAGAACGTTTCCGCCTGACTGTATTCTTCGATTCCCATCCATGCCACATGGTCAATAGTCATGGCAATGATAGCAATGATTTTTAACTCATTTCCGCTCAGAACAAGACGCTTCATTGCGGATGTTTCATGTATTGTGGACATGGATATTCTCCACTCTGCTTCCCGTTACAGCATAGGCTAATTTGACGATTAAAGCGCACCGCACTTTATAAATGCCAGGCACAACCGCCTACCGCATAGCAGACTTGTGTACCGCCCGCTACCTTTTTCAGCAGCTCTTCATCAATTTCGCGATCCTCGAATTCGTCCAGAAATGCCTGTGCGTGCTCTTTGCTAAGGTCATAGCCTTCGGACTTGGCGAGTGCCACCAGCTCATCGGCAGTCTTGCACTGCATGGCTTTCAGAATCTGTTCTTTTGTTAGGTTAGGTCTTTTCTTCTCCGCAATCATTTCCTCCTTAAAATAATTAAAAATAAATGGCAGCCGCAGAAAAATCTGCGGCTATTGAAGTATGCAATTTGTAAAACCAGAATTTATTTTCCCTCTTCCACACCTACTTCTGTTTCCACCCGGGCCAGGATAAAGCACAAATCGGACAGGCGGTTCACGCAGACCAAAAGCTGCGGGTTCACCGATTCCGTTTCGTTCAGGCGCAGCAGCTGGCGTTCCGCACGGCGGGTGGTGGTACGGGCAATGTCCAGTGCGCCGGCCCCGGGGCTGTCTCCCGGAATAATAAAATGGCTCAGCGGCTGCAACATCGCGTCAAATTTATCGATGGTACTTTCAAACAGTTTCACATGCTCTTCCGTAATATACGGCTGGGGCAGATTTAAGCTGGCCACATCGGCCATCATAGACATCAGCAGCTTCTGCACATTAAAGATTGCTTCTTTTACATCATCCCGCTTTACCAGCGACCGGGCCAGCCCCAGCGCGGAAGTGATCTCATCCAGATTGCCGTAGGACTCCACACGCGTGGAGCATTTGGAAATGCGCTCGCCGGTATAAAGGCCGGTGGTTCCCTTATCACCTGTACGGGTATAGACTGCAGCTTTTTTCGACATACTTCATAACCTCCTCTAAATAAGCTTGTACCGTTTCCGGCACACGGACATGAATTCTGCCATTTCTCAAATGGTACAACAAAATTTCATATCCCCGCAGGTTAAATGAGAGTACGGGGTAAAGGAAACGCTGCTGAAGCAGCATTTCCTAAAAAAGCCCAGACAAAATTTTGCCTGAGCTTTTAATTTTAATAAATCTCTTCCGGTTTAAAGAAGTTTTTGATTTCCCGTTCTGCTGCTTCCGGACTGTCGCTGCCATGAATTACGTTTTCGCCTTTATCCAGCGCGAAGTCGCCGCGGATAGAGCCGGGGGTGGATTCGATAGGATCGGTTACGCCCATCATGGTACGGATGGCTTTAATGGCGTTGGGGCCTTCCACGATCATAGCCACCAGCGGGCCGCCGGTGATGAAATCTTCCAGTTCCGGGAAGAAGGGTTTGTCAACGTGTTCTGCGTAATGATATTTGGCCTGGTCTTTCGTCATAACAAGCATCTTCAGCGCGCAAATCTTTAAGCCGCGGCGTTCAAAACGGGCAATAATCTCACCGATTAAATGTTTGCGAACTCCGTCGGGTTTTACTAATACCAATGATTTCTGATCCATGTTTTTCTCTCCTTTAAAATAATAATTCTTTGCAAAATGTATCAATCCGGGTTTTAAGGAGATGCGGATTAAATGAGTTTGTGTGATGGCCGAGGGCTTTTTGCGACCGACAAGGAAATGGCCCGCAGGCGCAGCCGTAGCTGCGTTGAGGGACATTGACGCAGTCAGTCACAAAAAGCGCCGGTCAGCGTGCAAACGAACTAATCAGTGTTTCCTTTTTACCCGATCTGAATCATCTTCAATTATTTTTCCAGCCTGCCCTGCCGTCTCATTTCTTCCGCCTGCTGGCGCAGCAGTTTTACCCGTTCCTCGGTAGAAGGATGGGTGCTGAACAGCTTCGACATATCTTTCGCGCTGAAGGGGCACATGATAAACATATGGGCCGTAGCTTCCGTGGCGTTTTGCATGGTCCGGCGGGTCGAATACTGGGAAATCTTTTCCAGCGCGTCCGCCAGGTAATTCGGGTTGCCACACAGTGCGCCGCCGCCTTCATCGGCTTTATACTCGCGGCTGCGGGAAACCGCCATCTGAATCAGGGCCGCCGCTATAGGCGCCAGGATCAGCAAAAGGATGGCCGCAATGGGATTACTGTTGTTGCGGTCACGGCTGCCGCCGCCAAACCAGAGGGCAAAACGGGAAACCGTCGTAATTACGCCGGCCAGACTGGCCGCTACGGTACTGATGAGGATGTCGCGGTTCTTCACGTGGGTCATTTCATGGCCCAGGACGCCTTCAATTTCTTTCGGGGAAAGATAATTCATCAGCGCCGTGGTGACTGCAACCGCTGCGTGTTCCGGATTACGGCCGGTAGCAAAAGCGTTGGGTACCTGGTCGTCAATGATATACACCTTGGGCATGGGCAGGTTCGCCTTCTGTGCCAGCCGTTTTACAATGCCGTATAAGGCCGGCGCGGAATGCTCATCAACCTGATGTGCCTTGTATTGGGACAATACCATTTTGTCGCTGTTCCAGTATGCGTAAAAGTTCATGCCCAGCGAAAAGATCAGCATGATCATCATGCCTTCCTGTCCACCCGCAAAATCGCCTACCATGACCAGAAGCAGGGTCATTAATGTCATTAAAAATGCGGTTTTCATAGTTCTTAACACACTCCTCTACAGTATCTAAATAATTATAACAGACTTTGTCTTATTTTTCAATTTCTCCTTTTATAGCCTGCAGCATATCCTCACTGTTTTCCCGCACCTTGCGGATGAGGATGGGATTTAACAGCCCGGCGATCATGGGAATGCCAAACTCAAAATCCACAGCCAGGGACACGTTGACGCCTTCTTCTGTGTCCAACAGTTCCCAGGCCCCTTCCATTTTTTTTAAATCCCCTGCTGTCTGTTTGTACGTAATCTTAAAGGTTTCGGGATAAAAATCGTCCCGCTCAGTCCAGACGATCTTTCTGCCGTCCACGTTGGAAACCCAGCGGGAAATATCGTAGTTCTCTCCTTTTTCCAGTACTTCCACGCTCACAAGGTTTTTCATAAATTTCGGATAGGATGCCATATCCTGTATCACATCAAATATTTTTTGTTTTTCGCCTTTGATTACAATTTCTGATTTTACAAACGGCATACGCACACCTTCTCTTTTACAAATCGTGAATCGCTTCCGCAACCTGTTTTATGCAACTGCGCAGTACTTCCAGCACATGGTCCACTACGGATTCCGGCATGGTCAGCGGCGGTTCGATTCGGATCACTTTCGGGTTGTTCAGCGTATAGGCTACGATAATATGTTGGTCGATCATCAGCGCCATCAGCATTCCGCCAGCGCCCTCTTTCGTTAAATCCATACCGATCATCATGCCGCGGCCGCGGACTTCTTTAATGACCTGGGGGAAATCTTTCGCAATGGCTTCAATTCCTTTTTTAAAGTACGCGCCGGTCTTTGCGCTGCGCTGCAACAGATTTTCTTCTTCGATGACCTGCAGCGTTGCAACACCGGCAGCACAGGCCATCTGACCGCCGCCGAAGGTTGACGTGTGCAGGAACGGCGCTTCAATTAAGCCCTTCCATGCTTTTTCCGTACCGATAACGGAACCGATGGGCATAATACCACCTCCCAGTGCTTTGGCCACAGCCATCAGGTCCGGTATGGCGCTGTCATGCTCCACCCCAAACCAGGTTCCGGTACGGCCGATACCGGTTTGCACCTCGTCCGCAATCAGCAGCGCGCCCCTTTTGTGGGCAATTACTTCCGCCTGCTTCATGTATCCGTAAGCAGGCACATTGATGCCGCCTTCCCCCTGCACCGGTTCCAGAATCACGGCCGCCGTGTCTTCATCCACTGCTGCTTCCAGCGCGGCAACATCATTAAAGGGAACGTGGGTAAAGCCTTCCAGCAGCGGCTGAAACGGATTGCGGTACATGTCCCGTCCGGTGGCGGTCAAAGAACCGAAGGTCTTGCCGTGGAACGCATTATGAGCCGCCACAAACTTTTTGCGTCCGGTGGCCAGGCGCGCTACTTTCAGACAGCCTTCCACCGCTTCGGTCCCGCTGTTGCAGAAAAAGTTGTACTGCAGCTCACCCGGAGTAATTTCTGCCAGTTTTTCCGCCAGCCTCGCAGCCGGTTCATTAAACAACACCTTGCCGCACATGGGCATATTATGTAATTCCCGCTCCACTGCCTCTACAACTTTCGGATGTCTGTGTCCTACCGCAAACATGCCGAAGCCTCCCAGGCAGTCTATAAATTCCGTGCCTTCCGTATCGGTAATGGTCCAGCCTTCCGCATGGGCCTCCACGCTGGACAGCCCCATAAAACGGAATAGCCGGGTAGAGGACGGGTTAATATATTTTTCATATTTCTGCATTACTTCTTCCGGATTCATCCCAAAGCCTCCAATGATTCACTCTTTTTTTGTACGTTTGGGAATATCCCTGTCCCGGTTGGTCAGGTTGCCATGGTGGAAGAAGAAAACAACATCTGTCGTAAAGTATCTTTCACGATCTATACCGGACTTAACCGCAATCCCCAGATCCAGACGCCATGCCTCCATACCGTGCCATTCCGATTTTTCTTCCCAGATCAGCTTTACATCGGTATTCTGTAAATGTTGCAGTACCCAGGCGGATGCCCCTTCCAGTTCTGTAGTGACGGGAACGCCCACCGCTACTTCCCGGTCCGTCCAGATAACATCGGCGCCTGACGCTTCCAGCAAATCTTTATGCTGGCGGCGTCCGGAATCCCGCAGCTGCCAGTTCTCCCGTTTCAGGAGCAAAATGTCATCAACAGTCCGGTGGGCCATTTTCGATTCTTCGCTCAAATCAAAGGACTCCACTGTTGTGTCCGACAGGTCTTTCGGTTTTTCCTGCATACGCGAACCGTAAAACATGCCGGCAGCCCCTGCAAGCAAAACCAATATGATAATAAACAGAATAAAAATTCCCGTACTGACGCTGTTGCTTTCCTGGGAATTCCCGTTATCCCGCATAGATGTTCCTCATTTCTAATTTCATTACTTGCGCGGATGCGCTTTTTCATAAACCGAACGCAGCCTTTTATTTGTCAGATGCGTGTAAATCTGTGTTGTAGAAATATCGGCATGTCCCAGCATTTCCTGCACGCTTCGCAGGTCAGCTCCATTATCCAGCAGATGTGTGGCAAAAGAATGACGCAGCACATGAGGCGAAATCGTTTTGGATATTCCGGCCTGTCTGCCGTATTGTTTGATAATCTCCCAGACGCGCTGCCGGGTCAGGCCCTGGCCTCCCAGGCCCAGAAACAGTGTTTCCGGATCTGCTTCGTTTTCCATCAGGAACTTGCTTCTTGCCTCTTCCAAATATTTCTGCAAAAACTGTACCGCCACGCTTCCTAATGGAACGATCCGTTCCTTGGAGCCCTTGCCAAAAGCAATCACATAGCGCATGGGCAGGTTCACACTGCCCGTCTTTACGGTCACCAGTTCCGAAACGCGCATTCCCGTGGCGTATAACATTTCCAGCATAGTCCGGTCCCGCATCCCTTCTGGCGAAGAAAGGTCGGGCGCTTCCAGCAGGGCGCGCACTTCTGCTTCCGTTAAAACTTTTGGCAGATGGACTCCCTTGGTTCCCGCTTCCACTGCTTCCGCCGGGTCGGTCTGCAGATAGTTTTCCGTAATCATAAAACGATAAAAGGCCTTGATGGCCGCTAGCTTCCGGGCAATGGTCGCCGCCGCTCTGCCCTGCAGCTTCAGCTTCGTTATATAGCCAATAATCTGCGAACGCTGCACTCCTGCCAGCTTATCTTCCGAAATGGAAAGCGCCTTGCAGAATATTCGTAAATCCCGCTGATAGGAAAGCCGGGTATTGTCCGAAAGGCCAAGCTCTACCTGCAGATATTCCATAAATAATGCAAGATAATCCACGCCTTTTCTCCTTCAGCAGCGACGTTAATCCTTCTTCTCGGTCTTTTCCGGCTGCATGATGGTAACATTGGCTACCGGGGAAATGGTAGAAATCGCATGCTTGTATACCAGCTGCTGTTTACCGTCATTCTCAATAATTACCGTAAAATTATCAAAGCCCCGGACCTGGCCCCGGATTTGGAAACCGTTTACCAGATAGATCACTACCGGCAGGTTTTCCTTGCGTACATGGTTCAGAAAACTGTCCTGCAGATTCATCATAGATTTATTTCCTGTTGCATTTGTCATGTTCTTCAGCTCCTATTCAGTTAGTATCTTAAATTTTACATCCTTTTGCCTGATTTCACAAGGGTATCTGCCATATCTGTTACAATTTTTTCGTAGTTCAGATTCCTGTCAACCGCAAACCAGCGAATGTAGGGCATCTTTTTATACCAGGTGATCTGTCGTTTCGCAAAATGGCGGGTTCCTTTTTTTATATTCTCAACCGCCGTGGCAAAATCACATTGTCCCGTCAGATATTCCGCCATCTGCCGGTAGCCCAGGCTTTTCATGGAAAGACAGTCCGTGGGAACTCCTGCTTTCAAAAGAGAACAGACTTCTTTTTCCAGCCCATCCTCCAGCATCCGGTCTACCCGGCGGTTGATTCTTTCATACAGAAAATCCCTGTCCATGGAAAGGCCGAATACTGTGGCGTCATATTTTAATTCGTTTTGCTTTATCTGGGAAACCCTGTCGCCGGACAACGCTGTTTCCAGCGCACGCACCACCCGGCGTACATCATTGGGATGCAGCCGCGCCGCAGCTTCCGGATCTTCCCTTTTAAGCCAGTCAAACAGTCTGTCGTTTCCCTGCCCGGAAGCAAAAGCCTCCAATTGCTGACGCAGTTTGGGTTTTTCTTCCACCTCGCAGAACTGATAATCTTCCAGCAGGGCTTTGATATATAATCCGGTTCCGCCCACCAGTATAGGCAGGTTTCCCCGTTCCAAAACTGCACTGATCGTTTCCGCAGCCTGCTGTTGAAAATCAGCCACACTGTAGGATGCATCCGGAGGCAGAATATTCACCAGATGATGGGGTACCGTCTGCAGTTCTTCCGCCGATGGCTTTGCTGTTCCGATATTCATCTGCCGGTACACCAGCATACTGTCTCCGGAAATGATTTCCCCATGAAACCGTTTGGCAAGTTCAATGCCGCAATAGCTTTTTCCGGTTGCTGTGGGTCCCAGTATAACTACTAATTCTTCTTTTGGCAAGGCATGTTCCATCATTTCCTCTTACGTATTCCAAAACGGACCGCGCTGTATTTTGTCCCGACAAATTCTGTACAGCCGTACTCTTTTAAAATTTCTACACTTCGTTCCTTAATCACAACGCGTGGCGCCACATTCAGTGCCAGTTCCATCATCTCCAACGTCAGCGGTTCATGAAACGCCAACGGACGCAGAGGAACCATCTCCGAAGATTTTCTCACGGGCTGACGGAACATGGGGTCAAAATATACTGCATCAAAACTGTTTTCCGGCAGGGTCTTTAAATAATCTGAAGCTTCTGCGTGAATAATTTCAATACGTTGCAAATCCTTTACCAGTTCTGGGAATTTACTTTTGTAGGACATAATCCCCTGGCTGGAAAGAAACCATAAGGGCAATGAAGCTTCCAGTCCAACCACTCTTCCCGTCTCTCCTACCGCAAGGGAAGCCAGCAACGCATCTGCTGCCAGTCCGACAGTACAGTCCAAAACTCGCTGGCCCGGACGGATATCCAAAGCGGTCAGAAAATTATCGTTTTCATGACGCTGTACAACCCGCTGCCAGCGAACCTTTCCCAGTCCAGGATGATATAGCAACATGCCTTCCCGCGAATAAAGCTGGGGGCCTTTTTTGCCGGCAATCAGCAGCGCGTCGAGATAATGATCCTCCAGCATCACATCCAGGGAACCGTTTTCATAGCGCTTAACATAAGGAATCTTTAACTGCTGTGCCCAGGCTCTCGCCTGTTCTTTCAGCATTCTATTATCGTTTTTATTAGAAGTTACTGCAAATTTAATTGCTTCCAAAACACTCTCCAAGATACTTCTTACAATTAAACAGGGGCATGGTTACTGTAAGGAAATACTATTTATCATGCGGGACTTCATTTTTCCCCGGCAAATCGAAACCGGTACGCTTAAACAATTTGTATAATTCATCGCTGGTTACGGCAATCATACAGGGGCGGCCGTGAGGACAGGTAAAAGGATGCGTAGTGTTGCACAGGTCAATGATCAGCTGGCGCATCTGCCGCATATTTAAAACTTCCCCGGCTTTGATCGCCGCCCGGCAGGCCGTCATGTGCAGCACATCCTGCCGCAGTTCGCTAGCTTCCGGTGTGCGATGATCCCGCAGATACTGCGCAATTTCACGGATAAAATCTTCTGCGTCTTCATTCCGGATATCACTGGGCAGACTGGCAATCCGCACAGAATTTTCCCCGGCTGTGGTGATATCCACCCCTAATTTGTAAAACGCATCGTGATGCAGCTCCAGCAATTCTACCTCTTCCGGCAGCAACGTAATATACAAAGGAATCAGCAGCTGCTGGGCCGGAATATCATTATGGGTCAGAACCAGTCTGTCATACAGGATGCGCTCATGGGCCGCGTGCTGGTCGATCAGATACAGTGTATCTTCAGACTGGGCAATGATAAAGGTCTTGTCCACCGGTCCGATGGGCCAGATCGTTTCCAGTGTATCCTGCCCCGGCAGTTGCATCGCTACCGCATTTTCTGTTTGCAGTGGCGCTTGTTCACGAATCAACTGACGCGTTTCGCCCAAACTGTACACCGGTTCTTTCGGCGCTTCCTCGCCATAGTCTTTGTCCGGATGTTTCCATATTTCCTGATGGGGACGGGAAAAGCCTTCCCCGCTCGGCCGATAATTGCCATAAACGTTTCCAGAACTATTATTACTATTTCTGTCTTCCCCAAAATCCCGGTTCAGGTGACCCTGCCTTCCTTTGTCCGTTACATCGCCAAAAATGTTCTGCTGATCTGGCAGTAACTGGGAATGAAGTCCCGTGTCCGGCCCTGCCCCGAAGGTTGTACCTTTTGCTAACTGACTTCCCTGTCCGCCAACTGTTACTTCACCCGCAGAATCCTGTCCCTTTTCCACTCTGTCCAGTACAGCCGCCAGTGCCTTTCGGTTCTGTTCCTTCAGGCTGTTTTCCTTCTCCGCGTGCATGGGTTTTGTCAGGGCATCGGTCAGGGCACGGAAGACGGTTTTATAAATCGCGCTTTCATCGCTGAACTTGATCTCGTTTTTCTGGGGATGCACGTTCACGTCGATTGTGGCCGGATCCACCTGAATGTCCAGTACGGCAAAGGCAAAACCCCGTTTTGGAATCTGAGACTGATAGGCGTGCTCAATGGCTTTGCTGATCATCAGATTGCTGATGCTGCGCCCGTTTACCAGGATCGTCTGCCAGCCCCGGGTACCTTTCAGCAACGTGGGTTTGCCGATAAAACCTGTAACGGAAATCCCGCCAAAAACGCCGTCCAGCTTTACAGGCAAAAGATCTTCCGATACTTTTTTCCCATAAAGCGCTGTGATGGTGTCTTTTAAATTTCCCAGTCCCGGTGTTACAAGCACCTCTTTATCATTACTGGTCAGTTTGAACCGTACATCCGGCCGGGCCAGAGCGATACGGGTCAGCATTTCCGTAATATAACGGCCTTCCGTGGAGACAGTCTTCAGAAACTTGCGACGGGCCGGTACGTTGTAAAACAGATCTTTGACGATAACAGTAGTCCCCGCAGGACCGCCGGTCTGAATGCATTCTTCCTCTTCCCCGCCGTTCACTTTAATAGATGTGGCCAGTTCTTCCTTTTGGGGACGGCTCAGCAGTTCAAACCGGGACACCGAAGCGATGCTGGGCAGTGCTTCTCCCCGAAACCCCAGGGTATGGAGACGCCGCAGGTCATCTACTTCCCGGATCTTGCTGGTAGCGTGACGCTTCAATGCCATGCGAGCATTCTGTTCCGTCATGCCGCAACCGTTATCGGCCACCCGAATATATTCCGTGCCACCTTCAAAAACCGTAACCTCTATGCTGTCCGCCCCCGCATCCAATGCGTTCTCCACCAGTTCTTTTACCACCGAGGCAGGTTTTTCAACTACCTCCCCGGCGGCGATCTGGTTTGACGTATTGGTATCTAACAAACGGACTTCCGCTTCTTGTATCATACAACACCGCTTTCCTTCTTCGCTTCCTGCTGTAATTTATATAACGCGTTCAATGCTTCAATGGGCGTCATGCTCATCACATCCATCTGTAAAAGCTCTGTCCGCAACGCACTCATAAACAGGGAGCCCATGTCAATATCCGCAGCCTGTTCTTCTTTTACGGCACCTTTGGCGGCTCCGGTTCCATTATTTGACGAAATGTTGTTACAAGCCGAAACATTATCGCAGATAAAACCTTTATTACGGTCGTACTCTTCCAGAATTTCGTCTGCCCGCTCTATAACCTTTTTAGGCAGGCCGGCTAACCGCGCTACATGAACACCGTAGCTCCGATCCGTTCCGCCCCGGATGATACGGCGGAGAAAGACTATATCATTACCTCGTTCCTTGATGGCCACGGAATAGTTCTTAATGCCTTCCAGCACATCTTCCATGGTGATCAGCTCATGGTAATGGGTGGCGAATAAAGTTTTCGCTTTAATCTTTGTCTGGATGTATTCCATCACCGCCCGGGCGATGGACATGCCATCATAAGTGCTGGTGCCCCGGCCCACTTCATCCAGAATGATCAGCGAATTTTTTGTGGCGTACTTCAGAATCTGGGCCACTTCGTTCATTTCCACCATAAAAGTACTTTGCCCGGTAGCCAGATCATCACTGGCCCCTACCCGGGTAAAGATGCGGTCCACCGCACAGATATCCGCACTCCGGGCCGGAATAAAGCTGCCCATCTGGGTCATCAGCACCAGCAAGGCCGCCTGACGCATGTAGGTGGATTTGCCCGCCATGTTCGGCCCCGTGATTATAATCATCCGTTCGTCAGAAGAATTTAACGTTACATTGTTGGGTACAAAGATTTCTTTTTCCAGCAGCCGCTCCACTACAGGGTGCCGCCCGTCCAGGATACGGATCTCGCCCCGGTTGTTCAGATCCGGCCGGTGATAATCATACTTGAAAGCCGCCAAAGCCAGGGCTGCCAGCACGTCAAGACGGGCCAGGGCATGGGCTGTGTCCTGGATTTCCGGAATCTCTTTCCGTATCTCATCCCTGATTTGATTAAACAGATAATATTCCAGGGATTCGATTTTCTCTTTGGCACTTAAAATTTTATTTTCAAACTCTTTCAGTTCCGGCACAATGTAGCGTTCCGCATTGACCAGCGTCTGCTTCCGCACAAATTCCGGCGGCACGGCAGAAGACTGGCCCTTGCTGACCTCAATGTAATAACCGAAAACTTTATTAAAGCCCACCTTTAAGGTTTTGATCCCGGTCGACTCTTTGATTTTCTGTTCAAAGTTCGCCATCCATTGGGAATTATTCCGGGCAATATCGTGGAGTTCGTCCAACTCCAAATCGTAGCCGTCCCGGATCATTCCCCCTTCCCGAATGGTAAAGGGCGGCTCGTCCACGATAGCCGCTGCCAGCGTATCGTAGATTTCCTGATGCATGTGGATGCTGGCAGAAATTTTTTGCAGCAGTCCCGATTTTGCTCTCTGCAGTTTTTCTTTCAACGCTGGCAAAGCCGCTAAGGATGCCCGCAGGCTCACCAGATCCCGGGCATTGGCGCTCCCTACTTCCAGCCGGGACAGGATGCGTTCCAGGTCAAATACTTCTTTCAGGCTTTCCTGCAGGCTGCCCCGGAGAGCGGGATTCAGTACCAGTTCTTCCACGGCGTCCTGCCGTTCCCGAATCTTTACAATATCAAGCAGCGGGCATTCAATCCAATTTTTCAGACAACGCGAGCCCATGGAAGTCCCAGTAAAATCGAGAATGTCCAGCAGCGTGCCCCGTTTCCCGCCGTCCCGCATGTTTTTGATCAGTTCCAGATTCCGGATAGCCGTGGCGTCCAAGTTCATGAACTGTTCCATAGTGATACGTTCCAGCCGGTTGATCTGGGACAGATCCGTCATCATGGTCTCGTGCAGATACGACAACAGGTTTTGCACGGTAGAATACACCAGCGGGTCCAGCTCTGTCTGCCCAAAATGCAGCTTGACAAAATCTTCAGCAATTCTGCCTGATTCATAAAAAGAATACATGCATTCCGGGAGTTTCGTTTTCAGCCAGTCTTCCAAGACGTCCCACTGGGCGATGCCGCTTTTCAGCACAATCTCCGAAGGCTGCAGACGGAAGAGCTGTTCTTCCACATACGTTAAACGCTCACTGCCATTAGCCGTGTACCAACGGCATTCCCCGGTGGAAACATCCGCCAGAGCCATACACAGTACGCCATCGTCCTCCTGCAGGTACACCAGATACCGGTTGCCGCCCTCTTCCAACAATGATTCGTTCAGGGACGTACCGGGAGTGATCACCCGGATGACCTCCCGTTTTACCAGTCCCTTTGCCAGTTTCGGATCTTCCATCTGTTCACAGATGGCAACGCGAAATCCTTTTTTGATTAACTTTGCAATATACGGTTCCACTGAATGATAGGGCACCCCACACATAGGGATTCGTTCGTCCAGACCGCCGTTACGTCCTGTCAGGGTAAGTCCCAGTTCCCTTGAGGCGGTTTTGGCGTCCTCAAAAAACAGTTCGTAAAAATCGCCGCTGCGGTAGAACAGTAATTCATCCCGGTATCGATTTTTAAAATCAATATATTGCTGCATCATGGGCGTTAATTCATTGGTCATTATTTAATCCTCTTTCCCCTTACCAGCCAGGTCTGGGCGCTTTCTATCCGGATTTGCACAAGCTGGCCCGGCCGGACAGGAAGATTGCTTCCTTCAACTGTTTCTTTTACAGATTTAATGGCTACAGCCACATCAACAGTCAGGTTCTCCTGTTTCGTCGCAACACTCTTCGCACCACTGTCATCAACACTCTGCTGCCACAGCACCAGCTTGTTGCCCCGGGTCCGCCCGCTCCAGGTCTCCGGATGTTTTTCCGTAGGCCCCTCCGCCATAACTTCTACCGTTTGTCCCACAAGCTTCTGATTAATGCACAGGGACTGCCGGTTCTGCACGTCCATCAGTTTCTGCAACCGGGCATGTTTCACCTCGTCCAAAATCTGTTCCTGCATGCGCGCCGCCGGAGTGCCGCTGCGTTTGGAATATATAAAGGTAAAGGCAGAATCAAAGCCGACTTCTTCCACTAAACTGCAGGTTTCCGCAAAATCTTTTTCTGTTTCCCCGGGAAACCCTACAATAATGTCTGTGGTGATGGAAGCCTGCGGAATATAACGGCGAATCGTCTGCACCAGTTCCAGGAAACGCTCCCGGGTGTAACCCCGGTTCATAGCTTTTAAAATCCGGTTGCTGCCGCTCTGCAGCGCCACATGGAAATGCTCGCACAGATGCGTTCCGTTAGCTACCGTTTTTATAACTTCTTCCGACATATCCCGGGGATGGCTGGTCATGAAATGTACCCTCTCCACACCCGGTACCTGGTCCACTGCTTTCAGCAACGCGGCAAAAGGCTCCGCCTTCAGAACCTCCGCAAAATCTTCACCGGCAGCGCTACTTACCGAAAGCATTTTTTCTTCTTCGTGGTTCCGCAAAAAGTCCTTGCCGTAGGAATCCACATTCTGCCCCAGCAGGGTAATTTCTTTATAACCTGCGGCAACCGCACCGCGTACTTCTTCCAGAATGTTTTCAATGCTGCGGCTGCGTTCCCGTCCCCGTACATAGGGAACGATGCAATACGTACAGAAATTGTTACATCCATACATGATGGGAATCCAGGCGCTGAACCCGCTCTCCCTTACGCGATGACCCTCAAACTCACTGCTCTGCACTTCCAGACTGGTAAACACGCCTTTTTTTCGTTCTTCCAGATAATCCTGCAAAATCTGCTTAAAAGAATTCACATAAGACGTGCCCAACAGCAAATCGATTTGGGGATACTTTTTCGCCAGCGCCGCGCCGTCTTTCTGGGCCATGCAGCCCGCCACACAGATGATCTGCCCCGGATGGTGGGCCTTCACATTTTTTAATTCCCCAATCTTGCCTAAGATTTTAAGCTCCGCGCTTTCCCGAATGCAACAGGTATTGACCAGGATCACGTCGGCCTGAAACAGATTGTCTGTCCGCGCGTAACCCAATTCCTCCAGCTGCCCGGCGTAATGTTCTGCGTCACTTTCGTTCATCTGGCAACCGTAGTTTAAGATCGCATAATAGCTTTTTGCGTTATTCATTTCAGTTTCAAACCGTTTATTGGCAACCATTCTCTCTCCACACTTCACAAGAAAAACTTAATAAGATATTATACCATATTTTCTTCTTTTTCACGAGAAAGAAAAAGGAATGAACTCATCTGCACTGAATTCATTCCTTAGCGTCTGACGTGCTATTTCAAAAATCCGTTGATAATCTGTTCCTCTGCCTGCTCCTGGTTCAGGCCCAGGGTCATCAGCTTGATGATCTGCTCTCCCGCAATCTTGCCGATGGCCGCTTCATGGACCAAGGCCGCGTCCACGTTGTTGGCGTCCAGCTGGGGAATCGCCAGCACCCGGGCCTTGTCCATGATGATGGCGTCACACTCCGTATGCCCCTTGCATGCCGCGTTACCGGTAATACGGGAGGAGAACTCCTGGAATGATTCTTCCCTGGCCACGGACCGGGATACCACATCCGCCGCGGCGCCGTCCCCGTTCAGATACGTTTCATAAATACTTTTGGCCTTCTGGTTTCCATGGGTCATGAGGCGCTCCCTGACAATCAGGGATGCATTAGCCTTCAGTTCCGCTTTGGTGGTGCGGACGGTGGAATCCACACCCTTGATCTGTACCATCTCCATTTCCATGGAGCTTCCTTCTTCCAGATAGGCTTCCGTCACCGGGTTCAGAATCCGTTTTCCCCGACCGTCTCCTTCACCGTAATGTTTTTCCACATATTTAACTTTGCTGTTCTTGCCCACGAAGAAACGGTGCACGCCGTCGTGCTGGGAATCCTGCACGCCGCAGTTATGGATGCCGCAGCCTGCCACAATCACTACATCGCAGTCCTCGCCAATATAAAAATCGTTGTAAACCGTTTCCTTAAGGCCGCTGTCGCTGAGCACCACCGGAATATGCACGCTCTCCTTTTTCGTGCCAGGCTTAATACGGATATCGATACCGCTCACGTCCGACTTGGACATAATGTCGATGTTGGCCGTCGTATTCCGCGCCGCCAGCTTGCTGTTGGCCCGGATGTTATACGCACCGGTGGGAACAGTATGAAGGTCCGCAATTTCCGCCAGCAACCGTTTCTGAATTGCATCAATCACAGTTCACACCTCCCCGTTTCAGACAACCGCATACACCCACGGCATCGCCGGTCCCCATCAATTCAGGCAGAATATCTTCCCGGGGTCCGTGCTTTGTAATGCTCCCATTGGCCAGCACCACGATTTCATCGGCAATTTCCAAAATCCGTTCCTGATGGGAAATGATCAGAATGGAACGGGTATTGGCCGTCCGCATCCGTTCAAACACGCGAATCAGGTTCTGGAAACTCCACAAATCGATGCCCGCTTCCGGCTCGTCAAAAATCGCCAGCTGGGTTCCACGGGCCAGAACCGTTGCAATTTCAATGCGCTTCAATTCGCCGCCGGAAAGGGATGCATTCACTTCCCGGTTGATGTAATCCCGGGCGCAAAGACCCACTTCCGACAAAAATTCACAGCATGCGCTGACGGACAACTGCTTCGCCGCTGCGATGCGCAATAAATCCAATACTGTGATTCCCTTAAACCGGGCCGGTTGCTGGAAAGCAAAACTGATGCCCAGGTTGGCTCGCTCAGTAATGCTTTTATCTGTAATATCTTCACCGTTAAATAGAATCTTGCCTTCCGTAGGCGTTTCAATGCCGGCGATAAGCTTCGCCATTGTGGACTTGCCGCCGCCGTTGGGGCCGGTCACCACAACGAACTTTCCGTCGTCAATTGTCAAATCCAGATGCCGGATGATCTCTTTCTCTTTACTCTCATCCTGCACGTTAAAGCTGATATCTTTTAATTCAAGCATAATTCCTCCGTGTTCTGATTCATCTCTCCTGATTTCTTTAAATTCACATTATTATAACATGAATTTGCCGATACGTTTAGCAAAACATAAATCGCAACATACATATTAATATATATTAATTCAGTAGGAAATGCAATAGCGTTTGCCTGTAGTTTTTAAAAAACAGTATAGCATTTTTTCAAAACTGTGGTAAAATAGGAAAGTATTAATAACATAAGACAACATATGACAAGGAGAACGTTATCTTGCTTGAAATTTTTAAAGCCGTACTGTTCGGCATCATCGAAGGCGTCACCGAATGGCTGCCCATATCCTCCACCGGCCACATGATCCTGCTGGACGAATTCATCCATTTAGGTGTCAGCGCCCAATTTTACAAACTCTTTGAAGTGGTCATCCAACTGGGAGCCATCCTGGCCGTCATCCTGTTATACTTTGAAAATATCTGGCCCCTGAAACGAAAAGACGGGTCCCTTACATTGGATTATGGCATTCTGAATCTCTGGGGAAAGATTCTCGCCGCCTGTCTCCCAGCCGGTGTCATTGGCCTCCTGTTCAATGACTGGATGGAAGAACACTTCTTTACGCCGGAAGTAGTAGCTATTACGCTGATTTTCTACGGCATACTGTTTATCTTTATCGAATCCAGGGGTATCGGCTCTGGAAAAGTAAAACGGGTTGAAGACATCTCGTATATGAAAGCCATTCAAGTTGGTATATTCCAGTTGCTTTCCCTGGTGCCCGGCACATCCCGCTCCGGTTCCACCATCATTGGCGGTCTTTTGATTGGACTGGAACGTAGCGTAGCGGCCGAATTTACTTTTTATCTGGCTATTCCCGTTATGGTCGGTGCGTCCCTGCTGAAACTGATAAAGTACATCCTGAAGGTCGGTTTCGTATTTCACAGCAACGAGCTGTTGCTGCTGGCAGTGGGATGTATTGTAGCCTTTATCGTCAGCATTCTCGTCATCCGTTTCCTCATGAGCTATATTAGAAAGCATAACTTTATCGTATTTGGTTACTATCGCATCGTGCTGGGTCTTATGGTACTGGCTTATTTTATGTTTTTGAAATAAAAAAACAACTTTATCTTTGGACATAATTTAGCGGCGGAAAACTTTTTCCCGCCGCTATTTTGCTTTACTGCCTTTTCAAAAAAGCCTGTTATGAAAACAGATAGTTTTCCCTATGCAGTGTTATACGTATCCGCCTCCGCTTAATCTTCTATCACTAACCGCTTCTCACCAGGCGCCATAAGGTGCGGATGGGACAAGAAGTACTCTTCCAAAAGACCCAGACTTCTTGTGGCGATTACTTTCGGCATGGCATTACGGGTAATTTCCGCTTCGGAAATATCCAGTCCTGTCTTCAGGTTTTTGAAATGGAACTGGTGCATACCTACCCGCAGCTGTTCGTCATCGCCCACCTCCCTGCCATGCAGGGTCAGGCTTGTAACTTTTTTCTGCTTTTTACTATACACAACATGCAACCCTTTGGAGAACTGGTAAAATTCCGTGTGGGCATCCGCATCGAAGGCTTCGTCTCTCAACATAAACTCCATCATATGGCGGAACTGGCTGCCCGTTACGACATACCGGTACACTTCTTCGTCAAAGGGATGCATCTCCTGCAGATCTTTTAATGTCATGATCGGTCCCAGGAAATGGTTGCGCAGGCTTCCGGAAGCCTCCAGCATGATGTCCAGACCCAGAGATTCCTTAAAGGCATCGGCAAAAATTTTACCTATCTGGGATTCCCGGTTGCGCACCAGATGCGTATACCGTTCCGGGAAGCGGGTCAGGATCCGGTTATATTTCGTTTCGGTAATATTGTGGTATTTCTCAATCACTTCTTTTAACACTTCATCCTCCGGACAATACTCCGGCGTGATGGGAATCAGCTGCCATGTATAACTGTCAATACTGTTCAGATCTGTATCCACCATAATATCGAAACGCCCGATCTGGTCGGTTCCGGAAGCTGCCTGTACAATGGGGATGCCGTTCACTTCAATGGGTTTTTCCAATAAGGTATGGCTATGTCCTCCGATAATCAGGTCCACGCCCCAGCGGGGATCCAAAATCGCAGCCAGCTGCTGGTCCGCTTCGATGCCGACATGAGTCAGTAACACGGTAAAGTCGATATCCTCCGTCTGGTAGGCGTCGCAGATACGTCCCACTTCTGCTGCGGCCTCCCGGATATCCACCAATGTGCCTATCAGTTTTTCCAGTTTGGTTTTCTGCAACACTTCTTCTGTCAGGATACCGATAAACAAAATCTTCATCCCGTCAATTTCCAGGATACGGTGGGAATGGAACAGGCGCCTGCCGTTATGCTTCAGATACAAATTAGCGTTGATGATAGGGAAATTGGCGCACTTCTCCAAAAACAGCAGATGGGCCAGCCCGTAATCCACTTCATGATTTCCGATGGTCACCACGTCCGGCGCCAGAAGGTTCATGATTTCAATTGTGGAAACACCTTTATATTCCGAGTCGATAAGGGAACCCTGAAACATATCCCCCGCGATAGCATAAACCACATTCTCTTCTTCCCGGCGCACTTTGTTGACGTAGCCGGACAGCATGGAAACGCCGCCTACCAGTTTATCGTCCACTTTTTCTACCAGAAAATCTCCATGCAAGTCATTGGAATGAAGCAGAGTCAGTTTTTTTAAATGTTTCATTGGATTTCCTTTCTGTCTCCTGACAACACTGTTACTCAATATTAATACGACCCTCCCCGTAGGGATTACGCCTGCCAAACAAATTTGGTGATTACATCGATACAGGACAGCCGTCCATCTTCCAGATAGGCCCCCGTATCGCATAATATAATACGGTTATCCCGGATTAGCGGGTACATATCCCAGGTTACATCCTTCCACAGGTTTTTCCGGTTTTGGATGGGCGTATGCCCCACCACAATAGTTTCTTTACCATGATAGTTGTGATAAAACTCATCCCGGATCCAAATCAGGTCTTTTTCCTGCTGCTGCTCCAGAGGAACATCCGGATCCACCCCTGCATGGCAGAAATAATAGTCCCCGATACGGTAAAAGAGCGGCAAACTCCTTGCATAATCCAGCCTGTTCTGCAACGCTTTGGCCCCCAGCTTCTGTAATTGGGGCAGGGTTTTATCCCCGCCGTAGGCAAGCCACTCGCTGGTGCGGTTCAGCAGTCGCACACCCAATTCGTCTTTGGTCTCTGCCAGCGCATCGAAATAGTCCAGCATCTCCCTTTCGTGATTACCCATCAGATAAATAACGGAATCCGGATACTGCTTCTGCAGATGCATAACATAGTCGAAGCATTGCAACGATTCCGGGCCCCGGTCGATCAAATCTCCAAGAAAAATCAGGATGTCCTGTGCCGGATCGAATTTTATCCGACGCATCAGCTTTTTTAATTTTTCATACTCGCCGTGTACGTCGCCCACGGCCATGACCCTGCTGCCAATCATACTTTCCCCCACGCCTGCATTTTTGATTGAGTAAACTGTAGAATTCTGTTTTTATCGTATTCTCTGTTATTATTTTAACCGATTTTTCACTATTAGTAAATTGCCATAGAAATGTCAAATTTAAATATTATAGTTAACATAGCAAAAAGCAAACTGACTACTGGTTTTACCTGTGAGACTATATTCGGAGGTGTCGCCCATGAAAAACTGGAAAAGAACTGCAACGGGAATCCTGCTTGCTTCCATCCTGACCGCCGGCCTCGCTCTGCCAGAAATTGCAGTTGCAGCAGCAGCTGATCAGACAAAAACGACCAAAACGGAATACAAAACTGGCGCCGTCATTCCTGCTTCCCAGTCGGAAGCGGCACGGCTGGCCGCCCGGGAAAAAGCACTGTCAAAATACTATATTACCAGTGGCAGAAAGCTGAACAAAGCTGTTTCGCTTCTGGAAGCCATGCCCCCTGAAAAAACTGGACTGGATGCGGCGCAATCCTACTTTTACCGAATGGACAAAGAACTCACCGGGAAGTTTTTCTATCATGTGAAAGCCTTCACTCCCGATGTGGAAACACTGGTGGGCGAATACTTTTTAGCCAAGGACAACAGCTGCGTATTCCGCCGCTTTCCGGCAGATAACAGCATCGACTTACTGGACGGTACAACCGAAACACTGCTAAAAAAGGTGGATATTGTGCCGGCAAGCGTCATCATCCCGCTGAAAAGTTCGGGCAAAGTGCTGGTTCGCATACCGGGCGGCCTGCCCTATGACCTGACCCTGACCAGCCTTACGGAAAATGTTGCCACCATCCAGGAGGAAAACGGTCAGTTAAGCATCGCCGGAAATGCACGTGGCTATGCGGATATTCTGGCCGAAGTGGCGATTGGCGGCTTTGTGAAAACACAAAAGCTCCGTTTCGCAGTTATGGACGAACGGGATATCGCTGCTTATGAAGCCCGCCAGACCTATGTGCCCGTTTATGTCGGTATGAGCTGGGGTTGGGGCTGGTGGGATCATCCCCGTCATCACCACCACAGACCTGGGCCGCCGCCCCACCATCATGGCGGACCCCATCACGGCGGTCATCGCCCACACAGATAGAAACAAGTGAATGAAACAGCAATTCACGTAACGTAAACACTTGCTTTTCTGTTTCCTTTTTACCCGATAATCTTTACGGCATTGCAGTCTGCATCGCAAACCACACTGCAGTGCCGTTTTCTTTATTTATTGGCCCGAAAACGTTTTTGATTTATTCCAACTATATTTCAACTTTTTCGTTTATTTCATTGCTGTTTTCAACTAGTCTGAATTTATGGTATAATAGAATTTAGAGAAACAGGTTCCGTAAAAACTGTTGTTGTAAGCAGTGCGCGATTACAGATGAATCAGATAACCCATTCAAGTTTATCAACAGGAGGAGTATCATCATGGAAGAAAAGAAAATCTACACTGAAGAAGAGATTGAACAGCTGGCGGAAAAAGCTTCCCAGAATGCCATGGAACACTTCAAACACGGGCTGAACTGCGGCGAATGCGTACTGCAGGGATTTTTAGATTTAGGTATCAGCGAATATCCTCCCGAAATTATCGCGCTGGTTTCCGGTATGGGCGGCGGTATGGGCTTTACTAAGCACACCTGCGGCGCAGTAAACGCCGGCATGGTTGTAATCGGAAGCAAACAGGGCCGCAAGAACCCCTATGCCAAAGAAACCTTCGAGGAACGGGTTGATGAACTGCATCACGACGAGACCGGCATCTATCCCCGCCACGCTGTTTATGTGAAAGATGTCATCAAGGAATACGGTACTATCGAATGCCGTGACCTTTGCTTCCCCTTTGATGAATCCACCAAAGACGGCATGAAAGAGCGGGCCCGTAACTGCAAGAAAATCATCGGATTCTGTGCAAAGGAAGCAACGAAAGCTGCATTGAAGAAATAATATTTTATTGAGGTAACCGTGTTTTAATCACAGTCACCGGTATCAGTATTCACTGGTACCGGTATTTATAACAAACAGACAATTGGCAGCCTACAGCACTGACGTACGTGTAGATTGCAAAAGTATTACTAACATAATTTGTGTTTGCAAAAAGGTTGATTGCGAACCGTTCATGAATTGTCCGGGAAACCGAAAGGAACGGACCGAAGGAGGAAGTGTTTTGAGCAAGCGAATCTTGGTGGTCGGCGGTGTAGCGGGTGGCGCTTCAGCCGCCGCCCGGGCCCGCCGTCTGGATGAACATGCGGAGATCATCATCTTTGAACGTGGACCCCACGTATCCTTTTCTAACTGCGCCCTGCCCTACTTTTTAAGCCGCACTGTGGCGGACAGCGCTGATCTGGTGATGATGGATCCCGCGCAGTTCAAAAAGAAATATAATATTGAAGTGCGGACGGAACATGAAGTGACCGGTATTGACCGGGAAGCAAAAATGGTAACGGTGAAGAATCTGCCGGAAGGCAAAGAGTATACGGAACGCTATGATGTCCTGATCCTTTCTCCTGGCGGCGAACCCATCCTGCCCGGGGCTATCGAAGGCATCCGCAATAATAATGTCTTTGGTATTCGGAATGTGGTAGACATTGCGAAGCTGGACGCCTACATCCGCGACCACAAAGCGGAGGATATTGCCGTCGTAGGCGGCGGTTTTATCGGCTGCGAGATTGCGGAAAACCTGGTGCATGCCGGTTACAAAGTCACACTGATTGAGGCCATGGACCAGGTCATGACGCCGTTTGATTACGACATGGCCCAGATCCTGCACAAAGAGATGCTGGATAACGGTATGACGTTAATAGTAAAGGACGGAGTGAAAAAGATTGGCAGTAATGCCATCGAGCTCTCCAGCGGAAGACAGGTAAAGGCCGACGCAGTAGTGATGGCCGTGGGCATCCGTCCGGAGACCACCCTTGCCAAAAATGCCGGACTTACCATCGGCGAAACCGGCGGTATCAAAGTCAACGCCAACTTCCAGACCAGCGACCCTTCCATTTATGCTGTAGGCGACGCTATCGAAGTGTTCAACCGCCTCACCCGCAAACCCATGCGGCTGGCTCTGGCCTGGCCTGCCCAGATGGAAGCACGGGCCGCGGCAGATCATATTTACGGTCTCCGCAATCAGCAGAAAGGATTTATCGGTTCTTCTGTCATCCGTATCTTCTCTTTGCTGGCTGCCAGCACCGGCCTGAACGAAAAAGCGGCGAAAGCAGCGGGCATCCCCTTTGAAATTGCTTATGTGATTCCTTCCGACAAGGTGAGCCTCATGCCGGATGCCCACCCCATCCATGTGAAGCTCGTTTTTGAAACGCCCACCGGACGTCTCTTGGGCGCCCAGGCCATCGGTAAGGGTGAAGCGGACCGCCGCATTGACGTGATTGCCGCCCTGATCTCCATGAACGGTACCCTGGAAGATCTGAAGAATATGGAGCTGTGCTACGCGCCGGTAGTCAGCACGGCGAAAGATGCTGTGAACATGGCCGCCTTAGTAGGACTGAACTTGCTGCATGGCGTGTACCGCCAGATTCCCTTAACGCAGGTGCGGGAACTGGTGGAAAACAACGCCTGCATCATCGACGTGCGGGAACCTGCAGAATTCAATAACGGGCATCTGCTGAACGCCATCAACATTCCTCTGAGCCAGCTGCGCCAGCGCATGGATGATATCCCAAAAGACAGGCCTGTCTATCTCCACTGCCGTTCCAGCCAGCGCAGTTACAATGCCATCATGGCACTGCAGCATTGCGGGTTCAATAACCTGTATAATATCGCGGGCTCGTATCTGGCAATCTGTCTGTATGAGTATCCGCAGGATGTGCTGTTCAACCGGAAGAAAATCGTAACGGCCTACAATTTCAAGTAAAGCCACTTTCCCCCTCAATTATCGCAAAACTGTCCCTTTTGTAATCTACACATCTTCTTATAATTAAAAGTACAGTTTTGTGTAATAATACTGCCTGTCTGACACGTCAGCTAGACAGCCGTGGGATAAATCTGAAAATCCCCGGACAGAAAAGGGCAGATTTAGTGAGGGGGATTTTTATGACCATGTACAAGGCTATGACTATCGCCGGTTCGGATACCAGCGGCGGCGCCGGTATGGAAGCCGATATGAAGACCTTTCAGGAAATGGGCGTATACGGAACGACTGCCCTCACCTGTATTGTTGCCCAGAATCCCAATGCGGACTGGGCCCATGAAATTTATTCCATTGAAACCAGCGTCATTGAAAAACAGCTTGTCACGATTTTGCAGGGAATCGGCTGTGACGCCATGAAAACCGGTATGCTGGGCGGCGCCGAACTGGTAGAGCTGGTTGCTGCTACCATCGACAAATATAAACTGAAAAATGTAGTCATTGACCCAGTCATGGTATGCAAAGGTATTGATACCATCATGGTACCGGAAGCTGCCGCCGCCATTAAAGAACTGCTTGTAAAGCGCGCACTGGTCATGACGCCCAACCTGCTGGAAGCCGCCTACCTGGCAGACATGCCTGCCATTACAACACTTGATGAAATGAAACAGGCTGCTGCCAAAATCCATGACAACGGCTGCCAAAATGTAATTATTAAGGCCGGCGACCGGCTGTCCGGGAATGATGCGGTAGAACTGGTCTACGACGGCAAATCCTTTACGGAAAAGCGCCATCCGAAGATCGCGAATTCTTATAACCACGGAGCCGGCTGTACGTTCTCCGCCGCCATCACGGCCGGTCTGGCAAAAGGCATGACCGTCACAGATGCGCTGGAAAAAGCAGAGATTTTTATCGATGCTGCCCTGCGCCAGTCATTCCGCCTGAACCAGTGGTCCGGCGCGCTGAAGCATTGCGCCTGGAGAGAATAATCCAACCTGGTTTTTGTCCCTGCCCTTCTGACTGCTCTTCATTATAGAAAGAGGAGCGAACGATGCAGGCAAATCGTCAGTAAAAAACTTAAAAATAAATTGCACGCAGCGCTCTGCCAAAGAACGCTGCGTGCTTTTTTTTGTTCTGTCATTTTATTAATGAACTGTGTTTTGAAATCTTATTAAAAACACCGGCAGAATTTAATCTCCTACCCTGTATAACTATCATCAAAATATTTGTTAATACAAAACGGAACCGTCAGATTCATCATCAGAAGGCGCACAATCTGATATGTTAATATCAAAGAAACGTCTGCTCCCATGCTCATACCGGCCAGGCACATCTCCGCCACGCCGCCGGGCGCCATGGCCAGAAACGCAGTTACCAGAGGGATACCGTAATACCGGGAGAGCAACTCTGCCATCGCCACGCTTCCCCCGATGATCAGCAGCGTGCCGATGATCGCATAGGGCAACAGAATCCGGGTCCGGTACAACCGCTCCTTATCCAGCATACAGCCCATATACAGGCCGATATTCATCTGGGCAATGTTCATCAAAATGGGAGGCGCCTTTTGCAGTTCAACCTGAAAGACAACGGAAAATAATGCCGTGGCCATAATGGGCCCAATCAATGCCGCTGTAGGCACTTTGAATTTTTTAGCCAGAAGCAGCCCCGCGCCCGCGATGGGAAACAGGAGAAGCCAGGACATACCGGTATTCCCACCCGGATGGGACAGCAGCCCCCGGAAAGCGACGGCAGCGCCCAAAAGATGGATCACCAGAAACGGGACGGTGATAACTACGCCGAAGAGGCGGATGGTCTGTTGCACCACCACCACATTGGCATCCACCCGAGGATCTTCGTCTGCCATCAGCATCATCTGATTCAGTCCGCCAGGCAGCATGCCCATCACACAGCTTAACAGGTTGGCAAAGGTGTATTTGTATGTCACCCAGGCAACCAGCAGGGAGATGCCTATGGCTACAAAGGAAGCGCCAAAAACACCGACCACCTGCTCGGACATACGTACCAGAGTATCCTGGGTAAAGTCGCGGCCGATGCCATAACCGGCCACCATCAGTCCAGCATTCCGCCAGGAAACGGGCCAACGCATCTCTTTCCAAACACAAAACTTCAAAATGGAAGCCGCAATGATGCCACCCAGCATAAACGGAATGGGGATACGGAAATAAAAAAGAAAAAGGCCGATGCAAAATGCCGCCATCAGCCCAATAAAACGTTTCATCATAAAAACTCTTTACAGCTTATACTGCGCCTTAATTTTACCGATGAACTTGATCAGCTCCGGCTTGCAGTTAGCCTTTTCCACAATGGCCCCCTGCTTGTCATTCAGCATCAGGTAAAAATTGGTAGGCGTTTCATAAATGTGGCGCAACTGCACATACTTGTAGGCAGCGCGTCCCATCTTGTTTACTTCTTCATAATGATCCAGATAGAACGTCATGTTACTGGGCGTGCCTTCCAGACGGCTCTTGGCAAATTCCTTTTCCGCCTGTTTCCGCACATTATGGGGAATCACATATAAAAATACCGCGAAACCAGCCGCCACCGCCACCGCCGCTGCAATATACCAGGCATTGTACAGGCAGATCGCAATAATCACCGCAATGATTGCAGCAATAATATACTGCGCCTTTTTAAACCTGCTGTCATGCTTCTGGACCTCCAGATTCATCTTGCCAAACTCCGCAGCACTATAGGTTGTATTTGTTTTATAAATGATACGCATTGATACTTCTCTCCCTTTGCCTCTCTCTTTGCGTTTAGGAAACACAGGCAATTTGCACGAGCGCATAACGCAGAAATCGCGCAAACCCATTGCTGCTATTGTTTCTCTGCCGCCTATTCATGTATTGTATCACATCCCACGGAAAATGCAAACAGGAAAACCAGAAAAATTGCAAAACAACAGGTAAGCGGGCACAACATTCACATACAGCCATGCCAGTTGCAGTTATTATGTAAGAAGTTGCAAATAGAAAGTTTTAAACCGGAGCAGAATCATTCCGATTCTGCTCCGGCAAATTACTGCCTTTACCATGTCCGGCAGGGGCATATAGCACTCAATGCCTGCTGCCGCATCCAGAATGAGCAAACTGTTTTGTAACAACAGCAACGTCTCACTCGTTAAGACAAATTACGCCGCACGATCCCGTTCGCTCTTATCTACTACGCAGCAAACCGCGCCATCGCCGGTGATGTTAACGCAGGTACGGAACATATCCAGTACACGGTCGATACCGGCCACCAGTGCCAGGCCTTCCATAGGCAGCTGAACCGCCTGCAGCACCATGGCCAGCATGATGAGACCCGCGCCGGGAACACCGGCGGTACCGATAGAAGCCAATGTACCGGTAAAGACGATCATAATCATATCGGAAGAGGTCAGGTTCACACCAAAGGCATTGGCGACGAACAGGGAGCATACGCCCATGTACAGCGCCGTACCGTCCATGTTGATGGTGCAGCCCAGAGGCAGTACAAAAGAAGTAACCTGACGGGACAGACCCAGTTTTTCCTGGCAGTTCTTCATGTTAACAGGCAGTGCTGCCGCGGAGGAACAGGTGGTGAAAGCCAGCATCATGGCTTCGGACATGCCGCGGAAGAACTTCACCGGGTTCACACCGCCCATGGTAGATGCCAGCGTGGAATAAACCAGGATGCACTGCAGGGCACAGCCGATGGCAACAGCCAGAATTACGCTTAACAGCGGGAGAAGTACCTTGGGGCCGTTTTTGCAGACAACCGGCAGCAGTAACGCGAACACGCCAAGAGGAGCAAACTTCATAACCATGGCGATGATCTTGTAGCAGACTTCCGCACCTGCATCGTATAAATCCATGAGGAAGCGGGAACGCTTTTCATCTAACTGGGTGATGCCGATACCTACCAGCAGCGCAAAAATGATGACTGGCAGAATCTGGCCTTTGGCCATGGCGTCAACCGGGTTGGTAGGCACCATGTTCACCAGGACCTGCATAAAGGTCGGTGCTTCTTTTACCTTCGGCGCAACCTTTCCGGCAATATCCAGACCTACGCCGGGTTGGATGATACCGGCCACGACAAAACCGAGAACAATCGCTACCGCTGTGGTAATCAGATACAGGCAGATGGTCTTGGCGCTGATACGTCCCAGCTTTTTGCTGTCGCCGCCCAGGCTGGTAACGCCTACGATCAAAGAGCAGGTGACGACCGGAACGATCATCATCTTGATGAAGTTGATAAAGATGGTACCGATAGGCGCGATCCATTTGTTAACGAACGGAAGGCCTTCGGGTCCGATGACCAGACCGGCGCATACAGACAGGATCAACGCAACCAGAATTTGGACAGATAAGTTCATAAAATCCCCTCGTTTCTATATAAGTTAAGGGTATTTTACCATTTTTTCACAAATGAATCTATATTTCGACCGAATGTATACACGTATACATTTTTTGTCGTTGTCTTCCGTGCTATAATATTATTAAGAATTACCTGGCCGGACGCCAAGACATAAATACGTTGTTGCAACCATACGCACAGTTTCCAAAATGAATGAAACTCCCCTGCATCCCGTCACTTTTACATTTTCCTACACAGCAAGGAGGAATCTCTATGAATAACCGTCCCATCATCGGAAAAAACGCGGCAGCCAATATGTGCGAACGAATCAACAAGCTGATCCGCAACTTTGAAAAGAGCCTGGCCCCTGACGAGGTGGCTGCCATGAGCCTGGCTTCTTTCTCCAACCGTCCCATCATCATCAAACGGCTGGGCTATTGGAATCCCGACCTCATTGTACTGTACGGCTTCGACCCCAACACCGGGGAAGCCCTGAAAATGATACAGCACATTTCACAGTTCACCCTGTGCCTGATTACCTTAAAGAAGCCTCCGAAAGAGGAAGATGTTCCCGAGGACGAAAAACCCGAAACAGCAAACCGGCGTATCGGATTCATCGTGAATGAGGAAGAAGCGTAAGTAGAAAGATAAATAGAAAGAGCCGGTAAAGGCTTTGCAAAACCGTGTCCGTTTATCACGATGTTTTGCTTCAGTCTTTACCGGCTCTTACTATTCTTAATAATTTTCTATTTAACTACATGCAATTAACTAAAAACCTTGATGTACTTTGTGCATCAGGGTTTTATTATCAAATAGTATCTTCCACCGGGTCGTCAAAGCCCACCAGCCAGGTTGCAATAAAACCTGCCAGATAGGCGATGAAAACACCGCACAAATACAGGAAAACGTGATTGGTAGCTGCCGCCAGGGGAATACCGGAGATTCCCAGAGCATAGGCTCCGATCCCGTGCCAGGCCTGCCAGGCTCCCCCAAAGGCGCCGCCAATGCAGGCGCAGATAAAAGGCTTGCCCAGTGGCAACGTGACACCGTAAATCAACGGCTCACCAATACCCAGCATGCCCACAGGAAGCGAACTTAAAATAGTACGCCTAAGATGTTTATTTTTGCTTTTTAGGTACACGGCAAAGGACGCCCCTACCTGTCCACAGCCAGCCATGGCCGCAATCGGCAGCAAAATCGTCATCCCCATAGAAGCCAGCATATCCGCATGGATCGGCGTCAGCCCGTGATGCACACCCGCCATAACAATTGGAAGGAAGATGCCTCCGATTACAAAACCGGTGATTGCGCCGCCGGTTTGGATTGTACGCACCGTATAATAGCCAAGGATATCAGAAAGAAAACCTCCCAACGGCTGAAAAATGAACAGGCTGGCAAGGGACACAACGGTAACTGTAATTAATGGTGTCAGAAACAGACTGGCGGATTCCAAAATCCGTTTGTTCAGTCTCGTTTCAATGAAAGCCGTCGCAGCACCGGCCAGCAGGGAAGCAAAAATTCCGCCCCGCCCTGGAATCATCGGATTTCCCATAAAGGTAATATCTGCCAGACCCGGCGCAGCCAAGAGCGCTGCCATAGCTCCCCCAAGAGCCGGAGTTCCTCCAAATTCTTTACAGGCATACAGCCCGATAAACCCGTTCAGCACCATAAAGATGGAACCGCCCGCCAGTTTCAGATACTGCACATAGGAGTTGCCTGCCAGTTCCGGACTGATTTTCAGCAAAAGACTGATTATACCCGTCAGCAACCCACAGCCGATAAAAGCCGGGATCAACGGAATGAAGATGTGACCGACGCGCTGCAGCATGCGTTTTAAAGAAGATTCGCTGTTTCGCTTTTTGATTGCAGCGTGCAGCTCTTTGCCGTCGCCAATTTTGTTTTTTGATGATCGTTTTGCCGAAGCAGTTTGTGTTTCTGTTTCAGACGCAGCATCTTTGAAAGCCGTACTGTCAGCATAAGCTTCAGCAGAATCCGCCGCCAGAGGGTCAGCAACTTCACTTTCCGTTTTCTTTCCCAGCAATCGTTTACACTCTTTTGTTACGTTTTCCGCTTTGCCCGGACCCAGAACGATGTGTACCTCTCCTTTGTTCAGGATCACACCTTTGACGCCAGGTATCTTTTTCAGTTCTTCTTTGGTGACGGCCACGTCCTTGACGCGCAGCCGCAACCGGGTCATACAGTTGTACGCTTCTGTTATGTTTTCCGGCCCGACTGCAGTGAGAATGGCCCGGGCAATTTGCTGGTTATCCATTGTTCAAACCTCAATATGGCAACTGTTATATTTTTACAGGAAAACGGTTGTACCGCAAAATGCAGTGCAACCGTTCTTTATATATTCATGCGCCCGGTTTCCGCACCACGGGCATCCGGATCCCGGTATTATTTACAACTGGTTTATTGGAAACAACGGCAGGCTTTGCGGATACAGTTCCAGCGCCGGCAGCATTAGTGTTTGCTGCAGTAGAATTGACATCGGTTCCTTCATTTGTATTAGTAACTGCAGGTACCGGTTTGTTTGCTGCCGGTGCAGTGGTTGCATTGGCAGTTCCGTTTTGGCTTCCGGAAGCAGGAGTTGAAGATACCACCGGCGTTTTTGCAACCGGCGCTGATGTAGCTACAGGCTTATCTGTCACGGACTGTTTCATCGCAGGCGCTGATGAGGAAGCCGGCTTATTCGTAACAGGAGCAGACACGGCTCCCGGTTTTTTTACGTCCGGCATTCGTTTCGGACTTACCTTCACTTCCTTCTCCACAACGATTTTCCCTTTTCCGCCTACGGAAAAGCCATAATCCAGCAGCTTTCTGGCATCCGCAAAGCGCGTATCATTGTCCTTTGATTTCATGACAATAGCAATCAGTTCCACATTACCGCGTTTTGCAGAAGCAGCCACGCAGCCCTTGGCCGCTTTGGTCCAGCCGGTCTTAATCCCATTGGCCCCGTTATAGCTGCTCAGCAGATCATTGGTAGTCTCTGCTTTATAGGTTCTGCCGGAAGGCGAAGCCCAACGTATCACAGACGTCCGGTTATTTACCAAACTCCTGAAATCAGGATTCTTCATGCAATAGGCCGCAATTTTTGACATATCCCTTGCCGTGGAATAATGCCATTTGGCCGTCAGGCCGTGGGGATTGCTGAAATGGGTCTTCCGACAACCCAGCTCTTTGGCTTTTTCGTTCATCCGGTCTGCAAACTTCAGTACGCTGCCGGAAACATTCTGCGCCACCACAACCGCAGCCCCGTTGTCCGATTCCATCATCATTTCCCGCATCAGTTCGCCGGAAAGCAACCGCTCCCCACCCTTCATCTCCAGGTAGGAATAATCCGTCGCCGCCGCAGCCTGCGTAACTTTAAACTCTGCATCCAGTCCTTTAGCTTCCAGGCCCAGTATGCAGGTCATCATCTTGGTCAGGCTTGCCGGTGCACGCCGTGTATCTGCATTTTTTTCAAAAATGACACCGCCGGTCTGGGCGTTGATCAGTATCGCGGACTCCGCCAGCACAGAGGGCGCGGCAAATACCTGCCCGGTGTGGAAGATGACAAAAGCTATGGCAAACATTAAAAATCTGAAGGAATGAAAAATAGACATCGTTTCGTTCACCAAACAACAAAATATACCAAAACCCTTGGCAGTCTGCCCTATTTGGTCATCACGTTATACATCAAAAGCACAGAGCACTGCCGGCAAAGCACAATTAATGAAACCGTTTCCCTATTACGGCACACCCGGGAAGTTCTCTACAAACTGGATCTTGATATCCGGGAAATTATCCACGAACTGAATGGTAAAATCCGGGAAGTTCTCTACAAATTGCCATTCGCCTATCTTATTGGGGAAATTGCTCACTTTCTTTACTTTAATGTCTGCGAAGTTCTTAACAACCTGCACTTTGATATTGGCGAAGTTCTTTACTACCTTCACCTTACCGGCCAGACGGATGCCTTTAAAATAACCATCCTTGCTGACAGCCCCATAGGGAATCAGCTGCTGTGGCGCCTGCAGCGATGGAGCAAGGATGTTCTCCGAAGCAAAAACGGAAGCAGAGAAAAGAATAGATGCAGCCAGTACCGTGAGCCCTATCATCTTTTTCATACAGAACACCTCCTTCATATTTTGTACTATACTAACATAATACAACAGCGTTGTGTTTTTTACATGGCAAAAGCTACAGTTTTATACACAACTAATAAGCAAGCAACCTGTTACTCTTCCCAGTGGATGCGGGCCGGATCAAAACGGTCCACCGGTTTTCCTTCTCCCATAGGATAGCCTACTGGCAGGACAGCAAACACTTCCAGGTTTTCCGGCAGGTTCAGCACCTTTTTCGCCGGTTCCTGCCGTTCCTTCAGGGGCGCGAAGGACAACCATACGCAACCCATATCCAGCGCGGACGCCTGGATCAGCATGTTTTCACAGCAGCAGCTCATGTCCAGCAGTGCCATATCCGCTTCATACAGATCGTTGGTACGATAACAGGCCACGATGGCCACAGGCGCCTTGGCCATGGGCCGTCCGTAGGGACTGCAGGCAGCTAACTTTTCCAGCATTTCCTTATTGCGCACCACATAAAACTCCCAGGGCCGCTGGTTCTTGGCGGAAGGCGCCGCCATGCCTGCCCGGATGATCTGCTCAATGGTCATGTCATCCACGTCAATATCCAGATAACTGCGTATGCTCTTACGTTTGAAAATGATATTCATGGTTTTCTTCCTTTCCATTATTTTTTATAGTTTATTATATCACACTGGCGCCTTCTTTAACACTTCCGCGCAAAATTCACAAAAAAATCTATAAAAATAAGAAAATAAAATCTGAAAAGGGTAACATTATTATCTGTTTTGTGGTAAAATAAAGTAGGTATGTCTTTATTAATACTCTTTTTCGTTTTTTGTGACAAAGAGGAAGCATTATTAACTGATCGGAGTATGTATGGCTTACAATCAGTTCCGTTATACGGTTCAGCTGAATATGGAAAACCAGCGTTGCGTGGTGATTGGCGGCGGCAACGTTGCCTTGCGCAAAACTACGTCGCTGCTAAAAGCCGGCGCTAATGTCACCGTTATCGCTCCGGTAATTCTTCCTGCTATTGTTGCGTTACAGAGAAACTTTCCTGCTTTGACCCTGTGCCAGCGCAATTATGAAAAAGGCGACGTCGCCCATGCGTTTCTGGTCATTGCGGCTACTGACAACCGCAATGTCAATAAAGCCGTTGCCCGGGACGCAACACAAAACCACTGCCTGCTGAACGTGGCCGACGACCCGGATGCCGGCAACTTTTCCGTAGCGGGCACATACGAAAGTGGAAACCTGCTCTTTTCCGTCGCAACGGGAGGCAATCCCCGCCTCACCCACCTGCTGCTGGAAGATTTACGGCAACAGTACGGCGACGACATGGTAACCTTCGCCGCGTTTCTGGACGAACAGCGGGAAACTGTCAAACAACTACTGCCCGGCTCCCAAGCCAGACAGGAATTCTGGAGAAATACTCTCACAAATCAACTGCTGCAGCTGGTCAAGAAAGGCCAATTGCAGCAGGCAAAGGAGATCATCATACATGCAGTTAATCGTATTGGGGCTGAACCATAAGACCGCCCCTGTGGAAATCAGGGAAAGATTCAACTTTTCCCGCAGCCGGATCAAACACGTCCTGCGGCTTCTGAAAGAATCCGATGATTTCTCCGAAGCGGTCCTGCTTTCTACCTGCAACCGTACGGAGCTTTACCTGGTGGCCCAGGAACCGGAAGACGGCATGGCATCCCTGCACAAAGCGGTCAAACGCATTGCCGGCAGCGCGTTTAAAAATGAATATTTTTACACCCTGACCGGCGTACATTGTGTCCGTCATCTGTTTCTGGTGGCCAGCAGCCTGGACTCCCTCATCGTAGGTGAAGGGCAGATCCTGAGCCAGGTGAAGGATGCTTATCATCTGGCCCGAACCTCCGGCACCACCTCCATCATGTTCAATACTATTTTCAATCAGGCCATCTCCACTGGCAAGAAGATCCGGACCCGGACCCAGATTGCTTATCGCAGCGTCAGTGTTTCATCCGCTGCCGTAGACCTGGCCATTGAGGTGATAGGCGACCTGAGTACCGCCGATATCCTGGTCATCGGCGCCGGCAAGATGAGCGAACTCACCGCACGGCACCTGATGGATAAAGGCGCGCCTTCCATTTTCGTCACCAACCGCAGTTATGAACATGCACAGGAACTGGCTGACAAATTCAACGGCTCCGTCATCCGGTTTGATGACTTTATCGACCACGTTGTAAACGCGGACATCGTCATCACCTCTACCGGCGCTACCCACTACATCATCCACCACGACCATCTGGCACTGGCACTGGAAGAACGGCAAAAGCCTAATCCCCTTGTGCTCATTGACATCGCCGTGCCCCGCGATGTGGAACCGGAAGTTGCGGATCTGGACAAAGTGGTCCTGTACAACATCGACGACCTGAAGAACGTGGTGGATACCAACAAGGAGCTGCGGAACCAGGACGCGGAAGCGGCCAAGTTCCTGATTGAAGAAGACATTGACGCGCTGAAGGACCGGTTGAGGTATCTTTCCATGCGGCCCGTCATGGTCCGCCTCCACGACAAGTTTGACTTCCTGCGGGAGCGCATCCTGGCAAAGACCCTGCGGAAGATGCCGGAGCTGACGGAAGAACAGCAGCATAAGATTGACGTGATGAGCCAGCGTCTCATGTACAAGTTCCTCCGGGATCCCATGATCAACATCAACAAGGCCGCAGGCACGGAAGAAGAAGAACATGTCAAAACCGACATCAGCCGTTTCTTTATGTTAGATGACAAAGACGAGGATAATCCTGACGATGAAAAGAACTATAACTATTGGAACTAGGAAAAGCCTGCTGGCCCTCTGGCAGAGCAATTACATCAAAAGCTGCCTGGAAAAGCAGTATCCGGACTGCGAAGTCCGTTTGCAGAAAATCGTCACCAAAGGCGATAAAATTCTGGACGTCCCCCTGTCCAAGATTGGTGGCAAGGGGCTGTTCACCAAAGAAATTGAAACCGCGCTGCTGGACGGGGAAGTCGACCTGGCCGTCCACAGCCTGAAGGATATGCCCACAAAACTGCCGGAAGGCCTCTGCCTGACCGCCATTACGGAGCGTGCTGTTGTGGGCGATGCTTTTGTCAGCAACAAGTACAATACGTTTGCGAAATTGCCTGCGGGAGCGGTGCTGGGTACGTCCAGCCTGCGGCGCAAGGCACAGCTTTTAGCCAAACGTCCCGATCTGGATATCCGGGATCTGCGGGGTAACGTGGATACCCGCCTTCACAAGCTGGACGAAGGCCAGTACGATGCCATCATTTTAGCCGCAGCGGGGCTCACCCGCTTAGGTTACGCCGACCGGATCAAAGAGACCCTGCCCTGCGATTTCTGTATTCCCGCTGTAGGCCAGGGCGCTTTGGCCATCGAATGCAGGACGGACAACAAAGAAGTCCGGGCTATGCTGGAGTTTTTGAACCACCCTGCCACTAAAAGCTGCACTGACGCGGAGCGTGCTTTTTTAGGATTAGTGGAAGGTGGCTGTCAGGTACCTATCGGCGTCCACGCGGATGTTATTACAACTGGCAGAATGCATATTACTGCCATCATTGCCACTTTGGATGGCTCTACCCTGTTGCGGGATGAAATCGACGGCGATGTGAATGACGCTGTTGTATTGGGGCAAAACCTGGGCAGGCGCATGCTGGAAAACGGCGGAAAAGCGATTTTGGACGAAATACTGTAGTGGTTTAATATGCAGTTTCTATCAGTCTTCCGTCAGGAAAAGGCATGAGCAAACTGTAGAAAACGATTGTGTCATTCCATGAGATGAAATGAGCCGTCCGTGGCGAGACTGTCTGAGGGGCGCAGCCCCGAGTTTCGAAGCCACAGGCGAATGAATCCATGGAATAGCAATCGTTGATGTGTTTGCGATATCTTTTTCTGACGGAAGCAGATGAAAATCAAGAAAGGATCATTTCTATGAACAAAACCGGTAAAGTTTACTTAATCGGCGCGGGCCCCGGCGACCCGGGCCTGCTGACCTTAAAAGGCCGCGACTGTCTGGCAGTTTGCGACGTGGTAGTTTATGACCGCCTGGCCGATCCACGCATTTTAAGCTGGGTCAATCCGGAGGCGGAGCGCATCTATGTAGGCAAAGCTTCCAGCAACCATGTGATGAAGCAGGAAGATATTTCCAAACTGTTAGTCAAACTGGCAGCAGAAGGTAAAACCGTAGCCCGTCTGAAAGGCGGCGACTCTTTCGTCTTCGGCCGCGGCGGCGAAGAAGCGCTGCTGTTGAAAGAAAATAATCTTCCGTTTGAGTTTATTCCCGGCATCACCAGCGCCATCTCCGTACCGGAATACGCCGGCATCCCGGTAACACATCGCAAGGTAGCCGCCAGCTTTGCCGTCATCACCGGACACGAAGATCCGTCAAGGGAAAAATCCGGTATCAACTGGCAAGGCCTGGCCACCGGCGTGGATACGCTGGTCTTCCTCATGGGCGTGGAAAACCTGAAGAACATTGCGGCCAAACTGATTGAAAATGGACGGCCGGCGGATACCCCTGCCGCCCTGATCCGCTGGGGCACCCATCCGGAACAGCGTACTCTTGTCACCACGTTGGGCAATGCGTATGACGATGTAGTGCGTACCGGTATGAAGCCCCCTGCCATTTTCATTGTAGGCGAAGTAGTAAAACTGCGTGACTCCCTCAGCTGGTTCGAGACCAAGCCCCTGTTCGGCAAAACCTTCGTGGTGACTCGTGCACGCGCCCAGGCTTCCGTTCTCACAGAAAAACTGGAGATGGAAGGCGCCAAGGTCATGGAAGTGCCCGCCATCAAAATCACGGATCCGGATGATTTCGCTCCCCTGGATGCGGCGCAGAAAAACCTGGCTGCCTACGACTGGGTCATCTTCACCAGCGCCAACGGCGTAGACCTGTTCTTTGACCGCCTGCTGCAGAACGGCAAGGATGCCCGCGCTTTTGCCAGCTGCAAGATTGCGGCCATCGGCTCCGCTACGGCCGACATGCTGACCGCTTACGGGCTGACAGCGGATTTAATCCCCGCCTCCTATAAAGCGGAAGATTTAGTGGACACGCTTCTGCCCCAGCTCCACAAAGGCAGTAAGGTCCTGCTGGCCCGGGCCAAAGAAGCCCGCAACGTGTTACCGGACTCCTTAAAAGCCGGCGGCGCCAATGTGGAAGTGGTGGCAGTGTACCAGACCGTCAGCGACTGCGAAAACAAAGACGAACTGGTGGCAGCCTTACAGAATAAAACGGTAGACTGTATCACCTTCACCAGCTCCTCCACCGTGACCAATCTGCTGAAAGCATTGGACGAGAATAAAGAACTGCTGAACGGTGTTACCCTGGCAGCCATCGGCCCCATCACTGCCAAAACTATGGAAAAGCTTGGACTGAAACCTACAGTGTGCGCCGGCACCTACACCATCGACGGATTAGTAGAAGCATTAAACAAGTTTTATGCCGTAAAATGAAAAACGGTTTGCCTCTTGAAAAGCTATATGCAGAATGCGAAGCTCCATCGTTTTCTTAAAAGCAAATACATAAATTGTAATTTAAAATTCAGCTAAAGGAAGTGTAATGTACCATGACCGGATTTCCCATTTACCGTCCCCGCCGCCTGCGCGCCACCGAAAACCTGCGCAGCCTGATCCGGGAAACAAGCCTCGGTGTAAAGGACCTGATATTTCCCCTGTTCGTCGTGCCGGGTACCAATATTAAACATGAAATTGAAACCTTAAAGAACAATTACCAGTGGTCTGTGGACCGGGTGCTGGAAGCTGTGGACGAAGCTGTTGCGCTGGGTATCCCTGCCGTGTTGCTCTTCGGCCTCCCCTCCTATAAAGATGAAGAAGGCAGCAGCGCCTGGGACGATAACGAACCGGTACAGATGGCCAGCAAGGCGATTAAAACCAAATATCCCGAGATGGTGGTCATCACCGACGCCTGCTTCTGCGAATACACCAGCCACGGCCACTGCGGCATCCTGACCCCAGACTGCGCTTCCGTGGACAACGACAAGACCCTGCCAAATCTGGCCAAGCTGGCTGTGAGCCAGGCCCGTTGCGGCGCCGATATCATCGCCCCCTCCAACATGATGGACGGCTATGTCACCACCATGCGCAAAGCGTTGGATGAAGCAGGCTACACCAACGTGGCCATCATGGCCTACAGCGCCAAGTTCGCTTCCGCCTATTACGGACCCTTCCGTGCCGCTGCGGATTCCGCTCCCGGCAAAGGCGACCGCAAGGGCTATCAGATGGACCCGGGCAACAGCGACGAAGCCATGCGGGAAATTGCGCTGGATATTGAAGAAGGTGCGGACATCGTCATGGTGAAACCCGCCCTGGCTTATCAGGACGTAACAAGAAGAGCCCACGAAACCTTCAACCGCCCCCTCTGCGTGTACAACGTCAGCGGCGAATACGCCATGGTGAAAGCGGCGGCTGAACGCGGCTGGATCGACGAAAAGCGGATCGTCATGGAGACCATGCTCAGCTTCAAACGGGCCGGCGCCAAGATGATCATCACCTATCATGCGTTAGATGTGGCGCG
>CAJODT010000003.1 GCA_905233365.1 uncultured Succiniclasticum sp.
GCGACCCCTAACGATTTAGCAAACCGTCCTCTTCAGCCAGCTTGAGTACCACTCCGTTAATTTGCCGCAAGGGCAACTTACTTGGCTATTATAGCTTATAATTATTAAATTGACAAGCTTTTCTTCAATATTTATTAAAATTATGTCCGAGCCGGCTCCGGAATAATCCGGAACACCGCCCTTACCGGCAGGGAACAAAAAATCATAAATACTGAGTGGACAGACCCGGGTGACCGGGCCTGTCCATTTTAAATTAAATTACTGTACAACTAACTGCTATGTAACTAACAAATCTTCCCAGAAATTATTTACCGGGGAAGAATGGCCAGAACATCGGGATCAAAATCAGGCACAGAACGAAGCAGACGATTACCAGACCGGTACCTGCTTTTACATAGTCCATGAATTTGAAACCGCCAGGACCTAATACCAGGGTGTTAGGGGGCGTGCCTACCGGGGTAGCAAATGCGCAGGATGCTGCAACGGCGATAGCCATCAGAACTGCGGACGGGTCAGCGCCCAGCTGTTTGGAGATAGCGATACCGATCGGGCACAGCAATGCTGCGGAAGCGGTGTTGGACATGAACTGGGTCAGGCCGCAGGACAGGATGAACAATACTGCGGTAACAACCAGCGGGGACGGAGAACCGCCCATCAGGCCAACTGCCCATTCAGCGATAACCTTGCCTGCGCCGGTCTTGCTCATAGCACTGGATACAGGCATCATACCAGCGAACAGGAAAATGGTTACCCAGTCGATGGAAGCATACGCCTGTTTTTCAGTTAAGCAGCCGGTCAGTACGGAAACGATAGCGCCAGTAATAGCCGCCATTTCCAGGGTAACGCCTTTGATACCCAGAGCCATGGTCAGAACTACGGCTAACAGGATAACACCGGAAACGACCATCTTCGTAGAAGAAGTTTCGTTGGCTTCGATTTCCTGTTCAACTTCCGTATCTTCGGAAATCTCGCGTTTCGGGAGCAGGTGTTTGCCGATGAACATCATGTAAACCAGACCAGCCAGGGTCAGGGGGATACCGATCTTCGCGAATTCAAAGAATCCGAAAGCACGGTAACCAGCCTGTTCCAGAGCGCCGGACGCGATGATGTTAGGAGGCGTACCTACTAACGTGATGATACCGCCGAGGCCGCAGGCGAATGCCAGAGGCATTAACTCGGTGGAAGCAGGGATCTTTGCTGCTGCGCACACGCCCAATACTACAGGCAGTAAGCAGGCAGCCGTACCGGTGTTGGACAGAACGGAGGATAACCCCGCGCCAACCAGCATAACGCCGATCATCAGGCTGTTTTCACCGGTACCGGTGAGTCTTACGACGGTTTCACCGATTTTCTGGGCCAGGCCGGTGTAGAACATTGCTGCGCCTACAACGAACATGCCTGCGAACAGAACAACGGTGGAGTTGGACAGGCCGCTAAATACCTGTTTTGCCGGGATAAATCCCAGCAGGCCGCAGGCGATAGAGCCAGCCATAGCGGTAACTGCCAGAGGAATGATTTCGGTAACGAAGAATAAGGCAATTACGGCTAACAAAATGAGACACTTTGTGGACTGAGCCATTATATAACTCCTCCTCTTTTAAAATTTATATCGAGCGTACGGCCTAATTCGCAGCGGGCAGTGTTCCGTACGCTTAATATACAATATATGATTCTCAAGGTTCATGGCATTATTATAGCACTACTTTTAAAATTTTTAAAGTATGTAAGACACATTTATGCCACATTTTTTGAAAACCAATTTTCATTGAATGGGACAACTGTCTTTTTCACACAAACTTTACAATTTGTCAATACCCGTCCCTGGCGGATATCCAGAACCGCCGGTATTAACCTGAAGTCCTGCGGATTCAGGAACCGATGTTTCCGTTTTCTTTAAAAAAGCCTGTTCCGAATGAACGATATGAACATTCAGAAACAGGCTTATGGTACTAAAGGCTACTTGCCGCAAATATTATTTGCCGGCAGGACCGATCATAGCCAGCATGGTACCCGCTGCAACAGCGGTACCGATAACGCCTGCTACGTTGGGGCCCATAGCATGCATCAGCAGGAAGTTGGAAGGATTAAACCTGAGATACACGGGCAGCCATCGGAACTGCGGATACGCCCGCGGAACCGATCAGCGGATTCACCTTGCCGCCAGACGCGATCTTCATCAGCTGGCCGAACAGACAACCCAGTGCAGTACCGGCTGCGAATGCAACCAGGCCCAGGCAGATAATCAGGATGGTCTGATAACGCAGGAACTTGTCTGCTTCCATGGTCAGGCCGGTACCGACGGACAGGAAAATCGTTACGATGTTCATCAATGCGTTCTGGGCGGTGTCGCTCAGACGGTCCAGACAGCCAGCTTCCCGGTACAGGTTACCTAACATCAGCATGCCGATCAGGGCGCAGACGGGCGGTAACAGCAGGGAAATGAAAATGGTGGACGCAATCGGGAAAATGATGCGTTCAAAACGGGTTACGGTGCGCAGCTGATCCATCTTAATGGAACGGTCGGCTTTGCTGGTGCACTAGGCGGCTGGATCAGCGGAACCAGAGACATGTAAGAGTAAGCTGCAACCGCGATAGCGCCCAGCAGATGGGGAGCCATCTTAACAGTCAGGTAAATGGCGGTCGGACCGTCGGCGCCGCCGATAATACCGATCGAGGCCGCTTCACGCAGGTCGAAGCCTAACAGCATGGCGCCGATTAAGCATACGAACACGCCGCCCTGGGCAGCGGCGCCCAGCAGCAGGGTCTTCGGGTTAGCCAGCAGCGGACCGAAGTCGGTCATGGCGCCAACGCCCATGAAGATCAGCGGCGGGAATACTTCGTGGTTGATACCGTAGAGGATAACCTGCATAACACCGGGTTCATCAAAGAAGCCGGTCTTAGGAATATTGCCCAACAGGCAGCCGAAGGCGATGTTGGACAGCAGCAGCGGCTCGAAGCCTTTGCCGATAGCCAGGTAGAGCAGAATCAGGCCTACCAGGAGCATGATTACGTTACCGCTGGTCAACCCCTCGAAACCGGAGTCGTTCCAAACGGACTGGAGAGATACAATTAGAGCTTCCATATAGTCCTCCACTTAGTTAAATTTTAAATGTTCAACAAAGGATAACGAGACAATTATCCTTTATTATCAGTCCCGGGTGGTTCCCCTGCGGGAACCACCCTCTGAACTGAAAAGATACAACTTACATTACATCAAATCAAATTACATAACGATCATTACGTCGCCGGTGTTAACGGTAGAGCCTGCGGAAACGCGAACGTCAGCAATGGTGCCGTCAGCCGGAGCCATGATTTCGTTCTGCATTTTCATAGCTTCCAGAATCAGCAGAACCTGGCCGGATTTAACAGCGTCGCCAGCTTTAACTTTAACTTCCAGAACTTTACCGGGCATCGGAGCGGTAACGGTAGCAGCACCAGCAGCAACCGGTTTGGCAGCCGGAGCCGGAGCCGGAGCAGCCTTCGGAGCGGGAGCAGCAGCAGCTCTCGGAGCCGGAGCAGCAGCGCGCGGAGCAGCAGCAACAGCGCCGCCCTTTTCTTCAACTTCTACTTCATAAGCAGTACCGTTAACGGTGATAGTATAAGCTTTCATGGATATAAATCCTCCCTTGAAATTTTAAATTAGGTTTTTTACCTTTAATTAATTACATAAACGGTTTTACCGTCTGCGCTTCAGCGCGGGCGCCTACAGCCCAGGAAGCAGCCGGAGCCAGAATGCGGACAGCCGTTACGTTTTCGGAGCCGCCGCAGGCAGCAACTGCAGCAGCAATAACCGCTGCAATTTCTTCGCTCTTGTCTTCAACAACCGGGGCAGCAGCAACTGCAGCCGGAGCAGCAGCGACAGGAGCGGCAGCCTTGGGAGCTGCTTTCTTCTTTGTGGGATCAACCATTTCGATCAAATGCATCAGGACGCCGAGTACGATCAGAACGCCGAACACGACAACCATGTTGATGATTGCGATCAGAAACGGGTTATTAGTTACAGGACCCATTCATTTCACCTCGTTTATATGTTTAAAGTTAAGCGTCGAGAATCTGCCCGTTTAATTATACCGGGAAGTTGCCATGGCGTTTTGCCGGACGGCTCTCGCGTTTGGTCTCCAACATATGCAGAGCGCTGATAATTGCCGGACGGCTGTTCTTCGGCTCGATGATGATATCTACCATGCCGCGTTCAGCTGCAATGTACGGAGTCGCAAATTTATCAACATATTCTTCGGTGCTCTTCTTCTGAGTTTCCGGATCCTGTTTCTTGAAGATGATGTTGGCAGCGCCAGCAGGTCCCATAACAGCGATTTCAGCGGTCGGCCAGGCAATAACCTGATCTGCGCCCAGTTCCTGGGAGCACATTGCCAGATAAGAGCCGCCGTAAGCTTTACGGGTAACCATGGTGATCTTCGGAACAGTTGCTTCGGAATAAGCATACAGCATTTTAGCGCCGTGACGGATGATTCCGCCATATTCCTGAACGGTGCCGGGCAGGAAGCCGGGAACGTCAACCAGGTTCAGCAGAGGAATGTTGAAAGCGTCGCAGAAGCGAATGAAACGAGAGGATTTATCGGAAGCATTGATGTCCAGGCAGCCGGCCATAACTTTCGGCTGGTTGGCAATGATACCGATGGTTTCGCCGTCCATACGTGCGAAGCAGGTGATGATGTTCTGAGCCCAGTATTTCTGGTTCTCATAGTATTCACCATTATCAACGATAGCTTTGATTACGTCGTACATGTCGTAAGAAGCGTTGCTGTTGTCCGGGCAGATGCTGTTCAGCTCTACTGCAGTACGGTTCGGATCGTCGCCAGTGTCAACGATCGGAGCAGTTTCCATGTTGTTGGAAGGCAGGAAGCTTAACAGATAACGGATCTGCTGGATGCAGTCAGCGTCATCTTCCGCTGCGAAGTTCGCAACACCGGAACGGGAGTTGTGGGTCATAGCGCCACCCAGCTGTTCCTGGGTTACTTCTTCACCGGTAACGGATTTAACAACCAGCGGACCAGTGATGAACATCTTGGAGGTTTCTTTTACCATGTAGATGAAGTCGGTCAGAGCCGGGCTGTAAACAGCGCCGCCTGCGGACGGTCCCATGATAGCAGAAATCTGGGGGATAACACCGGAAGAAATGGTGTTGTTGAAGAACAGTTTGCCATAGCCGCCCAGAGCGTCGATAGCTTCCTGAATACGAGCTCCGCCGGAGTCGTTCAGACCAACGCAGGGAGCGCCCATCTTCAGGGCCAGATTCTGAACTTTGGCAATCTTGTTGGCATGCATTTCACCCAGGGAGCCGCCTTCAACGGTGAAGTCCTGCGCGAATACATAAACCAGACGACCATCAACAGTGCCGTAACCAGTGGTTACGCCTTCACCAGGCAGTTCTTTCTTGTCCTGGCCGAAGTTGGTGCAACGATGACGAACGAAGCGATCCAATTCAACAAAGGAACCTTCATCCATCAACAGTGCAATTCTTTCCCGAGCGGTCAGTTTGCCTCTTTCGTGCTGTTTTTCAACAGCCTTCGGACCGCCGGCGCCCAAAATCACTTCGGATTTTTTGAGCATTTTCTCAATTCTTTCCTGAGTAGTCAAGTTTTGACACCTCCATAAATTATTGGGAGAACTTAATTTTTATATATTACATTCCGCCCGTATTTTCGACGGGCGGAAAATGTAATCACAGCAAAATACAAACCGATAAGTTAAATTAAGCTTTGTGCGGAGTGCAGAGTTCTAACAGGATGCCAACAGATTTCGGATGTACGAAAGCGATGTCCATTCCGCCAGCGCCGCCGCGGGGAGCTTTGTCGATCATTACGCCGCCTTTTGCCTGTACGTCGGCAATAGCTGCTACCAGATCGTCTACCAACAGAGCTACATGCTGGATACCCTGGCCGTTCTTGGCAATGTATTTGCCGATCGGGCCATCATTGTTTTCGGTGATGTCAACCAGCAGCTCGATTAAGTTCGGACCGCATTTAATAAATACGGTTTTTACGCCCTGAGACGGAACTGCTTCTTCACCGGTGCATTCCAAACCCAGAATATCAGTGTAGAATTTCTTGGAAATTTCCAGGTCTTTGCATGCAACACCAATGTGATCAATCTTCGATACTGTAAATGCCATAAGAATCATCCTCCTAGTAAATAAAATTATTTATTTTAAGGCACTTCTTATTTGAGTACCTTAGAAACAATATTATCAACCACAGAATACGGCTCAGTTTCTCTGCGCTGAAGTTTTTCAATAATCTCATCAAATTCAGCAGTACGAACCACATTTTTATCTATGTAACGGTTAACACGAACATTGACCATATCCGTAACTTCGGATTTAATTCTTGCTTTACGGATATCGTCCAGCTTGCCGGTCTTTGTCAGGAACTCACGATGAGCCAAAATCGAATCTACAACAGCTTCGGTGCCCTGATCCTTGCTGGCAATCGTACGGTTGATGGGCGGACGCCAGCCGGCATTCTTTTCGTTGTTTAACTCCAGCATCATTTCCATTTCAATATTCAGCTTATCGGCGCCTTCCCGATCTGCCTTATTGATAGTGAGCAAGTCGCCGATTTCAAGAATACCTGCTTTGATAGCCTGGATATCGTCACCCATTCCCGGAATGACAACTACCATCGTCGTATCTGCCGTCTTTACGATATCCACTTCAGACTGGCCAACGCCAACGGTTTCAACCAAAATAATATCCATGCCGAACGCGTCCATCAGCTTAACCGCATCGCCGGCCTTCTGGGACAATCCGCCCAGACTGCCACGGGTGGCCATGGAACGAATAAAGATTCCGGTATCCATCATCAGATCCATCATGCGGATACGGTCGCCCAAAATAGCGCCGCCGGAATAGGGGCTCGTGGGATCAATCGCAACAATACCTACAGTCTTACCGCGCTTACGGAATTCTTTTGCAATCTTATCAGTCAGGGTTGATTTACCTGCGCCGGGAGGCCCTGTTATACCAATAACATAAGCATGTCCGGTGTGTGTGTAAATCTTGGTCATTATATCAACTGCATTGTCATATTCATTTTCAACGGCTGTTATGCCTTTGGAAAGCGCAAGACGATTATGCTTTAAAATTTCCTCTACAATGTCCATAGCTCTTTATCACACCGCCTTGTTGATAATAGTTATGAAAGATGCAAGACCGGGAAAAATTCCCGGCTTGCATCTTTAAGTTTTAAGAAGGAATTACTTTACGTTAGCGTTGATGAAATCAACAACTTTGCTGGTCGGGGTGCCGGGAGTGAATACTTCGGCAATACCGGCAGCTTTCAGGCCAGGGATGTCAGCGTCAGGAATAACGCCGCCACCGATAACCAGAACGTCGGTCATTCCTTTTTCCTTCAGCAGTTCAACTACCTTCGGGAACAGGGTGTTGTGAGCGCCGGACAGCAGGCTCAGAGCTACTACGTTAACGTCGTCCTGCAGAGCAGCTTCAGCGATCTGCTCGGGGGTCAGGCGAATGCCAGTGTAAATTACTTCAAAACCAGCGTCGCGCAGAGCACGAGCAACAACTTTTGCACCACGGTCATGTCCGTCCAGACCCGGTTTTGCAACTAATACTTTAATGTTAGCCATTTATCATTACCTCCGTTAATTTTTGCTTAAATTTCAAATTATAATGCGGTATGAGCTTTGAATTCGCCAAATACCTGACGCATTACGCCGCAGATTTCGCCTTCGGTTGCATAAGCTTCAACAGCTTCCAGAATCAGCGGAACCAGGTTAACGCTTTCGTCAGCGCAAGCAGCCTTCAGAGCAGCCAGTTTAGCTTCAACAGCGGCATTGTCGCGTTTCGCTTTAACTTTGGCAATCTTGTCAGCCTGCAGTTTGCCTACGGAGCCGTCTACGCGCAGCAGGTTTTTCGGAGGTTCTTCTTCCTGGGTGAATTTGTTAACGCCAACGATGATGCGACGGCCAGCTTCGATATCCATCTGCCATTTGTAAGCGGAATCCTGGATTTCTTTCTGGATGTAGCCCTTAGCAATAGCTTCGGGAGCGCCACCGAGTTCGTCAATCTTTTCAATGTAATCCCAAGCTTCTTTTTCGATCTTGTTGGTCAGAGCTTCTACATAGTAGGAACCGCCCAACGGGTCGATGGTGTCAGCCAGGCCAGATTCGTAAGCAACGATCTGCTGAGTACGCAGAGCGATGGTAACGGATTCAGTGGTCGGCAGAGCCAGAGCTTCGTCCTTGGAGTTGGTGTGCAGGGACTGGGTGCCACCCATAACAGCTGCTGCAGTCTGTAAAGCAACACGAACGATGTTGTTGTTGGGCTGCTGAGCGGTCAGCATGGAACCAGCGGTCTGAGTGTGTACACGCAGCATCATGGATTTAGCTTTCTTAGCGCCAAAGCGTTCTTTCATAACTTTGGCCCATACGCGGCGGGAAGCACGGAATTTAGCAACTTCTTCCAATACGTTGTTGTGAGCATTCCAGAAGAAGGACAGACGGCCTGCGAAAGCGTCAACGTCCATACCGGCTTTGATAGCAGCTTCTACATAAGCGATGCCGTCGGCGATGGTGAATGCGATTTCCTGGGAAGCGGTGGAACCAGCTTCACGGATGTGGTAACCGGAAATGGAGATGGTGTTCCATTTCGGAACGTATTTGGAGCAATACTCAAAAATGTTGGTGATCAGACGCATGGACGGTTTCGGCGGGAAAATGTAGGTGCCGCGAGCAGCATATTCTTTCAGAATATCGTTCTGAATGGTGCCGCGCAGTGCGTCGGAAGGAACACCCTGTTTCTTGGCAACGGCGATGTACATGCAGAGCAGTACGGAAGCCGGAGCATTGATGGTCATAGAAGTGGAAACTTTGTCCAGAGCGATCTGGTCAAACAGGATTTCCATATCAGCCAGGGAGTCGATAGCTACGCCTACTTTACCAACTTCGCCTTCAGCCATCGGATCGGTGGAATCATAACCGATCTGGGTCGGCAGGTCGAATGCGCAGGACAGGCCGCTGCCACCGTTTGCTAACAGGTAGCGATACCGTTTGTTGGATTCTTCAGCAGTGGAGAAACCAGCATACATACGCATGGTCCAGAATTTGCCGCGATACATGGTCGGCTGTACGCCACGGGTAAAGGGATATTCTCCGGGATAGCCGAGGTCTTTTTCATAATCAAAGCCTTCAACATCCAGAGGGGTGTACAGACGATTCGGTTCCAGGTTTGCACGTTCCGGGAATTTAGCCGCGCCAGCATCAGCTTTAGCCATGTACGCATCAAATCCCGCTTTCAGAGTTTCATTTGCCATTCTCAAATCCTCCTTAAAATATAAATATAAATTTGGTTTCGCAACGCGGGTTGGACAGTTCCGCATCACGGTGAGAGTGTTCCGTCAGAGACGGCTTTGTATGGCAAGATCCTTTGGGATCCAGTCAACAGTTTTAAAATCATAATTGGACGGTTATGATTTCAGGAGTGGGGCTGAGGACATCAGCCCCACGTGACTTATACATTGTAAACTATTTTACACAATAATTCAAGCTTTTGCAAAAATATTTTTATTCAGCCGGTTTTTCCATGGAGCCGGTTTCTTCGAACCATTTGTACATATCAAATGCTTCGGACAGAATGTGCGGGGTCTGGCTGTTGCCGCATTTTACGCAAGCTCTTTCAAAGTAATCCTTCAGGTACGGCTGATATTTCGGATTAGCAATCTGATCGATGATGATCGGAGCTTTTTCTTTCGGGGTCAGGCCGCGCAGGTCAGCAACGCCGCGTTCGGAAACGATAACGTCAACGTCCAGGGTTGCATGGTCGATATGGCTGCAGAACGGAACTACGGAGCTGATCTTGCCGCCCTTTGCCAGGGAGTTGGTGAAGAATACGGTCAGGTAGCCGTTACGGGCGAAGTCGCCGGAACCGCCAACACCGTTCATCAACTTGGTGCCGCAAACATGGGTGGAGTTAACGTTGCCATAGATATCAACTTCGATAGCGGTGTTCATAGCGATAACGCCGATACGACGGGCAACTTCCGGGCTGTTGGAAATTTCCTGCGGACGGAGCAGCAGATATTTTTTGTAGAAGTCTACGTTTTCATAGAACTTCTTCTGGCATTCCGGAGACGGAGTCAGAGCGGTACCGGAAGCAACGCGCAGTTTGCCGGCGTCGATCAGGTCGAACATGCCGTCCTGGATTACTTCGGTGTAAACGGTCAGATCTTTGAAGTCGGAGTTAACCAGACCGTTGATAACCGCGTTGGCAACGGAACCTACGCCGGACTGTAACGGCAGCAGGTTAGCCGGCAGACGGCCTTCCTTAACTTCGTTCTTCAGGAAGTTAACCAGGTTCTGGCCCATATGTTTTGCGTCTTCGTCGATTTCGCCCAGCGGACGAACTTTATCGGTGATGTCGCAGGGAACTACAGCTACGATCTTATCCAGTTCGCAGGGGATGTACGGAGTACCGATACGGTCTTCCGGTCTTTCAACAGGAATCGGTTTACGGTTCGGAGGATCCAGAGGAACATAGGAGTCATGCATGCCTTCCAGGCCTACCGGCTGGGTGGTGTTAACTTCTACGATTACTTTCGGAGCAGTAGCTACATAGGAGGAGCTGTTGCCCATGGAAGTGGTCGGGATCAGGCCAACTTTGCCGTCGCCCAGGTCGTTGATCTTGCAGACTTCAACGATAGCGAAATCAATTTTCTTGCGGTCAGCCATGAAGCCGTAACGGGCCATCTGTGCAAAATGGGACAGATGAATGTCGGCATAACGAACTTTGCCGGCGTTGATAGCTTTACGCAAGGTTGCATTGGTCTGATAAGGCAGGCGGCGGTCCATGCAGCCAGCTTCAACCATGGCAGCATCAATTTCCGGACCTACGGACGCGCCGGTCCAAACATTAACTTTGAAAGGAGTCTTTTTTGCTTTTTCTGCCAGAGCCAGAGGCACAGCCTTCGGATAGCCGGACGGAGTAAAGCCGCTGACGCCGAGGCAGTCGCCGTCTTTAATCATTTCAGCAGCTTCTTCAGCAGTTTTAAATTTGCTAACTACTGATGCACAAACACGATCTTTGATGTCTTCAAAACCTACCATAATAATTACCTTCCTCCTTAAAATATTATGAGAAATTTTCCGCGGCTCGCCGCGAGTAAAACAAGCTTGGTTCCGCAAACCCCGTATCTAAATTTACGGAAACAAGGATTGCTTTGAATCCAAAATTATTATAACACAAAAAAAACAAAAAAGCGAATGGAATTAAATAAAAAATGGAACAAATCTAAAATTTTCGGAAAAACCCTGCATTTCCCGATTTGTCCAACACAAAAAACTCAACTTATTCCAAAACAACTTCATGTGTTGGAATGATTTTACCAATTCTCACAACTTTTCGCAAGGCAGGTTACACATTTTGTTTTTTTTTTACAGGAATTCTCCCCTTCTGCTTCGTAACACGCATTGTTATTCGGAGGCAAACCTATTAAGGTTCCAGATTAAGACTAAAATGGTATTCAGAAGCCAAAAAAGAACCCCCAAACGCACATTGAAGAGAACATGGTCTCCGATGCCTCCGACGATTATTCCCAGACACATCAGCAGATACCCTGCAGAAAACGCTTTCACCCACAAAAACCTTGCTTTTTTTACTAATTTTACAGCCATATATAACAGGCACGCCCACGCGCACAGAAACAGGAGCAGCCCCTGAATCCCAAGTTCCGCCGCAATATTAAGGAACAAATTGTGGCTGTGATACATAATGACTTCCGGATTTTTGAAATAGAAATCGTATTCCGGAAAGACGTAACGGTAATTATACCAGCCTATGCCCAACGGATGATCCGCAACAATCGCCTGGGCAATTTCCAGATAGGCCAGCCTCATGGCAGCCGAAGAATCTTCCGTAAAATGTCTGAGGGTATCTAGGCGCTGCCAAACGACAGGTCCTGCCAGTGCAGCTCCTGTCAGCGCTACGCCCAGAAGATACAAAATTCCTTTTCGGTAGAAGAAGAGGACAAAGACCAGTACCTCCGCCGCCATGGCAATCCAGAAGCCCCGGGAAAAGGTAAACACTTCACAAAGGATGACCAGCAGCAGGAAACCAAACAAGCCCCAGCGTTTCCGTGCGTTTTTTTCTACGCTGATATAACCCATGACATAGGCTGCCACGATACATAAGTAACCGGCAAAAATATTGGGATTTTCCCAGGTTGAAAAGACCCTGTTCCGCAGCAGCGGGTTCGCTTCCTGATCCACCCATACCGAATCGGTAGCGCCGCCAAAATAATGCTGCCCGATACCAATCAGGACCGTTATCACGGCGACCCAGCCCAAAAGCCGCAACATACGCAGGGGAAAAGGCTGACGTATAAAGATTTCCCAAAAGGAAAGTCCTTCTTCATAAGGGGCAGGTTTTTCAAAAAGCTTTTTTCCCGCAAAACAGTTACCAAAACGTGTCACAAGCCAGACTAAGGCCACATACTGTCCCACAACATAAAAGAAATTAAATGTGCAGTCAAACGAATTGGTAACCAGAGGATTGTGCAACGAAACGTAGCCTGCAGCCAGAAGCAGGAGCAGCAGCCATTTCAAGTGACGGGGCCAGATACGCAGTCCGGGAACATCACGTTCCTGCCAGGCGATCAGAAGACCTGCCGCCAGTACCACCATAATTACTATGCTTAACAGGGTCTGGTCAATGGCAATGCATCCCGCAACCAGCAAAAGAAGCTTTTGCATCCTGCTATATTCTTTTGCCGATACGTTTGTCCCTTCAACCATCTCCGCACCTTACAATAATAATGAATAAATTTAATCCTCATTCATTTTTACATTCGCCTTAAATGTTCCTACCAGATACAGCGACCCGCAGACACAGACGAGCCCATCCCTGCCTGCTGCTTCACAGGCCAGCCCGTATGCCCGGTTGATGTCATCCACCGGCGTGGCATTGCTGCCGACACGTCCCGCCAGGTTCACCGCTTCGGCAGCCCGGGGGCCGTCGTCAGCCCGCACGGTAAACACCCTGTCGGAAGGTCGGAACAAAATCCGGATCACTTCATCCACACTTTTATCGCCCATCATACCGAACACGAAAGCACGTTTCCTGTCCGGATAGAACTTGTCCAGTGTGCTCCGCAGCGCTTCCGCCCCGTTGGGATTATGGGCCCCGTCCAGGATCACATCCGGCAACCTGCCGATTTTTTCCAGCCTCCCCGGCCATTTTGTATGAGCAGCGCCCAGATGCAGATGCTCTTCTGTAATACGGGGATCCTGCTTGGATACGATTTTTGCCGCTACAATCGCCAGAGAAGCATTGGCGATCTGATGGGCGCCGGGCAGTTGTATTTCATACTCCGAAGCATAATTGGTGCCGGCCATCAGCATAAACTTCTGCCCGTCAATAGAGCTGCTGATCTCCTTCCCCCGGAAAGACCGGCCATACTCATACAACGGTGCCTGTTTCACCGCGCTCATCACCCGGATCGGACCCAGGGCATCGCCCTCCGCTCCTGTGACCACCGGTACCATTTCCTTGATGATGCCGGCTTTCTGCAGGGCAATTTCTTCTATAGTATTTCCTAACACTTTGGTATGGTCCAGGGCGATGTTGGTGATGACAGAGACTAATGGCTTAATTAAATTGGTAGAATCCCATAAGCCGCCCAGCCCCACCTCTATCACCGCATAATCCACCTGCTGCAGGGCAAAGTGATGAAAGGCCGCCGCCGTCAGGATTTCAAACTGGGTAGGCTGCTCGCAGGCGCCCTTTTTCACCAGATCGTCCGCAAACTCGCGAACCGTTGTCAAAACGTTCGCAAAGTCTTCGTCTGCAATATCCTGTTCATTGATCTGGATACGCTCGTTATAACGGACAAGGTGCGGGGAAGTATATTTTCCCACCCGCAGCCCTGCCTCCGCCAAAATGGCAGCAATCATGGTGGTAACGCTGCCTTTGCCGTTGGTTCCGGCCACGTGAATCGTTTTTACCTGGTTTTCGGGATGGCCCAGCACAAACAGAAGCTGCTGGATCCGCTCCATTCCCAGCCGGATGCCGAACTGCCCCAGACTTTCCAGCCAGGCAATACTTTCATCATAATTCATGGTAAAACAATCTCCGGATTTTCATATTTCTACCAGTGGTACAGTACATGCATTATAATGCCGGCACGCATTACAATGTACCAGCTTCAGAATAGTACCTTAAGAGACACTGATTCATCAGCGTCTCCTTAAATCGTTTTCAGGTACGCCAGCCGTTCTTCAATGGTTTTGATCTTGGCCGCGAACTCTTCCGCTTTTGCCTGTTCTTTTTCCACAACCTCTTTCGGCGCTTTGGCCAGGAAGCTCTGGTTCTGCAGCTTGCCGCTCACCCGCTGCATCTCTTTCTGCAGTCCGGCCAGTTCCTTATTCAGACGGGCGGTTTCCACCTCCACGTCAATCAGCGCTTTCAGCGGCAGATACACTTCCACGCCCGCATTCACGGAGGCCATGGCATTTTCCGGTTTGGCGGCCGTCAGCGGCAGCAGTTCCATGTCGTCCACATTGGCCAGTAGATGGATATAGGCGGCATTCTCCCGGAACACTTCTGTCAGTTCGTCCGATACCAGCAGGATTGCGGGAACTTTTTTGCCCGGGTTCACGTTCACTTGGGACCGCATTTCACGGATGGACCGGATGGCGTTCATGATGGCTTCCATTCCCTTTTCCGCCGCCTTATCCTGCAAGGCGGGATCCGCTTCCGGCCAGGCGCTGATCATGATGCTTTCGGTGTCATGGGGCAGTGCCTGATAGATTTCTTCCGTAATAAACGGCATGTAGGGATGCAACAGTTTCATGGCGCCGGTCAGCACGGTCACCAGTACCTGCTGGGCCGTTGCCCGGGCTTTCTCCCCGGCTTTGCCGTACAGTCTCGGTTTGATCATTTCAATGTACCAGTCGCAGATCTCGCCCCAGATGAAATCATACACGGTACGGCCTGCTTCGCCCAGCTCAAACTTATCCAGCAGCGCGGTCACATCCGCGGCCACATCCTGCATGCGGGAAAGGATCCACTTATCCGCCAGTTCGTAAGGCGCCCGTTTCGCGTTGACCTGATAGCCTTCCAGATTCATCAGCGCGAAGCGGGAAGCGTTCCAGATTTTATTGGCAAAGTTCCGTGTGGCTTCCAGACGGCTCCAGTAGAAACGCATGTCGTTGCCGGGCGTATTGCCGGTGATCAGCATGAAGCGCAAGGTGTCGCAGCCATACTGTTCGATCACCTGCAGCGGATCGATACCGTTGCCCAGGGATTTACTCATCTTCCGGCCCTGCTCGTCCCGCACCAGACCATGTATGAACACCCGGTCAAAGGGAATGTCCTTCATGAATTCCATGCCCATGATCAGCATGCGGGCCACCCAGAAGAAGATGATATCGTAACCGGTCACCAGTACGCTGGTGGGATAGAACTGTTTCAGGATATCCGTTTTTTCCGGCCAGCCCATGATGGAGAACGGCCACAGGGCAGAACTGAACCAGGTATCCAGGGCATCTTCATCCTGATGCACGTGACCGCCGCACTTCGGGCATTTGTCCAGGTCAGTACGGGACGCGATTTCCGCGCCGCAGTCATCACAGTACCAGACAGGGATGCGGTGTCCCCACCAGATCTGGCGGCTGATGCACCAGTCGTGCATGTTTTCCATCCAGCCCAGATAATTCTTGGTAAAACGTTCCGGCACGAACTGGGTACGCCCATCCTTTACGCAATCGGTGGCAGCTTTCAGCAGCGGCTCCATCTTTACGAACCACTGGGTGGAAATCAGGGCTTCAATGGGTTCACCGCAGCGCTGGCAATGTCCCACGGAGTGCGGGCAGTCTTCAATCTTCACCAGCAGTCCCAGCTCGTCCAGGTCTTTTACGATATTCTTACGGCATTCATAGCGCTCCTGTCCTTCATAGGGTCCGGACTCTTTGGTCATGATGCCGTCTTTATCGATGACAACGATGGCTTCCAGGTTCTGCCGCAGACTCATCTCATAGTCGTTGGGGTCATGGGCCGGGGTAATCTTAACGGCGCCGGTACCGAATTCCGTATCAACATAGTCATCGGCAATAATGGGGATCTCCCGGTTCATAATCGGCAGCAGGATCTTTTTCCCTACCAGCTTGCCATACCGCTCGTCCTTCGGATTTACGGCTACCGCCGTATCGCCGGGGATGGTTTCCGGACGGGTAGTGGCAATGGTCAGGTATTCCCCTTCATGACCGATGATCGGGTACCTGATATACCACAGATGGCCCGCGTCATCTTTGTGTTCTACTTCAATGTCGCTTAAGGCCGTATTGCAGTTAACACACCAGTTGGTGATGCGGGTGCCCCGGTAAATCAGTCCCCTTTCATATAAGGAAACAAACACTTCGCGCACCGCGCGGGAGCATCCTTCGTCCAGGGTAAAGCGGATGCGGTCCCAGTCGCAGGAAATGCCCAGGCATTTCAGCTGGTCGATGATCCGGTTACTGTACTGTTCTTTCCAGGCCCAGACCCGTTTCACGAACTTTTCCCGTCCCAGGTCATAGCGGGTCAGTCCTTCATTCTTTTTAATTTCTTCTTCCACTTTAATCTGGGTTGCCAGTCCGGCATGGTCGTAGCCGGGGAACCAGATTGTGTTATCTCCCATCATACGGTGCCAGCGGATCAGGATATCCTGCAGCGTGTTGTCCAGGGCATGCCCCATGTGCAGCTGTCCCGTAATATTGGGAGGCGGAATGACAATGGTAAACGGTTTTCTGTCCGGGTCCGGTTCCGCGTGGAAATATTTATTCTTTTCCCAGAACTGATACCATTTCTTCTCTACCGATGCGGGATCATACGTTTTAGGGATGTTGTGCTCTTCTGCCATGTTCTTTCCTCCTGTGAGCCTATAAAAATTTAATTATTACCAAAATCGATACTTAAGGAAATACTGGTTAATTCGTATGCACGCTGACCGGTGCTTTTTGTGACTGACTGCGTCAATGTCCCTCGACGCAGCTACGGCTGCGCCTTCGGGCCATTTCCTTGTCAGTCGCAAAAAGCCCTCGGACATCGTACAAACTCATTTAATCAGCGTCTCCTTAACCAAAATAAAAAATCCTGTTACAACATTGCAACAGGACGAATTTCCGCGGTACCACCTGAATTCTTTGCTTATAATCCGGAAAAGACTGCCTGAGTCTGTATGCGCAACCTGATCGCGCCACTCTTTCGCTGACTCAATTATTCACTCACTTCCCGCCCGATCACAAACAAAGCTCTTATTTATTACGTAACGTGTAACACGGGAACACTTACCCATATGACAGTATAAGGAAACCGAAATATTTTTTCTTCCATATTAAAATACTGCTGCCATACTTCAGCGCTCCGGCTCCCGGGCTACCTTCCGGCATTCCGACCGGACGATTTTCACCAGCCTCGTCCTCTCTTCAGATCTTTCTGCCGTACTCCTCCCGATCCCAGCTTTTGGCTTAAGGAAACACTGTTTAATACATCTGCACGCTGACCGGTGCCATCAGTATCTCCTTATAAAAATTGTACTTAATCAGTTTATCAATCGAATTCAGTACTGTCAAGCAATATTTGTACAGAATTCCAAAAAAAGTTTCAAAAATTTTTCATTCCCGCTAATGTATGCACCATGCGCCGAAGCCGATGCTAACTGGCGTTAGCCCATGTTAACACACAAAAATTCCTGTTGACAAATCCTAAACATGGCCTTATTATTGTCGTTAATATCCGGAAAGGCAATTTCTGTTCCACTGCCCAATGTTGCATCTGCCTTATAAGGATACGCTGATTAAATGAGTTTGTGTGCAGACGAACGAAACAGTGTTTTCTTAATTTCTACAGCAAAGGGCAGCGTCCGGCGTACGCAGCATCATAAAACGCCCCACTATAAATGATTAAAGGAGTGTTTTTATGGAATCACTGCATGTTACATCCAACCGTGAAAAGATCGCCATGCGAATCTCCTGGTACAGCATCGCGGTCAATGTGTTTTTATCCCTGGGCAAATTTATCGCAGGCATATTCGGCCATTCTGCAGCAATGGTCTCCGATGCCATCCATTCTGCTTCTGATGTCTTTGCCACCTTTATTGTCATGGCCGGCATTAAAATCTCCGGACGCGCTTCCGACGATGACCACCAGTACGGCCATGAGCGCCTGGAATGCGTAGCCTCCATACTGTTGTCAGTGATTCTGGCCCTGACCGGACTGGCTATCGGCTACGCCGGCATCGAAAAAATCATGAACCAGGATACGGAAGCGATTGCCATTCCTACGTTCCTCCCGCTGGCCGCCGCCATCGTTTCTATCGTGGTGAAAGAAGCCATGTACTGGTACACACGCCATTACGCCCTGATGCTGGAATCCGATGCGTTAATGGCAGACGCCTGGCATCACCGCAGCGATTCCCTGTCTTCTGTCGGCAGCTTCGTCGGCATTTTGGGTGCCCGCATGGGTTATCCCATTCTGGATCCCATCGCCAGCGTAGTGATCTGCCTGATGATCCTGCAGGCAGGCTATGAAATTTTTATGGGCGCCATTGACAAAATGGTAGACAAAGCCTGTTCCAAAGAAGAAGAGGATGCCATGCGGTCCAAGGTTTCCGCTATCCCCGGCGTCAATCACATCGACCTGCTGCGCACCCGCCAGTTCGGCAGCCGCATCTTTGTAGATGTAGAAGTCAGCGCCGACGACAACCTGACCCTGCTGCAGTCCCATCAGATTGCGGAAAGCATCCATGAATCTATTGAAAAGGATTTCCCTAACGTAAAACACTGCATGGTACACATCAACCCCTTAAGCGAAGTGTCCCATGAATGTTACGGGGAGCATCGTCATTAAAAAGATTATTCTATCAACAAATTAATGATATTCTTTCATTCAATAATACATGCTGTTCACGCTTGAAACTTTTTCAGGCAAATAAAAAACCCGCATGGTCCAGATGCGGGTTTTTTATTTGCAGCTGTGTCAAAAGGAGAAGGAGAAGGATGGGAATTTGCTAAATGACTTGTGAATAGCAAATGACTTTATCAAAATATTTCGCCCTGCAAGTAAAGAATAAGACCGTTTCTGCTTGCGCAGGAACGGTCTTGATATCATTCACTGGCGCCTCCCCACTCTCACCTAGAAAGGCACTTCATGTCAAACATCACTATCCTGTCGCTCGCAGGTTAAGCACGGATGCTTATACAGTTTACGTTCCGGTTATACGGTGACGGGATCACATCGGAATTACACCGATTTAATAAACTGCACGAAATATTTATTTGATGTTTTAATTATAACGATTCCTATTAAGTCTGTCAAGCTATTTATTTGATTTTCTTCAGAATTTCAGTCTTTCGCTGCTTTATTTTTCCAGATTCACTTCAGAATCTGCTGTCAATGCTGCCATGATACGGTTGATAAAGTCCAGCCGCATGGTAGGCTGCAGGACAGAATAGGCCGTAATCTGTTCATCCGTAAGTCCCAGCGCTTTTTTAAAAGCCGCACGTTGGGACATCGCCGCATTCCTGCCGAGCTTATCCGCTTTGGTCAGAACTACATGAACGTTGAGCCCGCAATCCAGCATCCATTTATATGCCTCAATATCGCTGTCCATCAGCTTATGGCGTATATCCATCAATTGGCAGACCAGCGCAAGGTTCGGCGCCTCTTCCAGATACTTGCGGATAAAGCCGGACCATTGTTCCTTGTTTTTATGATTTGTCTTTGCGAACCCGTAACCGGGAAGATCCACCAGATAAAACTGTGTCCTGTCTTCCGCCTGTTCTGTTACCCGCTTCGCATCCAGCCGGTAAAAATTCAGTGTCTGCGTCTTACCGGGAGAAGAGCTGACCCTTGCCAGCCCGTTCCGGCGGCAGACCGAATTGATCAGAGAAGACTTCCCTACATTGGAACGCCCTATAAACGCTACTTCAGGTAAATAAGGCTTAGGATACTGTTCCGCCCGGACTGCAGAAGTCACAAAGTCCGCACGGATAACATCCCAGTGTTCTTTTGTCATGCGCACCTCCTCATCTTATTATGATAATTCCTGTGCCCGTTTTCCTATCTCTCTCGCAATATATACTCCGCTGGCACTTGCCTGGGACAAGCCTCTGGTAATACCGGCTCCGTCCCCGGCTGCAAATAAGTTGGGAATCTTTGTTTCCAGATGTTCATCCAGATCCAGACGCGAGCTGTAGAACTTGACCTCCACGCCATACAGGAGCGTATCCGCGTTGGCCATGCCGGGGGCAATCTTGTCCAGGGCATAGATCATTTCGATAATATCATCCAGCTGACGTTTCGGCAGCACCAGGCTCAAATCACCCGGCGTCGCGTTCAGGGTAGGACGCGTAAAGCTTTTTGCCAGCCGTTTCTCATTGGTGCGGCGCCCTTTGACCAGATCCCCGAACCGCTGCAACAGGACCCCTCCGCCTAACAGGTTGGAAAAGGACGCAATCCGTTTGCCGTATTGGTGAGGTTCCTTAAATGGTTCCGTAAATTTATTACTCACCAGCAGGGCAAAATTCGTATTCTCACTCTGTCGCGCCGGATCTGCATAGCTGTGCCCGTTTACTGTAATGATACCATCGGTATTTTCCGCCACCACATAGCCGTTGGGGTTCATGCAAAAAGTCCGCACCAGATCGTTGTACCGGCTGGTCCGGTACACCAGCTTCGCTTCATACACTTCATCGGTAATATGCTTGAAGACCGCAGCCGGAACTTCCACCCGGACGCCAACATCCACTGCGTTATTGGTAAAGGCAAGCCCCAGCTTCCGGCCCTGCTCCGTAAACCATTCCGCGCCGGCCCGGCCGGGAGCCGCGATCAGATAGGTGCTGCGCAGCTCACCCCGGGTCGTATCCAGAACAAATTCATCCTCTTTTTTGCAGAAGCTGTTCACTTTTGTATTACAGAAAATATCAATCTTTTTGTTCAGATCTTCATAAATATTTTCCATGATCTGCAGATTGTTTTCTGTTCCCAGGTGGCGTACCTTGCCATTTAACAGGTGAAGGTCATAGCCCAGGGCTTTACGGCCAATGGTAGAATTCTTGGTCGTAAAGGTTTCGCCAGGCGCCCCGTATCTGCAGTTGATGGAATCCACATAATCGATCAGGTCCATCACCGTCTGCTTGGGCAGATACTCAGGCAGCCAGCCTCCAAATTCGGTAGTAAAGTTATATTTCCCGTCAGAAAAAGCGCCGGCGCCGCCAAATCCCCGCATGATCGCGCAGGGAACACAGCGCAGGCAGTGGTCGGTTTTACCTGCGGCCAGCGGGCAATGACGCTGCGCCACCGTATGGCCTTCTTCCAGCATAACTACCGAAAGCCCGGGAAACTTCTCACTGAATTCCCAGCAGGCAAAAATCGCGGCAGGCCCTCCGCCGATCACAGCAACATCATACTTCTTCTTCATACTACCGCCCCTCATTCTATCTTTTATGGCTTTAACGCCAGCTTCAACACTTCATCCATATGACTCACCGGAACAAAGTGGATGTCCTCCCGCACTTTCTGCGGCAGCTCGGTCAGGTCCTGCATATTCCGTTCCGGCAACAGGACGGTCTTCACGCCATAGCGATGCGCCGCCAGCATTTTTTCCTTGATTCCGCCTACCGGGAGCACCTTACCGGAAAGGGTAATCTCGCCGGTCATGGCCAGGCCCGCCTTAACAGACCGCCCCGTCAGAGCGGAAACCATCGCTGTCACCATGGTAATACCGGCCGAAGGCCCGTCCTTGGGTATAGCGCCTTCCGGCAGATGGATATGGATATCCGTTTTATCATAAAAATCTTCTTTTAATCCCAGTTCTTTATAGCGGGAACGGATATAGGTGTATCCGGCCCGGGCTGATTCTTTCATCACGTCGCCCAGCTGTCCGGTCAGGGTCATGCCGCCCTTCCCTTCAGCCGCCAGCACTTCCACCTTCAGCAGCTCGCCGCCCACGCTGGTCCAGGCCAGCCCGGTCACAATACCAACTTCTTCTTTGGCACGCAAATCCGATTCCAGATAGATGCAGGGGCCAAGATAATCCGCCAGGTTCTTAACGGTAACCTTCGCATCCGTTTCCTTTGCGGTGACAATACGAAATGCTACCTTGCGGCACAATTTCGCAAGCTGCCGTTCCAGACGACGCACTCCGGCTTCCCTGGTATAATCCCGGATGATCTTGCGGATCGCGCCGGAGGTAATGGAAAAAGTTTCTTTGGTCAGGCCGTTGGCTTCCATCTCCTTCGGAAGCAGATGAAGCCTTGCAATATTTAATTTCTCATCCTCCGTATAACTAGATAACTCGATAACCTCTAAACGGTCCAAAAGTGCAGGAGGAATAGTCTCCGCTGTATTGGCCGTTACGATCCAGAACACGGAAGAAAGGTCAAAGGAATATTCAATAAAATGATCGCTGAAGGCATGGTTCTGCTCCGGGTCCAGCGCCTCCAGCAGCGCCGAGGCCGGATCGCCCCGGAAATCGCTGGCCATCTTGTCTACCTCATCCAGCAGGAAAAGCGGATTCAGACAACCCACCTTCTGCATCCCGTGGATCAGACGTCCCGGCATGGCCCCGATGTAGGTACGGCGGTGTCCGCGGATTTCCGCTTCATCCCGCACGCCACCCAACGAAACACGGGTAAACTTACGATTTATGGCTTCCGCAATCGACACTGCCATGGAAGTCTTGCCAACCCCGGGAGGACCTACCAGGCATAAGATCGGCGCCTTGTTGGTCTTTGCCAGCTTTTGTACTGCCAGATGCTCCAAGATACGTTCCTTGACCTTTTTCAGTCCGTAATGATGCTTGTCCAAAATCCGGGCAGCTTTTTCAATATCAAAACCGTTTTTGTCGTATTTTCCCCAGGGCAGGTCCAGCACCGTATCCAGATAATTCCGGATTACCGCGCTTTCTGCCATCATGGGAGGCATCTTGAACAGACGGTCAACTTCTTTGTTGAGTCCTTTAACAACCTCTTCCGGTAAGGGCAGCGCCTTAATTTTTTCCCGGTACTCTTCCGCTTCCGCGTGAACATCTTCCGCGTCGCCCAGTTCCTGGCTGATGACCTTGATCTGCTCACGCAGATAATATTCTTTCTGGTTCTGTTCAATATTCTGATGCACCTTCTGGGCAATACTTTTTTCCAGCTCGGAAATCGTCATTTCCTTATGCAGGATCTCATACAGCTTTTCCAGCCTGGATTTAACAGATACTGTTTCCAGGAGCTGCTGTTTCGTTTTCAGATTCACATCCAGATAACCGGCAATGGTATCCGCCACAATGCCTGCGTCGGGGTTATCTTTGAACGAAAGCAGTATCTCCGGGCTGATCTTTTTGCCCAGCAGCACCCACTTTTCAAACTCGGAAATCACCATGCGACGCAACGTTTCCAGTTCCAGCCCCTCTTCAGGCAAAGTCCGGGCCGGCAGTTCCGTAATGGCGGCAGCCCAGCAGCCTTCCGCATCCTCCGACACCTTGTCAGCCGAAGCGCGGTACAGGCCTTCCACCAGAATTCGCACTGCGCCTCCCGGCAGCTTCAGCATCTGCCGGATTTCGGCCACCACACCCACTCTGTAAAGATTAGTCAGTTCCGCTTCTTCTGTTTCTGATTTTATCTGGGAAACGATCAGTATTTTTTTGCCATGTCGCATAGCCACGTTCACAGCATTTAACGACCTCGCCCTGGCGATGTCAAGATTCATCACCATACCGGGAAAGATTACCATACCGCGTAAGGGCAGCAGGGGCAAAATTCGGGAAAAGGTATCCAACTTATATCCTCCGTCAGGCAACAATCAGTTCCGGCTCCACATGTCTCCGCACCGTATCTTCGGTCACCACACATTTTACCACATCGGAACGGGACGGCACTTCGTACATCACATCACGCATGATGCCTTCAATAATAGCGCGCAGGCCGCGGGCCCCGGTCTCCCGGCGCAGGGCTTCTTCCGCTATAGCGGTAAGAGCTCCGTCTTCAAACACAAGCTCCACGTTATCCATGCTCAGGAAATGCTGGTACTGTTTAATCAGCGCATTTTTCGGTTCCTTTAAAATGCGCACCAGCGCCTCCTTGTCCAGTTCATCCAAAGTTACCATAACCGGCAGGCGTCCTGCAAATTCGGGAATCAGGCCGAACTTCATCAAATCTTCCGGCATCACCTGTTTCAGCAGGGAATCTTCCGCCTTCAGTTCTGTTTTCTTTTTGATATCCGCGCCAAAACCCATGGCCTTGGTATCGATACGTTCTTTGATGATGCTTTCCAGTCCCGCGAAAGCACCGCCGCAGATAAACAGGATATTGGTGGTATCGATCTGCAGGAACTCCTGATGGGGATGCTTGCGCCCGCCCTGAGGCGGCACGTTGGCCGTCGTACCTTCCAGAATCTTCAGCAGGGCCTGCTGTACGCCTTCACCGGAAACATCCCGGGTAATGGAAACGTTTTCCGACTTTCTGGCGATCTTATCAATTTCATCAATATAGATTATGCCCCGCTGGGCTTTTTCAATATCGTAATCCGCATTCTGGATCAGGCGCAGCAAGATGTTTTCCACATCTTCACCCACATAGCCTGCTTCTGTCAGCGTGGTTGCGTCCGCAATGGCAAAGGGAACCTGAAGGATCCTTGCCAGCGTCTGGGCCAGCAGGGTCTTCCCGCTGCCAGTAGGTCCTAGCATCAGGATATTGGATTTCTGCAGCTCTACATCTTTATCCTCCGGCCGCCCGGTTCCGTAATTGATCCTCTTGTAATGATTGTACACCGCCACAGCCAGCGTTTTTTTCGGTTCTTCCTGTCCGATCACATACTCGTCCAGGATCGCCTTGATCTCTTTCGGCGTCGGAAGGTTCTGCAGCGCTTTCGGCGAAGCGATGTTATTATCCTGTTCATATTCTTCCTTCAGCACTTCCGAACACAATTCGATACATTCATCGCAAATGTACCCGTTGCGCCCGGCCAGCATCCGCTTCACCTGGTCGCTTCTCTTTCCGCAGAAGGAACACACCACATTTTTATTTTTGTTATTATCGGAAAAACTCATCTGTAACTCCTCGTACCTGTTTTGTTTATTGTTGAAATATATTTTTGATCAGGCAGCACGCCCAAATCCAAACAGCCTGCAGCCGTTTATTCTTCCGGCATACGGTCTACGACCTGATCGATGATGCCGTAAGCCAGCGCTTCTTTCGCCGTCAGGAAGTTATCCCGGTCTGTATCTGTCGCTACAGCCTCTTTTGTCTTACCTGTATGCTTCACGATTACATCGTACATTTCTTCCCGGATCCTCAGGATATTTTTGGCATGAATCGCAATATCGGAAGCCTGCCCTTCGTATCCGCCCAGAGGCTGATGGATCATCACCTCGGAATGAGGCAGGGCATAACGCTTGCCTTTTTTGCCCGCCATCAGCAGGATGGAAGCCATGCTGGCTGCCAGCCCTACGCAGATGGTAGATACATCGGGCTTGATATACTGAATCGTATCGTAAATCGCCATGCCCGCGGTCACGCTGCCGCCCGGGCTGTTAATATATAAATGAATATCCTTGTCCGGGTTTTCCGATTCCAGGAACAGCAGCTGCGCAATGACGACGTTCGCCACCTCATCCGTAATAGGCCCCGTCAGAAAAACGATTCGGTCCTTCAGCAGGCGGGAATAAATATCATAGGAGCGCTCGCCCCGGTTATTCTGCTCAACTACAATAGGAACATAATTCATACAGTTCACTCCTTCCAGTCTTATTCTCTGAGGTTCTGCACTTTCAGGACAAAAGGGCTGTCTGTACATCCGCACAGACAGCTCCTCATGCTTAACCTTAACCGCTTATTTTTTATTTTGCGTTGTCCAAAATTACATGGGCTGCCTTATGACGCAGGATATTGGCCAGAAGCAGGCCCATATTGTTGTTCTTGCGGATGATGGTCTTCACATCTTCCACACGGGCGCCGTTCTGGTCCGCGATGGACTGGAGCTGGGCGTCTACATCGGCCATGTCCACCTGGATGTTTTCAGCCCTGGCGATCGCGTCCAGCACCAGGTCGGTACGGACATTCTTTTCCGCTCCTTCACGCTGCGCTTCACGCAATTTTGCCATATCCATGCCGGTGTACTGCATGTACTGTTCCAGCGTCATCTTACGGCTTTCCAGATTCAGTTTGATTTCTTCCACCATTTGGGTAATGCGGTCTTCCACCATAACCGGGGGAATTTCCACTTTTGCGTTATTTACGGCTGTATCAATCAGAGCATTTTCGTATTCTGTTTTCGCATCCCGTTCCGCAGCTTCCTGCATGCGTTTCTTATAATCTTCCTTTGCTTCGGCAACGGTCTTGTACTTAGTATATTTGGCAATATATTCATCGTTCAGTTCCGGCAGTTCCTTATGCTTTACAGCCTGGATATGCACCTTGAAGATCGCCTGCTTGCCGGCCAGTTCGGGAACGAAATAGCTTTCCGGGAAGGTTACGTCAACGTCGGTGTCATCGTCTTTCTTCAAACCGATCAGCTGGTCTTCAAAACCGGGGATGAAGGAGCCGGAACCAACTTCCAGCGGATAGCCCTTGCCCTCGCCGCCGCTGAAGGCTTCACCGTCAACAGTACCGGCAAAGTCGATGATGGCGAAGTCGCCCTTTTCGATTACGGTCTCGTCATCGGTATCCACCATCTTCGCGCCGCGGTTGCGCAGATCGTCCAGCGCCTTGTCTACGTCTTCGTCAGAAACCTTGGCTTCCTTTTTCTCCACATGGATGCCTTTGTATTCGCCTAATTCCGGTTCCGGTTTCAGCACTACCTTAACGTCCGTTTCAAAAGACTTGCCTTCCGCAAAATCTTCAAACGCCTTCTTCTCATCCGCTACTTGCGGATCGGAAACCGGCATCAGCTTTTCCGCTTCCACCGCTTCCTGGTAAGCGCGGTTGACACAAAGATTGAATGCTTCTTCCTTTACGGCAGCCTTGCCATAATGCATTTCGATAATATTACGAGGCGCTTTGCCCGGACGGAAACCGGGGATCCTGACCTGGTTCGCAATTCTGGCAACAGCCTGTTTAAAGCTTTTGTCAACTTCAGCAGCAGAAACAGAAATCTTTAATGTTGCGTCGTTTCCTTCTCTGGTAACACTCACATTCATTTGAAAAAATCCTCCCTTGGTATATGTTACTATTTGTAATAACCATGTAAATTTTGGGGCACAAATATTTCCCCATTTTCACAATGCTACAATATAATATCACAACGTTTTCTATTTGACAAGCAAGCACGGCAAAAAAGCCTGTTTTAAAAGCAAAATTTCTGTGAAACCTGCAGAGCGCGCCGGTAAAATTTCAAGTGTCCAGACAATTTTAAGGAACACTTCCCGTAACAATGAAAAATCCCGGCCGTTTGACCGGGATGGATTTACATGGAGCGGAAAACGAGACTCGAACTCGCGACCCCAACCTTGGCAAGGTTGTGCTCTACCAACTGAGCTATTTCCGCATCGGTAACAACATGGTTGATTATAAAGTATGATTCCGGTTTTGTCAACAATTTTTTGAAACCCTTGATGATTTTTCAGCAGAAACGCCAATGCATTGCCGCCGACAGGCAGTCATCCGCAGGAGTCCCGTCAGAAAATCCCCAGCACCATCTGGCTGATGTTCTTTGCGTGGTCGCTGGTTCTCTTCATATTAATTAATATCTCCAGGAAGACTAGGCCGGAGTCCGGATGACAGATACCCTGGTTCAGTCGCACAATGTGGTTCTTGCGCATCTCCTTTTGGGCGGACTTCACCTGCCGGCAAACACTCCAGGCTTCCTCCGCCAGTTTCGGATCATTCTTTGCAAAGCTTTCCAGGCTGATTGCCAGCGACCGCTCCATCAGGCTTCCTATTTCCGCAATTTCCTTTTGTCCTTCCGGGGAGATCGGGATATTTTCCTCGAAAATTTTACGGCTGCGTTTTACCAGCGTCTGGGCATGGTCGCCGATCCGTTCCAGGTCGATGCAGGCATGCATCAGCGCCATATGCTTGGCAGAAAGAGCGCCGCCTAAACCCTTTTCGGAAATCCGGGTCAGGTACCGCGTAATCTCTTCGTTTAATTTATCAACGATCGGTTCGTGTTCCAGCACATACTGAACCTTTTCCGGATCATAGGCACACAGGCATTCTACCGCCACGTGCATATTTTTCTGCGCAACCTTCCCCATGCGGATCACTTCTTTTTCCGCCAGCACAATGGCGATGGAGGGCGTTTCCAGCATCGCGTCATTCAGGTACAGCGGTTTCACGGAAATCTTCTCGCCCTTATCCGGCATCAGCTTCTCGATCAGATGGGTAAAGGGAGTGATCAGCGGCAGAAAGATCATCGTGTTCAGCACGTTAAAAGCGCTGTGGGAGTTGGCGATCTGTCTGGCAATATCCCCCGCCGGGGAAATGGCCAGCACCACCTTGATGAACAGAGGCATAAAAATAATGAAGATCACGCATCCGAAGGAATTGAACAGCACATGGGACAAGGCCACCTGTTTGGCCGAAGTGTTGGCCCGGGACGCCGCCACGATGGCCGTCAGGCAGGTACCGATATTATCGCCCAGCAACACCGGGATAGCCCCTTCCAGGGGAATCAGACCCTGGCTGGCCATAGCTATCAGAATACCTATCGTAGCCGCGCTGGACTGGACCATAATGGTAAAGATGATCCCCACGATTACCGCCAGCGCAGGATTATCCGCAAAACGGGAAACGAACTCTACGAACACCGGACTGTCGCGCAGGGGGGCTGCCGCACCGCTCAGCACCTTCATGCCCAGCATCAGAAGGCCGAAGCCCAGCAAGATCTGCCCGATGAACTGGCCGTTTTTGCGTTTGGCAAAGACACGGATCATGACCCCGATAAAGATCATAACCGTAAAATAATCCGTCAGTTTAAACGCGATCAGCTGCGCCGTAAGGGTCGTCCCGATATTGGCCCCCATGACCACGCTGAAAGCCTGCTTCAGGGTCATGACCCCTGCATTGACCAGACCTACCGACATCACGGTAGTTGCCGCGGATGACTGCAGCGTCGCCGCCACCAGCGCGCCTAACAGCACGCCCATTACCGGCACGCCCGTCAGGGACTGGAGCACCTTTTGCATCCGGGCTCCGGCAGCCTGCTGCAGACCGCCGCCCAACAGTTCCATACCGTATAAGAAAAGTCCGACGCCGCCTAAAAAAGCAAAAAGATATAGTATCATAAATTAATCACTGTCTTATTCATAAACGATTTCGTTCAGATTTTGTAAAAAAGATTGCATGTAATTCGTCTGCGCGCTTGCCGGATTCTTTTGAATGAATTCATCAATATCTTCCACTTTCGCACAAACTAATTCAGCCAGCCTTCCCCGAAAAAATCAGCCGGAAATGACTCCGGCTGATTTCACTTCAAGGAAACGCCTTCACGCGGTGTTACCCTTTATTTCTTTATTCTTTTCCTGCCATCTTTTTGTAGTTAGCAATCCGTTCCATGGCATCCGCTTCGGTCTTCTGATATAATTCTTCAGCCAGCTGCGGACGTACTTTCTGCAGGGAAGCAAAACGCACTTCGCCCAGCAGGTAATCCCGGAAGCTTTCCGTAGGTTCTTTGGAATCCAGGATGAACGGGTTCTTGCCCTGCTCCTTCAGCTGCGGGTTGTAACGGTAGGTAGCCCAGTAACCGCAGGCAACCGCACGCTTTTCTTCCAGCTGGCTGCAGCCCATGCCGGCTTTCAGACCGTGGTTGATGCAGGGGCAGTACGCAATAATCAGGGACGGACCGTCATAGGCTTCCGCTTCCGTCAATGCTTTGACCAGCTGGTTCTTGTCGGCGCCCATGGAAACCTGTGCAACATACACGTAACCGTAGCTGATGGCCATCATGCCCAGGTCTTTCTTCTTGGTGCGCTTGCCGCTGGCAGCGAACTGTGCGATAGCCGCCGTCGGGGTCGCCTTGGAAGACTGGCCGCCGGTATTGGAATACACTTCCGTATCCAGAACCAGAACATTTACATTCTTGCCGCTGGCCAGCACGTGATCCAGTCCGCCGTAGCCGATATCATAAGACCAGCCGTCGCCGCCGAAGATCCAGTGGCTGCGTTTGATAAAGAACTGCTTCAGGTCAAGGATGGCCTGCAAGGCTGCGTCTGCGCCTGCTTCTTTCGCCAGCAGTGCAGCCAGCTTGTCAGCCCGTTCCCGGGTACCGTCGCTTACATTCTTATTCTCTTTCCACTCTTTCATGGCAGCCTGCAGATCGGCAGAACCTTTGCCTGCTGCCAGGGCCGCGTCGATCAGTTCTTCCACATGATCCCGGGACTGTTCTACGCCCAGGAACATGCCCAGGCCGTATTCCGCGTTATCTTCAAACAGGGAGTTGGCCCAGGATGGACCGTGACCCTTCTTGTTAACCGTATAAGGCATGGACGGGGAAGAAGCGCCCCAGATGGAGGAGCAGCCCGTTGCGTTGGCTACCATCATGCGGTCGCCGAAGAGCTGGGTAACCAGTTTCACATACGGCGTTTCACCGCAGCCGGAGCAGGCACCGGAGAACTGCAGCAGCGGCTGTTCGAACTGGGACCCCTTCACCGTGTGCTTATTCATCGGATTGGCTTTTTCCGTTACTTCATTCACTGCATAATCCCAGGCCGGGGCTTTATCAAGCTGGCTGTCCAGCGGTTTCATGAACAGGGCCTTGCCCGGAGCCGGGCAGATCTGCGCGCAGTTGCCGCAGCCCTGGCAGTCGTACGGGGAAACCACGATGGCAAACTTGCTGCCGTCCTTGGCGCCCATAGCCGGTTTGGAGGGATAGCCGATCTTTTCCGCTTCCGCGTCGTTCAGCAGCACCGGACGGATGGCAGCGTGCGGGCAGACGAAAGAGCACTGGTTGCACTGGATGCATTTCGCCACATCCCATTCCGGAACGTTGATGGCGATGCCGCGTTTTTCGAAAGCAGAAGTACCAACCGGGAAGGTGCCGTCGGCGTGACGGGCCATAATGCTGACCGGCAGCTTGTCGCCTTCCTGACGGTTAACCGGAACCAGAATGTCATCGATGAACGCGTTGCCGGTCTTCTTGGTTTCCACTTTATCCTTCGCATCAGCCCAGGCTGCCGGCACATCGATCTTCACAATGGCTTCGATGCCTTTGTCGATGGCCGCGTTGTTCATGTCAACCACGTTCTGGCCTTTCATGCCGTAGGATGCTTCCACAGCGTCTTTCAAATATTTCACCGCGTCTGCCAGCGGAATAATATCAGCCAGCTTGAAGAACGCGGACTGCATAATCATGTTGATGCGCCCGCCCAGGCCGATGGACTGGGCAATCTTCACCGCGTCAATGATATAGAAGTTAACCTTCTTTTTCGCAATGTACTGTTTCACGGCGGCCGGCAGTTTTTCATCCAGCTCTTCCGGTGTCCAGTTGCAGTTCAGCAGGAAGTTGCCGCCTTCCTTCAGACCGGACATGATATCATATTTGTAAACGTAGGACTGGTTGTGAACCGCCACATAGTCCGCGTCTTTAATCAGATAGGGTTCCATGATGGGTTCTTTGCCGAAACGCAGATGGGATACGGTAATGCCGCCGGACTTCTTGGAGTCATAGGCGAAGTAACCCTGGGCGTACATATCGGTATGGTCGCCGATGATCTTAATGGCGCTCTTGTTGGCGCCAACGGTACCGTCGGAACCCAGGCCCCAGAACTTGCAGCCCTTGGTTCCCTTCGGGGTGGCGTTGAGGATCTTGGTGCAGGGCAGGGATGTATTGTTCACGTCATCGTTAATACCAACGGTGAACCCGTTCTTCGGTCTAGCCTGGCGCAGGTTATCAATAACCGCATACATTTCGGTAGGAGTAAATTCCTTGGAACCCAGACCAAAACGGCCGCCTACGATGATCGGTTGCATATCGCTCTGATAGAACGCGCTGCACACATCCTGATACAGCGGTTCGCCCAGGCTGCCCGGCTCTTTGGTGCGATCCAGCACGGCAACTTTTTTCACGGTCTTCGGTACCGCTGCCAGGAAATGTTTCACAGAGAACGGACGGTACAGATGTACAGCCAGCACGCCGACCTTGGTCCCTTCGGCGGCGTTCACCAGTTCCGCAGTCTTCAGCGCGGTCTCCTGGCCGGAACCCATGACCACAATCAGCATATCCGCGTCTTTCGGGCCATAGTAATTGAACAGATGGTATTCGCGGCCGGTGATCTTGCTGACCTTTGCCATATATTCTTCCACGATTTCCGGAACCGCCTCATAATATTTGTTAACTGCTTCGCGGCTCTGGAAGTAGGTGTCCGGATTCTGCGCGGTGCCACGCATTACCGGAGCGTCCGGATTCAGGCCCCGCTGACGGAACGCTTTTACAGCTTCCCAGTCCAGCATGTCTTCATAATTTTTGTAATCAAACACTTCGATCTTCTGAATTTCATGGGAGGTGCGGAAGCCGTCAAAGAAATTCAGGAACGGAACGCGGCCCTTGATGGCAGCCAGATGGGCCACGCCGGTGAGGTCCATGACTTCCTGCACGCTGCCTTCCGCCAGCATGGCGAAACCGGTCTGACGGCAGGCCATTACATCCTGATGGTCGCCAAAGATACTCAGGGTGCTGGTAGCCAGCGCACGGGCCGATACGTTGAACACCGCCGGCAGCAATTCGCCGGAAATCTTATACATGTTAGGAATCATCAGCAACAGACCCTGGGAAGCCGTGTAAGTAGCAGTCAGGGCGCCTGCCTGCAGCGAACCGTGTACCGCGCCTGCAGCGCCGGCTTCGGACTGCATCTCCAGCAGTTTTACCGTCTGTCCGAACAGGTTCTTCTTGCCTGCGGAAGCCCATTCATCCACATGTTCCGCCATAGGCGAAGACGGTGTGATGGGATAAATGCAGGCTGCGTCAATAAAAGCATAGGATGCGTAAGCGGCGGCCTCGTTGCCGTCCATTGTTTTCATTTTTGCCATAGATCGATTCCCCTTTTCATTAAACTTAAAATACATTTCCTCTAATCTGTTCTGCAATTCGTACCTAATATCATAATGCTCCATTACAATATTATTCACTTTATTATATCGTATGAACTGTTCTTCCGCAACGTTTATTTAAGGAAACACGGATTGTATTTTGTATTCTTAACCGCAGATAATTATGATATAATATTAATGAGGTGATATTGATGAATCTTGTACTGCTATTGATAAAAGAAAAACTGGAAAACCTTCTTCACACGGAAGCGGAAACCATAACAAAGAATTCGGAAACGTTGCTCGTTTACAAAAACCCTTACGGCGGAAAACCCCTGCAAGTACTGTTCAACCCGGCGGAAGACATTAAGGTTACCCTGAACAAAACGCCGCGCTATTACCAGCAGGATTCCACAGAACGTCTGCTGGCCGATGTGAAAAATTACGCGGAAGGCAAAACCGTTTCCCTGGATTTTACAGACAATCACGGAACCGAAAGCAAAATTGACCGCATTGCCAAAGCTGACCATGTAGAAGACCTGACTCTCAGCTCCCTCATCGAACTGTGCATCCGCATCAACCTGCTGAACAGCGTCGACCTGGAATACCTGTTAGTAAACGGCGGCACGGTGAACGTACATTTCTGGAACGCTGCGAAGGATTTCCGTTACCGGCAGATCGGGCACACGCTGCAAAAAATCTGAACCGCTTTTTTGCAATAAAAAACACGCGCCTTGCAGGCAGAAATTAATCTGCCGGCAACGACGCGTTTTTTATTTCCATCTTCATTTTTTACGAACCATTATTTCATCCAGCCCAGCTTGTCCGCCAGATACGCCCCCGTACCCGCGGCAGCGGAATTCAGCGCCGAACGGCAACCGTCCAGCAGCCACTCAAACACCAGCAACGGCACGGCAGTCCGCAACGGCAGCCCCAACAGGAACAAAAGTACCAGCACGCAATACAGGCCGCTGCCCCGGTACCTCAGCACGGCCAGGGAAAGAAACAGGATCCAGACAAAGATGCCTGCTTCCGTAACGAACGGAACCTTCATGCCAACATAACGTACCATCATCATGCAGGCAATTCCCAGATACAGCACCGTACCCGTTTTGCCCAGCAGTTTTCCGCAGCGCCAGGCAGCAAAGCCCGTTTCTTCCGCAATTCCCATGCGCTGCAGACTGTGCAGGGCCTCCCCTTCACCCGAACCGGAAGAGCAGACGGCAAAGGCCTGCAGCAGAACCGGTTTAAAGTTGCGCAGAAAATGACCCGGACAGTCTTTTCCGCAATGGCGCAGCTGGTATCCGTAAACCAAAACCCCATAGGCGGCGCAGCAAAAAACGGTTACCAGAACCAGTTTCACGCTGGGCCACAGAACAGACAGACCCCGGGATGCAATCATCGGGCACAGGAGGAAAAACAGACCGACAGGCAAAAAACGCAGCAACAACGTCCCCGCAAAGGCAAACACATCGGCCAGGGAACGGAACAGCCTGCGGGCTTCCTCTCCCTCCGGACCGATCTTGCCGGCAGCAGCGCCTGCCAGCGCCGACACCAGAAGGACCCACGGTACAAACGGCCGGAACCAGCGCAGATCAAAATCAATATAACCAATAGGCACGGCAGGGATCTGCGAAGACCCCGTAATACTTCCCGCCAGCATGCCAAGGACCGCGGCGCCAATCACCGCAATGCAGTGGAAGACCCGCAGCCTGACGGAACCCCGGCCGCCGGACTGCAGCTGTAACATAACACCTGCCATCAGATTGAGGCAGACAAGAGGAACCGCCAGCAGGAACAACAGCTTCAGATAAGCCATGCCCACCGTAAAAAGCATCACGCTGACCCCGCGACTGGCCCCCGCAAAGTTAAGGATGAGGCCGACCAGGACGCTTATTATAAAGGAAGCAATCATCAAAACCGTATTATTCCATTTAATATTGACCGGTATTCCGTGAATCAGCATCGTTCGCCCTTCCTGCCAGACGCGCTGTGATAAAAACACTGAATATTATTGGTGCGGGCGACAGGACTTGAACCTGCATGGATTAACCGCCAGATCCTAAGTCTGGTGCGTCTGCCAATTCCGCCACGCCCGCAAAATGGTTTAAACTACTACGTCGAATACATGCACTATTGCGATAAATTTTACTGTATTCAAGCTAAGACCACCTAAACATTTCATAGATTTTTACAAACACATAAGACTACGTGTTATATGTGTAGTTTACCACTGTTAGCGAGCTATAACAAGAAGAAAAAGAAAAATCTCAAAAAATATTTCAAAAAAAATTAGAGTTCATCAATCTGAACTCTAATATGATTCTGTTGCTAACCTCTTTTCACATTTTTAATCCCACACACTAAAGACCCATCATTACGGACACACATGTCGTAGAAAAAGGAACACTAACTATATGAGATATTAGCCTGTGATGCTTTTTTATCTGCTTTTCCTTAGAAAATGTCCACCCGTTCAAGCAGAAAATCTGTCAGGTTGCAGTGATAGATTCCGTTCTCATCATAATAATTGTGAGGAATATCCATCCGGATCACTATTTTTTTAAAAAAGTCTTTCGCAAGTAACAGAGACGAAATTTCACCTGTTGCCTTCTGTTCTGTTTCCATTTGAAAAGCAGATTGAATATATATCTTTTTATCAACCGCATTCACTACAAAATCAATTTCCTTTTGAACGTTCTGCCCTTCGCTCCGGTCAGTCACTACACCTACGTCAACGGAATATCCCCTGCGGATAAGTTCATTATAAATTATATTTTCCATAATATGACCCGGATCATATTGCCTGTAGTTCAGTCTTGCGTTACGCAATCCCATATCCGCATAATAGTATTTGTTTGGATATTTAAAATAGGTTTTACCTTTCACATCATAGCGCTTCGCCATGCCGATAAGATACGAATCAATCATATAACGCACATAGCTGGCAACCGTTGCCGGATTAACTTTTTCTTTTTTCATACTGGTAAGCGCATTGGCAATGTTTGTCGGGTTGGTCAGTGAACCCACCTGAGATGCAAGAAAATCCAAAATATCATTCAGGATATCTTCCCGTTCCACTTTGTTCCGCTCTACAATGTCCTTCATGTACAGTTCGTCATAAAGAGCTGAAAGGTAGGCCTTTTTGCCATCGTTATCCTGCATGGTAAGAATGCGCGGCATCCCTCCGTACAGCATAAAATTATCCAGTGCCTTCCGCTTATCGCCACCCACGAATATATAATATTCTTTAAAGCTAAGGGGATACACATGAATCTGCGTGGCGCGCCCTCTGAATTCCGTTGCAATGTCACTGGAAAGGCCTTTGGAATTGCTGCCGGTAACATACACATCCAGATTTTTATAAGCTTTCAGTTCGTTCAGCATATCATAAATCGTAATTTCTATATTTCCGTTTTCTGTATCGGCTACCGTTTGAGTCATCTGCACTTCATCCACAAACAGATAGAACTGCTTTTCTTTGTCCGCTTGCACCAATTTTTCCACGTATTCACATAAAGCGATGGGGTTTCTATATTTATAAAACCGTCTTTGATCCAGCGCAATACGGATAATCTGTTCCTCCGTCACACCCCGCCCCAACAGATAGTTATAAAACAAATCAAACAGCAACACGGATTTACCGCAGCGACGGATGCCAGTGATAACTTTTACTTCTCCATTCCACATGGCGCGAATTATTTTTTCTAAATAGAAATCGCGTTGAATCAAAATTCTCACCTCTTACTTGCGACGTATACGTCGTAACTTTTAAATCAATTGTATCGTTTTTTACTGTAAAAGGCAAGTGCATATTTAAAAGTTGCGACGTTTGCGTTGCAGCTTTTAAATATGCACTTGCCTGTGCCCGTTATCAAATTAACTATTATATATATGGTGGGGTGTAATTCGAGCAAAAACTAGGACATTCGCAATCATTTCCGCACATACCGCCAGCAACACGTTTGAGCTCTCCGTTTTTCAGCTCAAACTCCGACAGCTCGGCAAGGTACGCCTCGGCTTCTTCCTTAGTGATGTCAACACCTTCCGATTTGGCATATGCCATCAGTTCATCGGCTGACTTGCACTGCATTGCTTTTTCAAGCATTTCTTTTGTGATTTCCTTTTTGTTGATCGGCATAATGTTCCCCTCCTTTAAATTATGACAAACTGGGATTTGCACAGTTCCCCTTTTAAAAAATCACACAGCCGCAGCGGCCTCCTTCTTTCATGCGGTAGAGGGCCGTGTCTGCGTCCTTAAAGATATCCCCGTCCGGGTTTTCCCTGTCCCCAAAGGCAACGCCAACGCTCAGGGATGTGGGCGGCAGGTCGTCGTTGGGATTTTGCAGCATCACGTTTGCCTGGTCAATCCTGGTTTTTACCTGCCCGCGCATGGAATTGCTGACGTTGGTCATGATCACGACGAATTCATCGCCGCCCAGACGGAACA
>CAJODT010000004.1 GCA_905233365.1 uncultured Succiniclasticum sp.
GAGGAAAAAAACAAGAATAACTGCAGAGACAGGCCATTTTTTCTGCTTTGTTTCCGGATTTATCAGACGAAGTCTCAGAAATCCGCTTAAACTCTCGGTTGCCAATACCACCAGATACAATACGCATAGGATCATACCCACTTTGGAGTATTCCCGCCAGGCCAGCTTTTCATTTAGCAAAAGCCCTATACCGCCTGCCCCTACAAAACCTAACACAGCAGCGTTGCGCACATTCGATTCCAGCAGATACAGCAGGTTGGCCAGATAGCCCGGGACGATCTGCTTCCAGACGGAGACCCACCAGGCTTTCATCCTCCCCGCTCCTGCATATTCCAGTACCCGGGCCGTATGCATTTCAGCGTTCTCGCTGTCTTCGTACCCCAGCCGGGAAAGCACCGCCCCGGTTGACAGGGTGACAGCGATGATTCCGGACCACATGCCCAGCCCGAAAACAAATGTGCAAAGCAACGCCAGGATCAATACGGGAATGCAGCGGAAAATATGTACCACAGCTTTCAACCCAATACGCGCAGCTTTACACTGATTCACATACCCGTTGCACCACATGGTGCCCATTGCCCCGATGAGTCCGCCCAGCCCGGTCCCCAAGAGGGAAATGAAGACCGTATCCCGCAGCGGAATCAGAATAACATTTATAAAGGAAGTATCCGGAGGGAACATTCTCGCAACTGTGTCAAGGAAAAAGTGTCCCCGTTCCCATAGCAGGGACAGGGAAAACTCTGTCTGCCAGAAAGATATGAGCAGGCAAAGCATAAAAATTCCACTACGGACAGGATAGGACCATTTCATTTAGCCACCTCGTATTCGTCAGCAGTGAAAGCCGCATCAGGGCAAACTGCACCACGACATTTCATTGCGCGCCTCCGTACATAGCTGTAAAAGAATCCTCATCCCATGCAGAAACGGGTGCGTCTTTTACCACAACACCCTGCCTCAGGCCGATGATCCGTTCCGCATATTGCGCAGCCTGCAACGTATTGTGGATGTTCATGACCACCGTCAGCTTTTTCTCCTGCTGCAGAGATTTTAACAATGAAAGAATCTGTTCCGCAGCAACCGGATCCAGGGACGCCACCGGTTCGTCAGCCAGAATGATGCAAGCCTGCTGCATCAGCGCCCGGGCAATGGCAACCCGCTGCTTCTCGCCTCCGCTTAACGTAGAGACCAGTGCGTCGGCTTTCTCTGCGAGACCGACCTTGGCCAGCGCCTCTTTTGCGTTCTTATTATCCTGTTCCGAAAAGCAGCCTGTCATGACGCGCCAGAACGGATTCCGGTATAATGCACCGTGCAGCACATTTTCCAAAGCCGTTGATTGATCAACCAGACAGAAATCCTGATAGATTACCGCAATCTTCTGCTGGATCTGACGCAGCTTTTTCCCGCTGCATTGGGACAGGCACTGTCCATTCACCCAGACCGTTCCCTGTTGGGGCGTCACCATAGCATTGAACAGCTTCAGCAAAGTGGTCTTCCCTGCGCCGCTGCGTCCAATCACTGCTACAAACTCACCCTCTGCTACTTTCAGGGAAACCTGCTGCAAAACCGGCTCGTTCTCATGAAATTGATGCGTTACGTTTTTTAATTCCAGCATAATTTGATACCTTAAACTCAACTTTCAAAAAACAAGTTGTGTTTCGCCAACCCATTCGTTTCTGCTTTTTCAAAAAGCATGCAGCCCGTATTGTAAATGCACTCTGATACAGAAACGGGACAAAGAAATACTTCTTACTTCCCTTTCAACTCACGCTGCACCCGGCGTTCATCATCATAATTCTTCGCATCAGCCCAGTCATAGCCTTTGTGCCCCAAAACCTTCAGCGCATCCAGACCCTCTTTGGTTTTCCCAATCTCAATCAGGGTCTCGCCCAACGCTTTGCGGAATTTTTGATTCTGCATAATTTTAGAAGTTTTGCTCACGCAAACTGTATCGTTATAGATCTTATCCGTCACGCCGATGATCCCGGTCTGCTTCCAGATCGTATCCGTGCCGCCCAGTTTTGTCTGCCAGTTTTTTTCGTTGCGGATGCGTATATGGGAAAAGGCAACCGCAATGTCAGCCTGGCCGGAAGCCAGCCGTGCCATAGAGGTGGTATAAGATTCCGCCTGCACTACGTGGGCCAGGTCAGCAATAGTTTTTCCATATTCCTTTTTCAAATATAGGGAAGGATATAAATAACCCGAAGCGGAAGCGGGGCTCATCACCGTCCAGGTCAGCCCGTTCAGTTCTTCCCAGGCAGGCTTTTCCCCATTCTTCACCTTTTCCAGCAGGGCCTTTCCTTTGGGGGAAGGCCCAACCACCAGGGCAGAACGGTAATGCTGCACCAGGTTATCTGTAAACTTTTCCGGCTCGTCATTATTCCAGGCTTTTAAATCCACGGTATCCTTGCTGATTCCCTGACGCAAGGCCGTGAGCAGAAGATCAATTTCTTTGTCAAACAATACATAGGTGGCGCCGGACACGAACCCAGCGTCTGCGCTGCCCGCGCTTAATGCTTCCCCCACCGCGCTGTAAGATGTGCCCACGCTTATAGATACCTTGCCAACAGCAAAGCCTTTTTCTTTCAGCCTGGTCTGCAGCATAGTGCTTAACGGACCCACAGCCGTTTTTACCGTCTCCGCATCCTGATACGGTGAAACTGCAATCTTCAATTCTTTGATTTCGCCGCTTCCGGAAGCATTCTTCTTTTCACTGCCGCCGCAGCCTGCCAGCATACCAACGCAAAGGCACAAGAATAAAATAACAGTAATTATCTTTTTCATTTTAAATTTCCTCCAAAAAAATAAAGGCGCGACCGCATATCGCACCTCAAAAGCCAAAACCAAAATGCGTTTCAGGAACGATATGCATGAAACGGAACTGCACATCAGGAAAACAATGGCTGCCGCTGTTCCGCGGTCATTGTTCCTTACATGCAACGGTTTCCTTCATACAAACCGGCGGTCGATGATCTCTGGCATCCTCTCAGCCCGGCACACGGGCTCCCTCGCATTTTGGTTCTGAAAATATTTATATTTTCATACAGGACCAGGGCGCTCCCCCAAGTCCCAACCGTTCTATTTGTTTTTTGCAAAAACTTCCTGACGTTTTTTATCTATAGCTGTTTCACGTGAAACACCAATTAAGTTATATTTGAATTTTAGCACATTATCCTTTGTTTGTATAGTCAATGTAATCTGCTTAGCATCAGGAATGCCCTCTTCCCTGTCCGTTGATTCGTTAACTGCTTCTTTACTTTCCTTCTGCTTCCTTGCCTTCTTCCGCTTCTTTGCCTTCTTCCGCTTCTTTGCCTTCTTCTGCTTCTTTGCCTTCTTCTGCCTCCTTGCCCTCTTCCGCTTCTTTGTCCTCTTCTGCTTCTTTGTCCTCTTCCGCTTCTTTGCCCTCTTCTGCTTCTTTGCTTTCTTCCGCTTCCTTAGTTTCTTTCACTTCTACCACTTCAACATTACCGTCTGCTTCAGCAGGCTGGGAACAATAACCTTGCATAGCAAAAATAAAATTCTGAAGTAATACCAAACCAATTATTGTTAAAAGCAAAATTTTTCTTTTCAAGGTTTCACCCCATTTCACGGAATAAGGACTTTTTTCATAAAAAAACGCCCGGACACATGTCGTGCCTGAGCGTTTACATTACTTTTATTTCAGCACGCCAATTTCTTTATAATATTTTTCCGCGCCGGGATGCAGCGGGATCTTGGCGATATCTTTTACGGCTTCAGCCGGTTTCAGGCCTTTCAGATTCTTCTGGGACTGACCCAGTTCGTCAATGTGTTCCCAGAATGTTTTGGTCAGCTGGTAAACGGTATCTTCCTTCAGGTCGTGACGGCAGAACATAACCATCTTAATCGCAGAGGTGTTGACGGCTTCTTTCTGGTTCGGATAGGTGCCTGCAGGAATGGTGTACTTAACATACCAGGGATATTTTTCCTGTAATTTTTTAATGATATCATCGCTGATGTTCACCAGGTGGCAGTTCGCGCTCAGAGCCTGGGAAACCGCAGAAGCCGGAGTACCGGACATGATCCATGCGCCGTCGATGGTACCGTTCTGCAGCATGTCAGCCGCGCCGCCGAAAGCAATGTATTCCGCTTTGATCTCATCCGGGAATTTGATACCCGCAGCGGTAAAGTGCGTCTGGCATTCGTTGTAAACGGAAGAGCCGGCAGAAGCCACGGCAAAATGTTTGCCTTTCACTTCTTCCAGTTTCGTAATACCGGATTTGTTGGTCACTACCACCTGATTGGGATTCAGATACAGACCGGCAATGGCTTTCAGGTCTTTGTACGCATGGCCTTTAAAGCTGTCGGTACCGTTCATGCACTGGAACGCGTTGCTGCTGATAGCGATGGAAACCTGGGCTTCCCCATCGGAAACCATGTTCAGGTTGGCAATGCCGCCTGCAGAAGCCTGGCTCGCCGCGCTGACGGAAGGAACGGTTTTGTTCCAGTTATTGGTAATGGCTGCGCCAACTGCATACAGAGCGCCGGAAGCAGAGGCTGTGGGGAAATTGATTTTAATTTTTTGCGCAGCGGCCGGGGCCGGGTCTTTCTTTGGCGCTTCCGCCTTCTTGTCTCCGCCGCCGCAGCCTGCCAGCGCACCAATGATGAACATGGATGCCAGGGACGCGCTCAATACACGTTTCAGGGATTTCTTCATATTTCTTCTCCTCCTTAAAAAATAAACAGGTTCAGGTTATGCTATGTCAATTATTATAACTCTTTTTTTAGAAAAATAACAGTGTTTCCTATATTATTATTACGCATAAACAATGTTGTCAGGAAAGGGCCTCTCACTTTTCCTGCCACACCACCTTATGCACAACAAACTAAGCTCTCTTAACTCCTCTTCCGTCTGATAAATTGCAGCACCCCGATTACCACTAAGCAGATCAGGCCAATAAAATCTGTGAACATGCCAGGATATAACATGGCGGGAGCTGCGGCAATCAGGATAATCCGTTCCACTATATTGCACTTCTGTACCAGCCAGCCTTCCAGTCCGGCCACCAGGGCAATGGTCCCTACCGAAGCGGAGAATACTGCCCACAGGGTAGTAGATAAAGCCGCGTTGGGGTCTACCCCGATCAGCAGTACAGGATTATCCAGGAAGAAGAACGGGATGATAAAACCAATCAACCCCAACCGCACGGCCCATAAACCTGTTTTGGTCTGGTCGGAACCCGCGATACCTGACGCCACATAAGCGCTCATGGCTACCGGCGGGGTAATGTTGGACAGGCAGGCGTAGATGAGGCAAAACAAGTGGGACGTCAAGGGCAGCACCCCGGCCTTGATCAGAACCGGAACCGCCACGGCCTGCACAATAACATACGCTGCCACACCGGGCACGCCCATGCCCAGAATCGTGGACATGATCATGACCAGAAGGCCCGTCACGTAAATATTATCATTATTAATTACATTCAGAATCAGGTAGCCCATGTTAAGGCCCATGCTGGTAAGGGTCACCGTACCGATGATGACACCGATGATGACACAGCAGACGCCCACGGAAATAGCCCCTTTGGCTCCTTCCACCGTAGCCTCGATGATCTTGCTCCAGGTCATGCGGGTTTCTTTCCGGATCCAGCTGGCACCGATGGTGGCAAAGATGGCAATGACCGCGGCATACAGGGGTGTGTACCCGGCAAACATCAGGGCGATCAGGACCACCAGCGGAATCACCAGGTGTCCCTGCTCCTTCAGCACCTTTGCCGCGTCCGGGATGTTTTCTTTGGACAAGCCAGAAAGTCCCAAACGTTTTGCCTCAAAGTGCACGGACATCAGCAGTCCCAGATAATACAGAAACGCCGGAACGATGGCCGCCAGCATGACCTTGGTATAACTCAGGTTCAGGAATTCCGCCATGACGAAGCCCACGGCGCCCATAATGGGAGGACAGAACTGACCGCCGGTAGAAGCCACTGCCTCCACTGCCCCGGCAAACTCTTTCCGGTATCCTGTCCGTTTCATTAACGGAATGGTGATGGTCCCCGTCGTCGCCACGTTGGCAATAGCGGAGCCGTTGATCATACCCATGAGAGCAGAAGCCACTACCGCCACTTTCGCCGGGCCGCCGGGAGTCTGCCCCACCAGCGTCAGGGAAAAATCATTGATAAACTTGGAAAAACCGCTGTGCTTTAAGAAAGCTCCAAACACAACAAAGAGAAAAATGTAAGTGGCCGACACACCGATACCGGTGCCCAGCACACCCTGGGTCCCCCAAAACTGGGTGATCAGCACCCGCTTCAGAGTAAATCCGTTATGCCCCAACAGCCCGGGAAGAAACGCCCCGAACCAGTTGTAACCCAAAAAGATCAGAGCCAGCAGTGCCAAGTTGCCGGAAGCCCGGCGGGCCGCTTCGAACACTACCAGCAACGCCACCGCTGCAATGCCCACTTCAAAAGAGTCTACACGTCCCCCGGTCTGGGCGATGCGGGTAAAATTCATGATCAGGTAACCGAAGGAACCGGCTCCCAGTAAAATTAACAGGATATCCCAAACCGGCGGCAGCTTCCGCACCCGCTTTTCTTTTTTATATGTAGGAAACAGCAAAAAAGTAAACAGCAGCAAAAAGATACAGTGGAAAGCCCGCAGGTTAATGGCGCTGATGGCCCCCAACGTGGTAAAGTACAGCTGGAACACCGTCCAGATACAGAGCAGTACAACTAAAACTTTGCTCAAAGGACCAATATAGGTCCGCATCCGGGAGTCAGCTTCCTTTTCTTCCAGTAACTCCTGGGCTTTTTTGTCCAATTCTTTCTGCAACTGTGCTTCGTCTTTAATTTCTTCTGAGTTCATAGCCGGTTTATTTTTATCCTGCATGCTAAAGCGCAAGCCCCCAAATCATTTCAAAAACTTTTTGTTAAACAGATTCTCATTGCCTTTAAAGGGGATAAAAGCTTCTACCGCTCCCACAACGGAAGGCGCCAAGGTGTCTGGCGGGAAGTGCATGGTAATTCCCTCTTCGCCCCAGGTCCATGTCAAAGGCGGTTCCCCCGCATAATCCCTTTGGAACAAATCGTCTACGATGGTCTTGTAGTTGTCATAATAGAACAACTGCCGTTCTGTTTTGAACTTTTCCAGAGCCGGCTTTACGAACTTCTCCCGGAATTCGTTCCGCTTGCCGGAAGCCAGCACGTCGTCCAGGGTGATGAAATTGCCGGTAGCCGGGTCAAAATTGTAGGAACGGATGTCAATGTTAGGATGAGCCCCGCCCCGGTTCTGGTAAAACTCCACATACAGGCTCATAATGTTCCGATCCACATGATTCAGCCAGACCCTCTCCTCCAGCAAAAAGTACATGTAATCTTCCGGACGGTACTTCTTCAGCTCAACGGCCCGGTCGTAGCTTTCCCTCGCATCGTCTTCCAGGTTATACTTCCACTCCCGGTTATGAGTCTCCTCCAGCCGTTTCGCCAAAGCCGGGAAAGCCTCTGCATTCAACAGGGTAAGGCGGCTGTAATCGGTGACGATACAAACCTGCCCCTGAGGCGTCCGGTACTCCTTCTTCTGCTGCTCCATACGGAGCCGGGGCACATCTTCTGTCCAGGCCGCCTCCGCAAAACAGGGCACCGCAGCACAAAGCATGAAAAGTATGGTAACAAGGATCATGATTATTTTTTTCATTAGTACAACACCTCCCAGGGCAACGGAATGAATGAAACCGCAGACAATTTATTATAGCTATTTTAACACAGATATCTTATAATATAAACATAATACATCAGCAAAATCTTTTTGTATACAAAATTTAAGGAAGCACTAATTAATTCGTCTGCACGCTGACCGGTGCTTTTGAACTAACTGCGTCAATTTCCCTCAACGCAACTACGGGCTGATCCTTTTGTCTTTTCTTCACCGGAAAGAAAACCGTATCAGCCCTGCATTTTAACCAGAACCAAACCAAAGAAAGGAGCGCTGCCATCCTATGAAACGACTGCTTGCCTTTTGCCTGGCCCTGCTTTTCTGCCTGTCCTTTTCCGGATGCTATCTGGACGACTTCACTTCCTCTGAACAGGACAAGGCCTACGACAGCGCCATTAAGATTTTTAAAGAGTACCTTGCCAAAGCAGACCCGAAGGCGAAGATCAAAAAGGTCTCGAACGTAACCTATCTGGGCGAGAACCACCAGATACAGCTGACGGAATTTGTCAGAGGGGAATACCAGTCCGGCAGCAAAAACCTGAAATTTGCCGTCAATACCCAGACCGGTGATATCTACACCTCCGAAAAATCAGATATATATAAGAAAAAAATGACAGCCCTCATCAACGAAATGCTGGGGCTGCAATGGACTGCGGTAAAATCCGACGTATACGTTACCTCGTTAGTTACCCTGCACGGCAAAAAGCCGCCCATCAAAGGCAGCGACGAGGGCGAACTGCAGGGCGTGCTGCCCGTTACCATTACAGACATGGACGCCTTTGTCAAAGATTCGTTTAAAAACAAAAAGCTGTCTGTCTCCCTGCACTTTATTTACACCGGGGCGCCGCTGCGTCCCCAGGCAATCATGCAGACCGCGGCAGAACAAATTACCGGTGATGTACATCTGAGCCTGCAGCGTTTCCCGGACGAACTGCAAAAGGAAGTGGAAGCGGCAAGCCACGCGGCCTGGGGCGCCAATCCCCAGTGGCCGATAAACGCGCACGACTGCCTGGCAGTTGAAACTTTAACAGTAAACGCGAACACCAAATACACGTACAGGCAGTGGCAGGATTATAAAGGCAAGGCACCCTTCACTATCCACTACCCCGCTTATTCACTTGTAAGTGAAAAGCAGATAGACGGCTCCTTTAAAGAACAGAAAAGCAATTTTGATATTACTCGCGACATGCAGATCAAACAAAACGGAAAACAATTTGAATTTGTCACCAAAGATAACCAGCCAATCAGGTATTATGTTTTTATGGACAGCCTGGCCCCGGCCGATAATGTAAAAGCAATCGCAGCCCGCAACCGCAAGTTCCATGACGCCGCCTTCAATGAATTCGGTTGGCGTCCGGTGCTGGGGCGCTGGTGCATCGGACACAAAATACAAAAAACGAGCACCCCCACCCAGCTATACGCCATGGAAGAAAACGATCTGATCATTATCGGCAACGAAGCGGAGAAGAAATTACGGCCAAAACAAAAAGAGGCAGAGAAGAAGTAACGCATCATAATGTTTTTCAATTAATTTTTTGGTGATTTTGCAAATTTACGCAAAACTACCAATATTGTTACTTACTCAAATATTTTTATGATAATTTTTCAAAAACATTTCACTGCCCGGACACAAAAACATAAATTTGACAAAATATTATTTTATAATAGTTGTAATTGAAAAACAGTAAAAGCGGTTGCGCTCCGCAATTTATGCAGCAAAATGGCGCGCTCTGATTTCGCTTTGCCTTTTATTTCGTAAAATTATATTGTCATTCACTGCACGGGAGGAACTCATCATGAAAAAAACTGCTATCGTCTGTTCAGCGCTTCTGGCCCTGGCCTGTTCCGTGACAGCCTTTGCTGCCAAATCGGACAACGTTTTTTTGGATAAGCTGAACAAAAGCACCACAGGCACAAAGATTTTTGCCACAGAATCAACTGAAAACGGAACGCCTGCCGAACAGCAGCAAAAAGGAGAAAAAGCAACTTCCATGGACCTGGTGCTGATTCTGGACAAATCCGGTTCCATGTACGGATTAGAGAAAGACACCATCGGCGGCTTCAACTCCATGCTGGACAAGCAGCGGGAAAGCGACCTGCCGGTGAAGGTAACTGCCGTCATGTTCAACAACGCGGTTTCCACCATTTATGAACGCACCGATTTGGACAAAGTGAAAAATATTACAGACAAAGAATACACTCCCCAGGGCACCACGGCCCTGCTGGACGCCGTAGGTAACACCCTGTCCCAGATGAAAACCCTACCGGACATTGACGCCAAGGGCAACAAAGTGCTGGTGGTCATCACCACCGACGGCAAGGAAAACGCCTCCAAAGAGTGGACCTACGCCAAAGTAAAAGCGCTGATCTCCGAATTACAGGAAAAGAATTTTGAATTTGTATTTTTAGGCGCCAACATCGATGCAGCCCAGACTGCGCAAAACATGGGCATCAAAAAAGAGAATGCCGTAAAATACAAAAACACCAAATCCGGTGTGCAGGCCAACTTCCGGGCCGTGAACGCCATGGTAGCCGATTACGCGGTCGGTGATATGGAAGCCGCAAGGTGGAAGAAAGAAGTAGAAGAAGACAAATAAGGAGACGATGATTAAATCCGCCAAAGAGTTTCATACTTTTTGGCGGATTTTTGTTGGCTGACATGCTTTCATTTGCGCGCTCTTTTTGATACAATGATTATATGAAGAATACAGAAAAGGAGGCGCCACCATGCGATTCTGGAAGTTTGGACTCTTTTTGCTTTGCTGCAGCCTGTTTGGCCTGCAGGGCTGTACCGGGGCGGAAGAAAAACCGGCACAGAAGCCGCCCGTACAGAAACCGGATGTATCCTTTACCCCCAGCGAAATTCAAAAAAGTGAAATTTCGCTTTTCCACAACAATTATCATTATGAACTGGTCATGCGGCGCGACGGGGAAAAGATCCTCTGCACCATGCGCACCATGAAATCAAAATACAACCCGGCGCCGCAGCCTTCCGGCACAGGTATGAAACCGATCACAGATGCGCCGAAGAAGAACGAACGGATCTTTCCCAAAGGCTGCAGCTTTACCGCTGATGAAAAAGCCCTAGCCGACCTGGACCAGCTGCTGCAGAAAGGCGGGGTCAATGCAGCCGCCGCTACCACAGAGCCAGCTGAAATAAAACAGCTCCGGCTGCTTTACGTGGAATACAAAAACGGAAAGCACATTGCACTGAACCGTCCCGGCAAAGACAGCCCCTTCCGCAAAGAAGTGCCCGATGCAAAGTTGGTAGAGTTTATGGAAAAGCTGGCAAAGGACAACGGGCAGAAGCTCTATGACGGAAAGGTGATGCTGGGACAGCTTTTGCACTGCCATTACAGCAGCGCCGGCAGCTCCAGCGGCGGACATCATTTTATTGACCTGACCCGCAAGAGCAAAACGGAGGCACTGTTCGAGAGTCGCTTCAAAGCCTGGCACAACTCCCCGGAAAAAACCCAGAACCGTGTCATTCCCGCAAAGATGCTGGACGAAATGGAAGCGCTGGGCCGGGAATACAAAATCGACACCTGGGACCCCTTCAAGGAAACAGACCTGATCGCCCTGGACGCCGCCTCTGTCTCCATTTCCCTTTCCTACGGCGAACCCTGGTCCTGGGTAAAATGGGACATGCGCATGGGACCTCACCATGAGTTTACCCGTCCCCAGTCGGAGTATTACCGCAAAATTTACAAACTTCTGATAGACGAAGATAAAAAAGGAATAGATAAGTATTATTAAAATCAGTGACAAAGAGCAGCCTTGCTGAAATATCAGTAGGCTGCTCAATTTTTTCTATATAATTACAGGATTCAAATTAGCAACGCTCTTGTAAATTATTTATAATCAAACTTCCCGTCGTTCTTTTCCTCCAGCGCTTTGATGGCGTGGTAGGTGTATTCCGCAAAGGGAACCTGCATGCCTTTCGCGGCAGCTTTTTCCATCAGCACTTTGCAGAACATGTCAATTTCCGTGTGACGCTTGGCTTCCAGGTCCTGCAACGTGGAAAAACGCGCCCTTTCCAGCCAGCGAGGCCGAGTGTTTTCCAACGGGCCGTAGGAAATGCCATAGGCTGCCGCCACGTTACGCGCCTCCGCTTCCAGCCGGTCCCGGATAAAGCCTACATGCTCACTGTCAAAATAGGAAGCATAGCCTGTGCCCAGCACCGCCTGGGGCAGGTTGTAGGCAATATTTAATGTAAACTTCAGCCACTGTTCGGAAATGATATCCTCACAGAAATGGTAGCGGAGCGGCGTTTTGGCAAGCAGCGCGCGGATCGCCAGCAGACGTTCCGACTCTTCCCGCGAATCCTTTTCGCCAACAAACAGGCCCGGGGTCTTTTCCGCATTAAAGGTCACGCTGTTACCGTTGCGTTCCGAGTTGATGCGCATCAGGCTGTAGGCGATCTGCGACGGATCAATTACCGTGCTGATGATTTCCTCACTGTCGATGCCGTTCAGCAGGCTAAGGACTGTGGTGTGGGGCGCCACTACCGTACGGATATCTTCCAATGCGTCCCGCAGCCCGTTATATTTTGTAGATACCAGCAGCAGGTCAACGCCTTTTGCTTCTTCCGGCGTCTTTACCGTTGGTTTATAATTACTTCCATTAATATAGAGGCCGTCGCGCTGCAACCGCTCCTTCCGCTCCCCTTTGGCTACCAGGCAAAAATCGATTTCCGGTGCAACGGAAAAACCGTAGATAAAATAGGAGCCAATAGCCCCCGCGCCAAGAATCGCCACTGTGTTGATTTTCATAAATATCTTCCCCCTCTGTAATTTGCTTTATAAAACTTCGCTAACGTGATATCGCTGTGTATATAACCAAAAAGTTACTTTGTCCTGTAATAATAAGTGTTTTTTCCGTTACCCTCTCGTTTCAATTCACCGGAAGCTGTCAGTTTCCGAAGCGCGCCTTCAATGGAACTTATGCTGAGCGACGGACAGATTTCACGGATATCCTGCTTGGTGAACCGGCCAATCTTGTTTTCCACAGCAAGCCTAACCGTATCAAGGGCGGAACGCTTTGTCTCCACCAGAGCAAAACGCTCTGAAAAATCTCTGTAGGCTGCGAGAATTGTACCAAGCAGATATTTAATAAAGGGAAGCGGATCATCGGTCCCTTCATGCCAGCCATTCTGTGAAGCAGAAAGTGCGTCATAATAAAGGTCTTTATATTGGGCGATTTTTGCTTCCAGCGAGATGTATCTGCCCACATAAAAACCGCTCCGGTAAAGCAGAAGTGTCGTGAGCAACCGGCTCATGCGTCCGTTCCCGTCGTTGAATGGATGGATGCAGAGAAAATCATGAATGAAAACAGGAATTGCAATCAGCGGTTCCAGCTCCATGTTGCCAATGACACGGTTATACTCCTCACACAACCTGTCAAGGGCCGCCGGCGTTTCATACGGAGCAAGCGGAGTAAACAATATTGCCGAATGCCCGTCAGGATATGTTGCGCTGATATAGTTCTGTACCGTTTTTGTCCGTCCGGCCACAGGATTGTTCATGTGGTTATAGAGGATTTTGTGCAGCTGAAGGATATAGTTTTGAGTGATTGGGATTGCGTCAAAACTTTCGTGAATGATTGCCAGCACGTCTCTGTAACCTGCTATTTCCTGTTCGTCACGATTCCGCGGCGTTGTTTTTTCTGCAACCAGCTGCCGGATCCGTGTGTTCGTCGTAACAATGCCTTCGATGGCATTCGATGCCTCAGTACTCTGGATTTTGGCAATTTCTATTAGTTTTTCCAGCTCTTCCGGCCTCTGTTTCAGATACATTTCCTGTTTGCCGGCTTCTTTGTATATGGCAGCGACGAGACCCAGCAGTTCCGAGTCCCATTTTCTGTCTTTGATTAACGAATAGTTAAATTCTCTCATTTGTTTTTCCTCCTGTATTCCCTTAAATACTATCATTTTTTAAGGGAATGTTCAAGTGTTTAAGGGGATATTCCCTTATACTTTTTCTGTTTTTAAGGGAAAGTGTTGGAGATGGACATAAAAAAGCGGCTTCCCTAATTCGGAAAACCGCCTATTTGCTGGAGCCACATATCGGATTCGAACCAATGACCCTCTCATTACGAATGAGATGCTCTGCCAGCTGAGCTAATGTGGCATTATTAAATTGTGTGCTATCGACACTCTCATTCGTAATGAGATGCTCTGACCAGTAAGCTACTATGGCAAATTTGATAGTACTTTATTATTATCCACATTTTTGGGTTATTCGTCAAGTGGTATTTTTAAATTAAGGTTCAATACAAACAAAAATGAAATGCTTATCATTTTTTGCCGTAAACTGTTTTCACACAAAAACAATTTACAGCTGATCTTTTACTTTTTCTTTATCCATTTTTCCAACAAAGGTGATGCAAAATTACCCAAAGCTTCGTAGGTTTCCGCTTTGGGATGCACGCCGTCCCAGATAAACCATTCCATACGGTGTTTCTTTGTTAAAAACATAGGCTCAAAGTCAAGCAGATAACATTTGTTTTCAAATTCTTTTTGCATTGCGTCACGCAACCGTTCAATGATGTGGTTCAGTTCCTCCGCGCCGCACAGCCAGGGCTGCACCAGACAAAACTTTGCATTCTGTTCATCACAAAACTGTTTTGCCTGTTTAATCTGATCAATAGAGAACGTCAGCGAACAGCCCTGAATGATATCGTTCATTCCGCCTTCAAACAGCACATGGGTTACATCTTTTGGCAACGGACGCCACACCAGCCGGTCTTTGATATCGTCGCAGCATTCACCGCAGATGCCATGGTTCAGCATGCGGATGCCCGTATTTTTTTGAACCTGTGCAACCCAGCTGTTCTCCGGATAAAAAGGAAAGCCTTCAATTAATGAATCTCCAAAACAGGCTATCGTATTCATGGTGTTTCTCCAAAAAAATTTGCTCTATTAATTCTTAAATTGTTTTGCGACAAACCAAAACGTTTCACGTGAAACAAAAACAAATTTTGTTTTTACAAACCTGTTCTCCAAAAAACACAAAAAACTGAATGCGTTTGTGCGCATGCAGACAATTAATTAGTGGTTTCCCAAATACCATTTTACAAACTGATTCGCAATTCTCCCGTTCCGTCCGGAATGTTCCATTTCCCAACGAATACCTTGCAGCTTCAGTTCTTCTTTTGACAAACGCACGCCTGCCTTACGCAGCTCGTGGTCAATGATCTGCAGGTACTCATCCTGGCTTGGTGTGGAATAATGTAAAATCAAACCGAAACGGTCAGACAGTGAGATGCTTTCATTGGCGCTGTCCTGCCGGTACACTTCCGCTTCCAGCGCATCGTTCCGATCGCTCCAGGTCTCTTTCAACAGATGACGGCGATTGGATGTTGCATAGATCAGTACATTGTCCGGCTGGGCCGTGACGCTTCCGTCAATGGCAGATTTCAGATATTTGTAACTGGACTCCCCTTCGTCAAAGGAAAGGTCATCAAAAAACAGAATGAATTTTTTGCTGCGAATCTCATTCAGCTTTTCCAACACCGGAGCCACCAGTTCCAATTGGTCCCGGGTGATCTGGATCAGCCGCAGCCCATCAGCAGCAAACATGGCGGCCAGCGCTTTCACCCCGGTAGACTTTCCGGTACCTCTGGCACCAGTCAACAGCACATTGTTGGCAGGTCGGCCCTCCATAAAATTCTGTGTGTTGGTCAGCAGTTTGTATTTCTGGTCTTCATAACCTAACAGGTCATCCCAGGCAAACATCGGAAAATCCGCAATTCCAATCAGGGTTCCCCCTGTTCCGATGCGGAAAGCTGTGTAGCGGGCCAGCATGCCGCTGCCCCATTTCTTGTAATGTGCCAGCAAGGTCCTGGCAGCCCCGGTCGCAGTCTTTGCCTGCACTATTTTTTTCTGCAAATTGTTTTCAAACCTGTTGTCAGCTTCTGCAGACGGTACATAAGCGTCCAAAAAGGTACGCCCGGTAAAGGCAGAACTTTTTGCAGAAAGATACGGAAGCAGCAACTGCATATCCTGAGCCGTGGCCTGAGTCAGCCCTTTTCCATACGCGCCGGTAGCTTCGATAGTCTCCGCTGCCGTATTGTTACCCTCCGCCAGGCAGTATGTTAAATATGTAGATAAAATATCACCGGAAAGCCCCAGCGTTTCCGCTTTCTTTATCAACAGCGCCGCCAACTCACTGCGAAGAAGCTGCAACTCATTATCAGCGGCTTCTGTATCAGCAGAAGAATCGTTCTGCTCTGTCAACTGAACAGCAATCAGTTTATTTATAATTTCATCTTTCAATAAATTACGGCAAACTGCAAGCCTTCTCAAATCGGGATAGCCCATAACACCACAACCCCTAATTTTCAAATTTTCAGAAGCTGCCAGCCAGGTACAAGTACTGTTTTTTTGCCTGTTCAGCAACCCCCTCTGACTAAAAATCCAAAGATGAAAGTACCGGCAGTCCAAGGATTCTGTCAGCGGATAGCCGGTACTTTATTTTACTATATTTTATTTTTTCAGGCAATGCCGTTCAACCGGCGAACTTACATTACAGGATCTTCGGTTTATTTGCAAATGCCTACTTCTTTTATTGCATCCGGCAGGATCATTTCATCCAGATGTTTGCCGCCGGGCACCATGGGGAACACATTCTCGTCGTTGGGAATCGCCACGTCAACCAGCACGGAACCGCTGCTTTCCAGCGCCGCCTTCACAACACTGTCCAGCTTTTTGGGATCGGTGACCTTCATGCCTTCCACTCCCATGGCTTTGACCATGGCCGGAAAATCTACCAGGTCCTTTACCACAGACTGGCTTTCCCGCCCGCCAAAGAACAGACGCTGCCACTGGTTCACCATGCCCAGCACGTTGTTGTGCAGCACGAAGACCTTTACCGGAATGCCATACCGGTGCAGTGTGGCAAATTCCTGGCAGCACATCATGATGCTGCCGTCGCCGGTGAACAGAATGACCTGCTTATCCGGGCAACCCAACTTCGCGCCCATGGATGCAGGCAGGCCGAAGCCCATGGTCCCCAGTCCGCCGCTGGACAGGAAGTTACGGGGCCGGTCCACATTATAGAACTGGGCCGTCCACATCTGATGCTGCCCTACGTCGGTCACCACCACGGCGTCTTTGTCCGCGTGCTTCATGATGGTTTTATATAACAGTTCCGGCGTAATTTTACCCTTCAGCTTACGGGAAACGAAAGGATGCTTTGCTTTGTTTCGCAGCATTGCTTCCCGCCAGGGGGCAAACTGTTTTTTCAGAGCTACGCCGCTCCTCTTAACCTTTTTTACAAACAGCGGCATGGACCAGCGTAAATCACCGATTACGGGAATGTCCGCATGTACGATCTTATCGATTTCCACACTGTCTACTTCAAATTGGATGACAACAGCGTTTTTGGCAAATTTGGCCACATCGCCGGTGACGCGGTCACTGAACCGGGCCCCGATGGCCAGGATCAGGTCGCAATTGGTCATGCACATGTTGGCAGAGTAAGAACCATGCATTCCCACCATACCGAGATGACCATCATAAAAATCCGATACGGCGCCTTTGCCCATGAGAGTCGTCACCACCGGCACACCGGTAGCTTGCACAATCTGACGGACGTATTCAGCCGTGTTGGAAGAAATGATACCGCCGCCGGTCATCAGTACAGGCTTCTTTGCTTCCTTAAAAGCGGCCACCGCCTTGTCGATAGCTGCTTCATCGCCGGTAAAATCCGTTTTGTATCCCCGCAGGTGCACTTCTGCAGGATACACATAGTCAATTTCCGCACGGAACACATCCGTAGCAATATCAATGAGCACAGGACCGGGACGCCCTGTAGTAGCAATCAGAAATGCTTCTTTAATGACACGGGGCAGGTCCTGAATCTTTTTTACCAGATAATTATGCTTGGTAATCGGAGTTGTAATACCGGTGATATCCGCCTCCTGGAAAGAGTCCCTGCCGATTGCCCGGGTCGACACCTGTGCACTGAAAACAACCAGCGGAATAGAGTCCATATAGGCTGTGGCAATACCTGTAACCATATTACATACACCGGGTCCGGAGGTTGCAAAACATACACCCGGACGACCTGTGGCACGGGCATGTCCATCCGCTGCATGCACAGCACCCTGCTCATGTCCGGGCAGGATGTGCCGGGGATACTCCGCCTTGTACATTTCATCATATAAAGGCAGGATCACGCCGCCGGGATAACCGAAGACCACATCCACGTTTTCTTTTTTTAAGCTTTCAATTACAACTTGTGCGCCATTCAGTTTCATCTGGATTTACCTTCTCATTCTCTCAGTGTGACACTGCCGGAGATAAAACTCCGGCAGCTGGTTTTATTGTTAAGTTCAGTTTGCCAGCGTAACTGAGGCCGGGCACGACATGTCCGTGTTCCGCTCCTCAGTTATACGTTTACTTTTCTCTATTACTTATTATTTTTTACAGGAGCTTTCTTGGCAGCAACTCTCTTTGCCGGAGCTTTCTTTGCAGGGGCTTTTTTCGCCGGAGCAGGAGCTTCTGCTTTGGGAGCCTGCAGCCAGCTCATCATGCTGCGCAGTTTTTTACCAACTTCTTCCAGCTGGGTCTGCGCATGGATGCGGCGTTCTGCCAGGAAGTGGGCGCGGCCTGCGGAACGGTTTTCCAGCAGCCAGTCTTTGGCAAAGGTGCCGTCCTGAATTTCCTTCAGGGCTTTCTTCATTGCAGCGCGGGTCTCATCGGTAACGATCTTTTTGCCGGTATGGTAGTCGCCGTATTCAGCCGTGTCGCTGATGGAATAACGCATTTTTGCCATACCGCCTTCATACATCAGGTCTACGATCAGTTTCATTTCATGGAAGCATTCGAAGTAAGCGATTTCCGGCTGATAGCCAGCTTCCACCAGCGTATTGAAACCGGATTCCATCAAAGCGGTAACGCCGCCGCACAGTACGCACTGTTCACCGAACAGGTCAGTTTCCGTCTCTTCTTTGAAGGTAGTCTCGATAACGCCGGCACGGGTGCCGCCGATGCCGCGGGCATAAGCCAGGGCCAGGTCAAAGCACTTGCCGCTTGCATCCTGATACACTGCGAACACGTCGGGAACACCGGAGCCTTCCGTAAATACGCGGCGAACCAGATGGCCGGGGCCCTTCGGAGCAACCATGAATACGTCTACATTAGCAGCGGGAATAATCTGCTGGAAATGAATATTGAAGCCATGAGCAAAAGCCAGCGCACTGCCGGGTTTCAGGTTCGGCGCGATTTCGTTCTTATAAACATCAGCCTGCTTTTCATCCGGAATCAGGATCATGGTGATGTCAGCCCATTTCACCGCTTCGCCTACGGTCATAACCTTTAAGCCTGCAGCCTGTGCTTTGGCAGCGGATTTGGAGCCTTTGTACAAACCAACCACTACTTCCAGCCCGCTGTCCTTCAGGTTCAGCGCATGAGCATGTCCCTGGCTGCCATAACCTACGATAGCAACCTTTTTACCTTTGATAACGTCCCAGTTTACGTCCTGATCGTAATACACTTTTGCCATGATAAATCTCTCCTTTTTTTAAATAAAAATATGTTAATGAAACAACGAAAACGACTTTATATATTTTATCTTCCTGACATCTGTCCGGAATCAAAATATCTTTACTGAACTCTTCTTACATCTTCTTTACTGCGTTGGAGCCGCGGGACAGGGAAATCTGCCCGGTGCGGGCCATTTCGATAATTTCATATTCCTTCAGCATCTGCAGCAGGGCTTCGATATGGTCTTCCCTGCCTGTGACACGCATGACCACAGCGCCCGGATTGACGTCCACAATTTTTGCGTGGAACAGGTCTGCCAGATTCGCTATATCTGACAATTCCTGGGTAGAATTAACCCTGACCTTGATCATGGCCAGCTCGTAGCTGATGAACGGCGCCTCGTCCAGATTCACGACTTTGATTACATCAATCAATCGCGCCAGCTGCAGGATCGCCTGGTTCAGGGCCCGCTGGTCTTCCACGGACACGACAATGTTGATACGTGTCACATCCGGTTCTTCCGTATAGCCGGCGTTGATATACTCAATGTTGATGGCTCTCCGGCTGATCAGCCCGGCCACGTGGGTCAGCACGCCCGGTTTGTTGTCGCACAGAATCGCCAAATGCTGCTTCATCATTTTGCTTTCCCCCTGTATGACTTAAAATAAAATCTAAAGCGTTTTTAACAGCAAACGGCGAATTTCAAAACACTTTGCAGAAGTTCAAACCGTCCACTATATAAAAAAACCGTCCCACATCACTGAGGGACGGAAATAATCCGCGGTACCACCCTGCTTCCCGTAAAATTTACGGACACTTTACTACGTACCAACATACGCGTTTCCTGTAACGTGGAAATGACGCAGGCGCTTAATGCTGATTCAGCGCCAGTCTTCAGGGAGGATTTTCCTCTGCCCGCCGTCACCGGTTTTCACCATCCACCGGCTCTCTGGGACCTGCCGCAGCAGATTACTCTTTCCCATCATAAGATGTAACAGATTTTAAAATTACGTTAGATAGATTATATGAAAAGATACTATGTTTGTCAAATAAAATTAGAATATAACAGCATTTTTTTGAGAAAAACTGTACGCTTTTTGAAAAATGTTACAACTGATACAGAAAGCATCTCATGCTTGCAGAAAGAAAAAACAGCTACTCTTTCTTCTGTAAAACAGCATTTCTTTAATCCGGGTTGCCGCTTTTTACCGGTTCAGCCTCTCAAACAGGCTGATAAAATAACGGTAGGCAAAAAAGAGGAAGATGGAACCTGCCACCCAGGCTACAGGGCTGGCATAGCACACCCCCCGGAAGCCCCAGTCCGCAGCCAGGAACTTGGCCACACCGGTCCGCATGCTCAGTTCGATTACGGAAGAGGCCAGAGGTACCATGGCCACGCCCATGCCCTGCACCGCGCTGCGGTAGATGAACATCTGACTCAGGAAAAAGTAGAAAGGCACGGAGCAGTTCAGATACAGCAATGCATGCCTTACTACGTCCGGATTGCCTTCTTCAATAAAAATTCCAATGACGTTTTCACTGAAAAAGAAAATGAGGATGCCTGCACTGAAGGCAAAGGTCATGGCGATCAGGGAGCATTTCTTCACTGCGTCCCGGATCCGCTGGAATTGCCTGGCTCCGTAATTCTGGGCACTGAAGGCCGCCATGGCGATGCCAAAGGAGGCCATAGGCTGCAGAGCCAGCTGCTCCACCCGGATGGCCGCCGTAAAGCCCGCAATGGCAGTAGGCCCGAAGGAATTGGTAATAGACTGAATCAGCAGGATGCCGATACCCAGAACGGAAAACTGTCCGGCCATAGGCAGTCCGATTTTCAGGTGGGCGATGGCAAACTGCCTGTCCCATTTCCAATCACTTTTCTGTAAACGCAAAACAGGAAAATGTTTCCACATGTAAATCGCACAGAGAAACGCCGACAAACCCTGGGCCAGAACCAGCGCGTAAGCAGAACCGGGCACCCCCAGGCCAAACTTTAAAATGAACAGCAGGGCCAGTCCCACGTTGATGATTGTGGCAAAGATTAGGAACGCTACCGGTGTTTTACTGTCCCCCAGGGAGCGCAGCACTGCCGAAAAAAAGTTGTAAGCCATCATGGCCCACAGGCCTTCCGCAACGATCAGGATATAACTGCGGGAATCCTGATACAAAATCTCCGGCAGGTTCATCATAGTCAGCAGCGGGTCAATGATGATATGCATGGACACTGCCATAAAAAGTACTGCGATGATACATAGCCTCAAACCCATGGCCACACTGCGTCGCATGTTGTTGAAATCACCGGCGCCAAAAAACTGGCCGGTCAGCACCGTATACCCGTTGGACATACCCATGGTGATTAGGACCAGCAGCATAAAAATCGGGGCCGCTGCGCCAACCGAGGCCAGCGCGTTGACACCGATGGTGCGGCCCACGATAATAATATCCGATATGCTGTACATCTGCTGAAAAATATTGCCGATGATCAGCGGGATCATAAAAGTCAGCAGCAGTTTCAGGGAATTCCCCGAAGTCATACTCTTTTGCATAAATTACCTATCCAGAATCATCTTTCTCTCTTTAAAATAAACCGGCTGCAACTCCACCTCTTTTGCCATGGCTGCCGCAACAGCAAGACGCCGGCCTACATGCTCCGCATAATGGGCATCGCTGCCCAGGGTGCAGTATTTACCCCCCAGTTCTTTGTAGCGTTTGTATAAAGGCAACAGCGATTGAATCGCTGCCTCAGAATCTAGCCGGCGGGTGTTGATCTCGATGGGTTTATTCTTTTCAATTAAAATCTTAAACAGCCTGTCCCACTCCTGCCGGTTTTGTTCCATGTGAAACTCTTTATCTTCATAAGGCCAGTACCGGCAGATGTAATCAATGTGGCCAAAGGAATCAAAATTGTCATGACTTTCCGCACAAAGGATGCTGTCCCGGAGAAAATCGTGCATCGTTTCTTCTTTAGACAGACCTTTATATGTTGTCTTTTCGTACAGGTCCAGCCGGTTCATCATATGGATGGAACCGATCACAAAGTCAAAGGGCCAACCTTCCGGCACCCTGTTTTCCTTTTCTGATAGATGGGGCTGCATCCCCACTTCGATGCCCAGCAGCACCCTGTCGTTGCGCAACGGCAGGTTCTTTTTGAAATAAGCATCCCTGTCGAAGAGGAACTGCTCCGGATTGGTGGGATACTCATAATCCCAGTGTTCTGTTAAAATGATACCGATGCCCAGCTGCGCAGCTGTGTCTGCCGCCTGCTGCAGCGTCATTTTCGAATCACAGGAAAACTCGCAGTGATTGTGTGTGTCAAACATAGCCTTCTTCCTTAAAAAGCCTTTGGCTGAATAAAAATAAATATATAATTGCCGACAAATAAAATCAGCAAGCCTTACACATTAAACCTGAATTCCACAACGTCTCCGTCCTGCATCACGTAATCCTTGCCTTCCAGGCGGACCAGGCCCTTTTCCCGGGCCGCTACCTTGCTGCCGCATTTTACCAGGTCGTCATAGGAAACGATTTCCGCCTTGATGAAGCCTTTTTCAAAATCCGTGTGGATCTTCCCTGCCGCCTGGGGCGCTTTGGTACCGATGTTGATGGTCCAGGCCCGGCTTTCAATTTCGCCGGCAGTGAGGTAGGTCTGCAGGCCCAGCAGTTTGAAGCCTGCTTTAATGAGACGGTTCAGTCCTGCTTCCGTCAATCCTTCCATCTCCAGATACTCTTTTGCTTCCGCTTCCGGCAGCTCTGCAATCTCCGCTTCCACTTTGGCGGAAATAATCACAACCTCTGCGTGTTCCTGCACCGCAAACTCTTTCACCGCTTTCACATAAGGGTTGCCGCTGGCATCCGCCGCTTCCTCTTCCGCCACGTTGCAGACAAAGATGATAGGTTTTCTTGTCAGAAGGTGCAGGTCATAGAGCATGGCCTCTTCTTCCGGCGAAAACTCCATGCGGCGGGCTGGGATGATGTCCTCCAGCCCTTGGGCGATGCGTTCCAGCAGAGCCTGCTCCGCCGCCGCCTTTTTGTCATGGGCTTTCAGCAGTTTCTCCACCTTTTTCATCCGGTTGGTGACCGTATCAATATCCGCCAGGCATAGTTCCGTGTCAATGATCTGGATATCCCGCACCGGGTCCACGCTGCCTTCCACGTGGGTCACGTTCTCGTCCTCAAAGCAGCGCACCACTTCCGCGATGGCGTCCGTGTTGCGGATATGACTTAAAAACTGGTTGCCCAAACCTTCGCCCTTGGAAGCGCCCTTCACCAGCCCCGCAATATCCACAAAATGCATAATGGCTGGTGTAATCTTCCGTGAATTGAACATTTTGGCCAGCACTTCCAGCCGCTCGTCCGGCACCGCCACCACCCCTTCATTGGGCTCAATGGTGCAGAAAGGGTAATTGGCCGCTTCCGCCCCGGCCTTGGTGATGGCGTTGAATAATGTACTTTTGCCTACGTTGGGAAGCCCGACGATACCTACATCCAAATTCGTGCTCACAGTTTTCTCTCCTTTATTATGCCGCGTCATCCTGCTACGGATTTTGCCTGATTTTCCTATTTTAAATGATTATATTATTATAACACATGAGAAGGATGTTAGCAAAACCGGACGCTGCAGCAATAAGAAGAAACGTTTTGTACATATGCTAAATAAAACAACGACGGGAAAGGCTGCGCAAAAACGTTCGTGTCTGCTTCAGCCTTCCCCGCCGTAATGCTTCTTTTCTACCGTCCCCCGGCCCCCATGCTTTTCAATATGTTTTTCCGCTCGTACATCTCCGCGTCGGCACGTTCAAAAACATCCTGCACATTTGTATCCTGATTCGGAATAAAATCGGCTATACCGACGGCTACGACAGCTTTTCCCTCAATCAGGTTCTGTTCTGCCTTCTGATTAAAGGCAGACAGTATCTCATGACGGCTCTCATAATCCTGACCCTGCAAAATCACTTCAAACTCATCACCGCCGGTACGGAACACCGGGCTGTGGCTGAAGTGAACGCAAATCAGCTTACAGGCGGAACGGAGCAATTCGTCACCGGCTTTGTGCCCATGAGTATCGTTCATGAGCTTCAGCCCATTCACGTCACAGGACGCCACAGCGAATTCCCGGACAGTTCTGTCTTTAATCCTCCGGTTCAATTCCATTTCAAAATCTACATAAGCGTGTTTACTTTTTACGCCGGTCAGGGAATCCGTATAAGCAAGCTGTTTTGCGGAACCGATCTCCACTTTCTGCCGCTGTTCGATCTGTACCAGTTCTTCCAGCTTCTTAAGGTACTCCGCCTTTTCATCCCCTACCACAAACGTATGAAGTATGCAGCAACCCAGCAAACAGCCTATCCCATAAAGCGGCAGAAGCGGATACAGAGCCTGGGCTGTAATGGCAATAACCATAATCAGCCCGAAAACGCCCACTGTCCGGTACCGCCGTTTTACCGCACCTTCCATCTTTGCCGAAATGAACAGAGCTTGTACGGAAGGCAGAAAAAACATTATGATTTGCAAAAACAGCGCTGCAAATCTGAATACGCCTGCCTGATAGTTTGCTGCTTCATCAATCGTAAAGAATGCAGGATAAAATAAATTGATTACCAGGCCAGCCATCTGAAAAACGAAAAAGATGCGCCCCGAATGATGCAGAAACGCTCCGAAGGCGCCCTTTTCTTCCAGATACACTATAGCATATTGCGTCCACAAAAGAACCGACGCAGCCATGGCTATAAAATAGGCCACTGTATCCGCATAGAGGATCGTTACCATCCGCTGGCCGTAAAAAATACCCCACAGGGCATCCGTTATGTAATACGAAAGGACTGCCAGCAGGAAACTGCGGTAAGCTTTCTGAACCAGTGAAGCTTTTTCTTTTTTCTGTTTCCAAAGGACTTCGTAATTTATAATTAAATGGATAGCAATTCCAAGGAGCCCGATTACCGAATATGTCATGAGTCTGTGTTCCCCTCAAACTAATTTCCAGGAAGAGTATGATTAATCAAAGTAGAAACTCTTACAGATTTGTATTTGTATCTATTATCGCATTATTTTCTACTATAATGAAGAAGCGTTCCAGAATGTCACACTGTTCATGCTTGTTTTTTGCAAAGCAAAAGCAGGCGCCCCAATCGGAACGCCTGCCTTTAATTTTAAATTTACTTTTCCTCTTTCGGCAACACTTCCCGCACTGCCTTCACAAACTTGGTGCGGGGTATCATCACGTGATGCCCGCAGCCGCAGCAACGGATACCAAAATCCATGCCCGTGCGGGTAATTTCCCAATTGGAAGAGCCGCAAGGATGGGGCTTTTTCATCCGCACAATGTCGCCAACTTTAAATTCCGGTTTTTCAATCATCTTAACGCGCCTTGCTGGTGGTAATATTGGTTACGTTAAAACCGGCTTCCCGGATTGCTTCAATTATTCCCATTCCTACCTGGGACAAATCTGCCGTAATGGTCACTTCCGCCTCGCCCTGAACCTTGGTCATGTTCGTTACGCAGGAAATTATGTTAACACCCTGGTCCGCAAACATTTTGGCAATCTCTGCCAGCACGCCCGGCCTGTCCGATGCGTCAATGGTGATACGGGAAGCAGACTGGCCATAACCGAAAATATCTACCAGCGCCCGGAACACATCACTGTCCGTAACGATGCCGCACAGATTATTTTCTTCATTCATGACCGGCACGGATGCAATATGGTCCTGATACATCAGGGCTGCCACGTCTGCCAGGTCCGCATTGGCATAAACCGTTTTCACGTTATGGGTCATGACATCCTTAACCTTAATGCGGCTTAACAGATACGATGCTTCGTAACGGGAAAGGGTGCTGGCTTCGGAAGGAGACGCCATCTTAACGTCCCGGTCCGTAATAATGCCTACCACCTGTCCCGCATCGTTCAGAACCGGAACCCGGCGGATGTTATCGTCGCTCATCAGGCCCTGCAGCTCCAGCAGCGTCTGGTTCTGATTGATGGTATATACATGGGGTGTCATGATATCTTTTACAAGCATGATTAAAACCTCCCTGGATTAAGTATTATTTGATTAACTCATAATACACTATTTTAGATTTTCATTTATCGGCAACGAAACAAGCTTTCAAAAATGAAAACTACCTCAATGTATGGCTCTTATTTTTATCCGCCCAGGTATGCTTTCTGTACCGCCTCGCTGTTCAACAGTTCCTTGCCGGTACCTTCCAGCGTAATGTTGCCGGTCTCCAGCACGTAGGCCTTATCCGCAATGGAAAGAGCCATCCTTGCGTTCTGTTCTACCAGCAGCACGGTGGTACCGCTGGCATTGATTTCTTTAATAATGTTAAAAATTTCCGTTACCAGCAGCGGCGCCAGGCCCATGGACGGTTCGTCCATCAGCATCAGCTTCGGGCGGCTCATGAGCGCCCGGCCCATGGCCAGCATCTGCTGTTCGCCGCCGGACAGGGTGCCCGCTATCTGGTCTTTCCGTTCCAGCAGCCGGGGGAATTTTGTGAAGACGTCTGTCATGTCTTTGTTGATTTCGTCTTTATCCGTACGCAGATATGCGCCCAGTTCCAGGTTTTCCATTACCGTCATATTTGCGAATACGTGACGGCCTTCCGGCACCTGGCACAGGCCCATGCCCACAATGCGGTGGGCCGGCCGGCCGGTGATGTCCTGGTCCTCAAAGAGGATCTTGCCGGTCTTGGGTTTCAGCAGTCCGGAAATAGTATGCAGCGTGGTGGATTTTCCCGCGCCGTTAGACCCGATCAGGGTGGTGATACCGCCTTTGGCCACGGACAGGCTGATGCCTTTAATTGCGTGGATCGCGCCATAATATACGTTGAGGTCCTCAACTGTCAGCATGTCCATTGTATTACACCTCCCCGCCCAGATACGCTTTGATAACTCTCTTGTTCTTTTTGATCTCTGCCGGCGTGCCGGTGGCGATGCACATGCCGTATTCCAGCACGTACAGCCGCTCGCAGACGCCCATGACCAGGCTCATGTCATGCTCGATGAGCAGAATGGAAATTTTAAAATTATCCCGCAGCCAGCGGATCATTTCCATCAGTTCTTTGGTTTCCTGGGGATTCATGCCGGCTGCCGGTTCGTCCAGCAGCAGCAGTTGGGGCTTCGTGGCCAGCGCCCGGGCAATTTCCAGACGCCGCTGGGCGCCGTAAGGAAGGTTCTTCGCCATTTCATTGGCGAACTTGTCCAGGTGGAACAGCTTTAACAGTTCCATCCCCTGTTCCGTTACTTTGTTTTCTTCGTCAAAATACTTCTTTACCCGGAAAATCGCATGGGGCAGGCTGTAATCGATGTGCATGTTGTTGGCGATCTTTACGTTGTCCAGCACCGACAGCTCGGAGAACAGGCGGATGTTCTGGAAGGTTCGCGCCATGCCCATCTGGGTCACCTGATACGATTTCTTGCCATTGATCAGCTGGCCGTCAAAATAAATCTGGCCTTCCGTAGGCAGGTACACTCCGGTGATCATATTGAACGCGGTGGTCTTGCCGGCGCCGTTGGGACCGATAAGGCCCACCAGTTCCCCTTCGTCAATGTGCATGCTGAAATTGGAAACGGCCCGCAGACCGCCGAACACGATGGAAACATCCTGCAGGTCCAGTAAACGTTTTCTCTCACTCATTGCTCTTACCTCCCTTCAGGCTGCTGAAAACCTTTTCGGAAAGTTCTTTGTTGCCGAACAGTCCCTGGGGACGGTACAGCATCAGGATGATCATGGCCAGTGAGTAGATGATCATACGCCATTCCGGGAAGTCCGCCAGCGCCGCCGAGATAAAGGTCAGCAGGATGGCACCGGTGATGGAACCGGTCAGGGAGCCCAGGCCGCCCAACACCACCATGGTCAGGATATCAAAGGAACGCATGAAGGTAAAGGACGCCGGATGGGCGATGAAAAAGTAATGGGAGAACAGCACGCCGGCGGTGCCCGCAAAGGAGGCGCCCAGAGTGAAGGCCATTACTTTGTATTTTGTGGTGTCGATGCCCATGGTGTCCGCGGCAATCTCGTTTTCGCGGATGGCCAGGCAGGCCCGGCCGTGAGCAGAATTCTTAAAGTTTTTGATAAAGAAAAGGATGGCGATCATCAGCCAGAAGGCGATGGTGAAGTTGGTCATCCGGGGGATGCCCATCAGACCGGAAGCGCCGCCTACATATTCAATGTTGAGGATGCAGATACGGATGATCTCGCCCAGGCCCAGGGTGGCGATGGCCAGATAGTCGCCGTCCAGACGCAGGGTGGGAAGGCCGATCAGGAAACCTAAAATGCCAGCTGCAATGGTACCGGCCACAATGGCCAGGGGGAAGGAGAAGCCCAGCTTCACCGTGATGACGGCGCCCATGTAGGCGCCCACTGCCAGGAATCCGGCGTGGCCGATGGAGAACTGGCCGGTGAAACCGTTGATCATGTTCAGGCTGGAGGCCAGGATGATGTTAATACAGATCAGGACCAGGTTCAGTTCCCAGAAGGGACCGATGATCTCTGCCGCCATCAGGCCCTGCAGGATCGCAAATACTACGATAGAGGCAACCAATGCTTTTAAGTCAAACATGCGTACTTTATTCATTGTCATCACCTCTTAAACCTTTTCACGGATATTCTTGCCCATCAGGCCCTGAGGCTTGAAGAGCAGAATAATGATCAGGATCGCAAACGCGGCGGCATCACGGAAGGTGGAAGAAATGAAGCCGCTGACCAGTGCTTCCACCACGCCTAAAATAATACCGCCCAGCATCGCCCCCGGAATGATGCCAATGCCGCCCAACACTGCGGCAACGAAGGCCTTGATGCCGGGAACCATGCCCATCAGGGGATCGATGGAGTTGTAATATATGCCTACCAGAACCCCCCCGGCCGCTGCCAATGCAGAGCCCAAAGCAAAGGTCATGGAAATTGTCGAATCAATATCAATACCCATCAGCCGGGCCGCGTCCGCGTCAAAGGACACCGCGCGCATGGCCTTGCCCGCCCTCGTCTGGTTTACAATGTAGGTAAGGGCAACCATCAATACCAGAGCACTGATCAGGATTACGATCTGCTGGCTGTTCACCACCCAGGCGCCCACGTGGTATACCGTAGCTGTAAAAACAGCAGGGAATGTACGGGGCTGGGGAGAAGCAAACAGGATCATCACATTTTCCAGAAAGAACGAAACGCCGATAGCCGTAATCAAAATGGCAATACGGGGTGCATTCCGCATAGGACGGTAGGCCACGCGTTCAATGACCATCCCTGCCAGGGCCGCCCCGATCATGGAAACGATCAGCGCAGGCAAAAAGGAAAGCTTCAGGATTGAAGTACATACAAATCCAATATAAGCCCCCAGCATATAAATATCGCCATGGGCAAAATTAATTAACTTTAAAATACCATAAATCATAGTATATCCAAGGGCTATCAACGCATAAATACTGCCCAGGGAGATACCGTTGATCAGCTGTTGGACCAACTGATGCAAAAAACCGGATTCCATAATACTGCCCCTCCGAACATAGTATCAAAAGAATGGCTGTGGCGACCAGCACCACAGCCTCATTGCTTACGGATTACTGATTTTTTCAGGAAACTACTTTTTCATTTCGATTCCCCGACTTTAAAGGAAACACTAATTAATTCGTCTGCACGCTGGCCGGTGCTTTTTGTGACTGACTGTGTCAATGTCTCTCGACGCAGCTACGGCTGCGCCTTCGGGCCATTTCCTTGTCAGTCGCAAAAAGCCCTCGACCATCGCACAAACTCATTTAATCAGCGTCTCCTTTTAACCTGCGTCACGGATCAACCGCCGATCTTCTTGTTCAGCGTCATCTTACCGTCTTTCAGTTCAAGGACTAACGCAGTGGTAATCGGATTATGTTTTTCATCGTAAGTCAGCTTGCCATTGGCAACCTGCAGGTCTTTTGTCTTGGCAATGGCTTCCGCAAGTTTCGTGCCATCCGTGGTCTTTGCGGTCTTGATCGCATTGAACAGGATTAAGCCTGCATTATAGCCCTGCATTGCGAACACATCAGGAACCTTGTTGAATTTGCCCTGATAGGCTTTGACAAATTTCTGTACCACAGGATCTTTGTCTTCAGCCGTATAAGCATTGGTGAAATAACCTTTGTTGCAGGCTTCCTTACCGGCAACCTCAACCAGCTTGGGAGAATCCCAGCCGTCAGAGCCCAGCATCGGACAGGTCAGGCCGATCTCACGGGCCTGTTTGATAATCTTGGAAACTTCTTCATAGTAACCGGGAACGTAAATGGCTTCCGGATTAGTCGCTTTGATCTTGGTCAGAGAAGCCTTAAAATCAACGTCCTTGGACAGGAAAGCTTCGTCCGTGGTGATTTGTCCGCCGTTAGCGCTAAATACTTTGGTAAATACTTCCGCCAGGCCCTTGGAATAATCACTGGAAGAATCATGCAGGATAGCCGCTTTCTTAACCTTCAGGTCTTTTGCGGCAAACTGGGCCATGATGTCGCCCTGATAAGGATCAATGAAG
>CAJODT010000005.1 GCA_905233365.1 uncultured Succiniclasticum sp.
AGCAGTGGATTTGGTCTTCAGCACCTCTCTGCCTTTACGGATCAGCTGATTAATTGTTGGCATATCGGCACCTCCTTTCTGTCAATTAGATTTAGTATTTATAAAAACCCCGTTGCCGGGATCCCTATCAGTTTTTCAGTATCGCCGCCGCAGAAGCACCCGCATGGATGCCGCAGGCTTTACCCAACACCTGCATGCTTTCCACAACCAGGCAGTCAACATTTTGTCTTTCGCATTCTGCCTTGATGGGAGCCGTGATGCGTTCCTCCGCATCTGCCGCGATATACACGCCCGAAGCCGTCTTTTTCTGAAGGGCTTTCGCCGTTTGCTTCACCCCTACAACCTTGGCTCCGGCTGTCTTCAAGTCGTCCAGACTCATTGCATTTACTCCTTCAAAATGAGCGCACTTATCCCGTGAGACTTGTGTATTGTAACATCTTTTACAAAACGTGTCAACACTTTTTAACACTTTTTTAATATTTTTTATTACGCTAAGCAGTGTTTTTATGCGCCTCCTTTTTTACACGCACCCGAGTGTTTCAAAAACGATGACAAAAGAAGATAAAAATCCATCCCGAAATCAACAATTCCCATGATTTCTTCTATATATAAATATAAATCCCCGGCATCTTTGCCGTAACAAAAACACCGGGGTTTTCTATTTAATTATTCATTGTTACTTTTTATTCATAATACCCGGATAGTATTCCTGTATCTTATGATTACCGCCCAACCGCCAAAGGGATATTCCATCTACGCCATAGTCCAGCGCCTGTCGTTTCCACGCAATGATAGTCTTTGCATCGGCGAACCAGCATTCCACGTTTTTACCCGCAGCATTCTTTCCCTTAAAACTCATCGCCTGGCTGCCTGCATCACGTGTGGCCTTAGCTTTTAAGCTTCTTTGCAGCAAAAGCGCTTCGTTTTCCGTAACAAAATACGGCGCTCTTCCATCCTGCCACACGCAACCGCCGGTTGCCAACGCTACGGAGCGGGGCCTAGGCAGATAGCTGAGTTTGAAGAGAACCTTTTTCAAAAACGGAATATCCGCCTTGGCGCCAGCCGTTTTACTATGGATCCCATACAAATTGTAACACATTACGACATACTCGGGACCCTCCGGCACCGTAAAATCTTCCATCATGGTGGCTAATGTAGTAATGGGATCCCCGAATTCAAAAAAGCCTGGTTCAAGAATGACCCGTAGCGGTATTTCTTCCTTGTCGGCCAAGGAAGCCAGAATTTCCAAAAAGCGAACATAGCGCCGCGCCACTTCCGGATCCTTCCAGATATTCTCGTAATCAAGTTCCAGTCCGTCAAACCTATGCCTTTTTACGAGAGCAATCATGTTTGCCGCATGTTCCTGCATCGTCTCAGGCGTTTCAAATAATTTAAGCAATACCTGAGTATCTTTAGCAATCGTTTCCCCTTTTGGATTATGAATGTCTTTATAAACGTCATTCACAACAGTCAGATATTTGTTTACTTTAGCCCGGTAACGGGTAAACTTCTTCCCCGTAAATTGATGGGAATGTCCCATGACCATCGGCTTGCCTTCGCCGTCCAGCACAGCAGCAAAATAACTGATGGAATTTAACTGGGTCTGGATCGCCATCGCTTCCTTCATTCCCTGCTCAAAATCCCAGTATGTCACCCAGGCATTCCCGTCAAAGGTCGGCTGCCCGCGACGCGCCGCATCAACGGAAAGGCCAAGGGGAAGGCAACCCGCAATCAACAGAACAGCGGAGCCGATTGCCGCAAAAATACCTGACTTTACGAATTTTCCCATGAAACCTCCTAACATCTATATTTAATCAGCAAAATCAGAAAACCTGTAACGCCCAATCCAAAACAGCTTCCCATTTACGTTTCAACAGCAGCTTCATTTTTTTAGCGCCGGTGTAATGGACATCATACAATACCGGCAAATCGTTCTTTTCTTCATTAAATAACTGTTCCACTTTAAATTCAGAAAACACCGCGTCATATACATCATCGGCCAGATTGACCTGACTGTAACCGTAGCCCTGCCATCCGGCTCCCAAGAACAACCGGCCCGGTTTTACATTCCGGACTTTTAAATTGCTTACCGCCGGCTTTCCGTCAATTAACACATTTAAATGATCGTCTTTCAGAAAAATCTCCAGCTTGCGATCTAATCTTGCATGGTAACTAATGGTCGGAATATACGCTTCGGCCCCTTGTCTTACAGAACGGGTTTCTTTCTCCCGTTCTTTTTCCAAAGCGTTAATCTGTTTTCGGGCCATAACTGTATTCTGCGCATATCTTCCGAATACTTCCCGTTCGTACATCGCCACTTCTTTCCGGTCTTCTTCCACAGAGCGGTATTCCCCTCCGTCAAATGTACGCAAATCTATATCCGCCAGTTTTCCGTAGACGCCATTTATCATTTCGCCTGCTATGAAATGATTATTTTCAAATGCTATGCGGATCGCATTTTGCCGTTTCTCATCAGCCCTGATGAAAATTTGCTGGGTTCCAAACTGGTTTCCCTTAAATTCGGTAGTTATACGAACATTACAAAAGTCCTCACGATTCTTTAATTGCATCAAACCGTCACGTTTTGGCAGGGTAGTTAAGATAATTGATTCATTCCTGAATTCAGCGGCTCCCTCCAAAACATCCCACTCACTATGTTGCTCTGTATCGCCTGGTTCAAACTGGATATCCGGAACATTATCATATTTTATACGCATCAGCAGATGATTTGCAGGCCAGTATGCCCTGGGTTCCATCCTTGTCAGATCGTATACGCTGCTATTCCGTATATTATGGCAGTCTCCTTCACGGTTAAAATTCATCTTGAATAACTTGCGCATCCATTGTTCATTCAGGGCGCTGACATCATTATTGTTCCCAAACCGCCCGGTATTGGCGTGCATCAGCGTATAGGATTCCGGAACATAACCGAGATCCGCAGAATAGATGTCCCGCAACATGGTATAGTCATTGGATATACGCTCTTTCATGGCTAAATAGCTTTCAACCGGGAAATCCTTTTCATCCCTGATGTAGTCCATCAGATAATGATTGTAGCTGCGTCCCAATACGCTGGTCAGATGAGAATATACCAGCGGGTTCATGTTGCCGAGATACCGGTTCCACCGGTCAAACACATTGATATAATACAACCGGTAACCATTGGATCCCATTTCCCAGAATCCGTTTTTTCCCAAATTCTTTAAGTCTGCTGATTTTAAAAACTTGTCATCATTATTCCGTAAATTTTCAGCATAGGTGGAGATTGTCGCATGATAATTATATTTTTCCAACAGTTTTTCCGCAAAAACCGCCGTATCTTTTCTTCCGTCTTCAAAATTCAAATACAGCGAATGTTTAGGAAGCGCCTTTCCTTTGCTGTAATACTCCTGGACATCTTTTCCCGTAATTGTGGCGAATCCGTTCTTCTTTAACACTTCCAGATGATGCTCCAGCTGTTCCACGCCAATCAGGCTGTTCGTCCCCGTTCGGTCCACGCCAAAGTAGGATATCGCAACAAATCCCTCATCGCCGCCATACTCTGCATTGCGTAAGGTATAGGGCTCGTATTTCGCAAAAACAACCAAAGCATTGATAATTATATATAACAGCGAAAGCAATACAATCGCTTCGATTACAGCGCGAATCTTCTTAGTCCGGTTTTTTTTTGCTGAAAACTCTTTGTCTGCCAACGACATGGCTTATTATCTCCCTGTTTGTGTTATGTGTTATTAATTGCTAAAGCGCTACTCTGCTTTGTCATCCGGTTGCGTATCCTGCTCTGCTGTTGCCCCGGATTCCTGTGCTTTTTCTTTTTTCTTTTTACGTTCCTGTGCTTCCACATCCGCCGGCGTCATCCGGGTGCCCCAGGTCGATTTCCAGAAAGTGAACCAGGCAATAGGCATCTGCCAAAGCAAGACCATTTCATAGTAAATACAGAACCATATCCCATAAAGCCAGGTCGTGCTACGCCGCAGCAGGGCCTGACATGCACTCATCAAGACAGCCATGGAAATCATGCCTAAAAGGAACGTAGTAGGAAAAACCCTGTATGTCAACGGTACATAAATCAGGTTGTAACATACAATAAAAGGAGCGATGATCGGAACAAGAAGCCCCATATAAAAACTCAGGGCCGCAAATGGTTCTTTCCTCCACATAAAACATGCCGCAACCAATGATTCACGAAGCCAGCTCCGTTTCCACCGCATCTGCTGTTTCAAAAACACATCATAATCATTTGGAACAATCGTATAGCAGATGGAAGTGTCCTGATAACCCGTCCGGTGATGACGCAGTATCAGGTTAGTCATAGCTCGGTCGTCCCCAAAGGTCGCGCGCTGTCCCAGAAACTTCTGATTCAGCCATTCATCGGAATATTTTAATACCAGATCTTTACGATAGCATGATAAAGGACCGGACAGGCAGCTGACCGTATCAAAAATGCCTTCCGCAGCTTTCATCACGCGAAATGCGATATAGTAACGGACAGATTGCATCTTGGTCAAGGAATTCGTATATGTATTTGCCACATCCGTACGCCCGGCTACGCCGCCCATTTTTTCGTCTTTAAAGGGCTGGACCAGATTGATGATCGCATACGGATTCAGGAAACTGTCCGAATCAACAAATACAAGGAGCTCATGTTTTGCATGTATGGCGCCCAAAGCAAGGGCGTCCCGTTTCCCTTTGTTGACCGGCTGTAAAATATAGCGGATGCGGGAAGCTACCTCCTCCCCTTCCTGCTCAATAATATCCTGGATTGTTTCCCTGATTACTTCAGCCGAACGGTCAGTGGAACAATCGTCTACCACAATCACTTCCAGCTTTTCTTGGGGATACCACTGATCCATCGCATTCAAAATAGTCTGCCTTATCCACGTTTCTTCATTAAAACACGGAACAATGACGGACACGCCCGGCGTATAGTTTTCATCTGCGCCGTCTGCTTTGTAAAAGATTGCAAACGCGTACTTCGTGAGTAAAAATGTGCTGGCAATAATACTGTATAAATACAGGTATTTATTAAACTTAAAATAAACGACGCTTTCTGTTCGCATCAGTAAAACGCAAAGGCATATCCCGAATAAAAGAAAACTTGCCGTCATCAATTCATAGCGGGCATGATGATCGTTGGAATACTCCAGCAAATTCTTTTCAAACTGCATGCCGAAGGCAAATTCCGTATCGGGAGACAGTTTACCGCACCTGACATCAGCCAGCTTCTGAAGCAATACCTCCTCCGGCGGCCAGACGGAATGCCCATTGGTTTTCACTTTCATTTCCAGGCCTTCGGGCAAAGTTCCCGGTTGAATTTCAAACGAAAGCGTAACTTTTTTGTGTTGGGCAATTACTTCCGCTACCTCCGCAGAAGTATGAAGCCTCATGCCCGAAATCGAAATATCCGATGCATAACCTGAATACGAAATCAGACTGTTCCCTATGGAAATCTTGACAGGATAACGGACATCGTAACGGACATTAGCGTCTTCACCATTGAAGAATTTAAGATACGGATACTTTTTAACTTCTTCGTCACTGATGGCACGCCGGCTTTTGCCGCTCCTATGCTTGCCCGGCACGTGAGGCAACAGTCGCCGGTCCGGCGACTGTTTCATTAAAATATCTTCAACAGTTTTTTCTTTTTCCGATTGGTTTCTAAACAGAAAATCAAATAACAAGGTTACCACCACGAAATTCTTCTTTTAGTCCGGGCCATTTCCTTCGGCGTCTTTGCCTGGGAATAGTTTTCATTCAAGTAGTCAGATAACAGCCCGACCTTAAACTTAGTCGGATCGTTATCCGCTTTCTTCTCATTAGCCGTTAAAATCAAATCCACCGCATGGGCAGTATATTTTGCTGCCGCCGTCATGTGCATAACAAAAATTGCGCCTTTCCTTACCCTGTCACGGTAGTACAACCCATCCCGGATAGTCTTAATTTCCGCTTCAAGACTTTTTGCGGCAAAATCATCCGTACTGGTGCTTCCGTTAATGATAAATTCAAAGCCATTTTCAAAAATCGCTCTGGCTCCCATAGCGCTGACCGCTAACGTAGGAGGGCGCATAAATTTAGTCAAAACCGGCCTTCCGTCGCTCCTCTGCATATCTCCGATTACGCTTTCCAAAACCTTATACGAAGTGTTCAGATCGTTATAATATTCTTCATAGCTCATCATCGGCCACATTTTGCCGTCTTTATCCTTTACAACCATGGGTACATGCATGTTTGTATGGCTTGCAATATCATGTCCTTCTTCTGCGATGGCCCGCAACAGGTTAGGATTACCAGCCACATTGTTGGTCAATATAAAAAACGTCGCAGGGACTTTATGCTTTCTGAGTACGTATAATATAGGATTTACAGAGGAATCGTGCGCCCAGTCATCAAACGTCAGAAAGACTACATTATCCTCTGTTTTTACTGTCCCCGTCATATCCAGTTTTGCGAAATCGCCATCAGAAAAGCCCAGCGTCCTGTTCCTTGCACTGATAGATTCTTCGCCGAAGTAACGTTTGCTTAATTCCTCCACTAACTGCTCATGCGTGGCTTCCGGCGAAATAACAGGCTTTCTTTTGACTTCGGCTAAATACGCATTATCCGGTACCGGATAAGTCCACAGTTTATCTTTGAGCGCTAATACTTCGCCTACTGATTTAATATGATAGGCGGAATTGTTTTGCTCCGTAATGCCGGAAACATCATCAAAAGAGTTGTATGCAATATTGTCAATTTTTTTGCGTTTCAGATAAAGCATTAACTCCGCCGCCAGTTCCGGTTTATCATAAAAATCCATACGGATATTTACAATCCAGCCCCGGCCCAGAGAATAAATAGCCGGCCCCAAAATCTCCGGTAGTATCTGTTCCGGCGTCTGATACTCTTTATGACGGTTCTGCACCGCATTAATGCTGGTACCAATCAGACGGCAGCCAAAAGAAGATACAGCCTCTTTGGTATCATCCCGGACAACTCCCGAAAACTGTTTCATTAAATTTGTTTCAATTCCATATCCCTGCTTAAGCAAATACTTTATCCTCAAAATTTCGGCGCAGATATCTTCATAGCCTTCTTCCGGCCTGGGATAAATACAAATGCCAATCTCCTGTCCGCGTGCGACAATTTCTTTTATTACATCAGCATGTCGGCGAAGTTCTCTTTCCGTAACGAAAAACGTGCCCTTTCCCTGAATCTGGTCAAGCGCAGACAGCACCGCCTCCACCGACTTTTTATTGGCCATCCCCGTAAAGGTAAACATAATGGAAGGATCCGTGGTATATATCATTTTTTCTTCAGACGCCAGCCTCCCGTTATTTTGTTCCTGCAACGCTTTGATATATTCCAAAGTATACCCTTTTGGCAGTTTTATTTTCTTTTTCTTTGCAACAGGCAATCTTTCAGTCAGCTTCGGGGCTTTTTCTCCTTTGTTCAAAGAAGGCTCGGTCTGCTCTACAGTTTTTTCCGCCTGCTGCTGTTTGTCTGCAATGGTTTCTGTTACATTCCGTTCACCCGCAGTATTCGTTTGCAGAGTAGCTGCAGCGTTTTCATTTACCGGCGCATTATCTGTATACCGTTCCATTATAGACTGCAACGCCGAAGCAAAGCTTTCATTCTCTTCCTCTGTTGCCGCCAGGGAATTTTCCAGGTTAGCCTGTCTATAAACATTCGCCGCAAAACAACTTGCCCCGCTTCCTATATCAGTAAAAACAGATATTGGTAAAACAGTCAGCAATGTACTGATGATAATGCTTTGTCTAAAAAAAGTGCCCATCCTTAATTTCTCCACTTTTCATTGGGTATTATCCTGAAAACACTCACGGTTTCCGACTGGATTTATTAATTTCTGTCAATGCATTAACCGTTACAGTCTGGTAACCTTTTGCCTGTAGCAAACCGCACAGTTTTTTTATAATCAAAACGGCAGGAATGTCTTTGACTTCAATTGGATTCTTTATTTCAATAGTAGGTTGCTTGTCAATCGCCGGCGCATCGGGTCCTTTTTTCCGGGTGTACTGGACTGGCACCGGCTTTCCCATTTGCAACGACACAATCATGCCCGGTTGGATTTTTCCGACAAACTGCTCCATTGCCTCCTCGTCCCCTAACTCGCTTATGGTAGCAGAAACATCGCTTTGTACTGCGTTTTCCAAACCGCAGGCTTTAGCTATTAGTAGCAGTTCATCTGTAAACTGGGTATCCGGTAATTTAAACAACTTAGGTTCGCTGCCGGTTATCAGTTTTACTATCTTCTGAGTACGGCAAAACTGTTCTAATACCACTTCCGGTTTTAACTGTTCCGCTTTACTGATTCCAACAAAACTGTAATTTCCAATTAACTGTTCTTCCTGTATCAACTTTTGGATAACAGCTGATTCTTTTGCCGCATTGACGCCCTCTACAAAAAATGTAGCATGCCAGCCGTAATCCGTAATAATCTTAAGGATTGCTTCCATATTTCCCCGGCTGTCCATTCCGTCAAACGTCAGCGCGATAAAATTACCTTCCACATTTTCTTTCCCATGTATAATACCTGCAGGGTTTTTGACGATGGTCAACACTTTAGAAGCTTTCGCAATTTCGTTGGATGCGTCGAACTCTTCATTCATCTCTGTAAAATTTTCATAGCTGGCAATCTGTTTGGGATGGAACAGATCTGAAATAGCATAAAAATATATCATTCCCAACGCAATGAGTATTGCAAAAATGAACATTAAATGTTTTTTCAAATGCATGGTTATAAACTCCAGTATAAGAACCCGGCATCCAGCAACTCTTTCTTATCAAAAATGCATTTTACATCCGCCAGTACTTTTACGTCTACTTCCCTTTTGTATTTGGAAGCAAGCGAAGCTGCATCAAACTTTTTGAATGCATCGTGGGCCACCACGAAGACAAGCGCATCGGCATCTTTCACTTCATCCATGTTTACCATTAATTTTTCATATTGTTCCGGCAATCCCATCAAATCCGCGCAGGGATCCACCAGCTTTACATCAATACCGTAAGACAACAGGTTTTTACAAACATCCAGCGCCTTGGAGTTTCGCACATCAGGACAGTTTTCCTTAAAGGTGATGCCATACAGGTATACGCGGGCGTTCTTCACTTTAAGATCCGCCTGGATCATGTTGCGTACCACAGAACGGGCCACATAACGCGCCATCACATTGTTGATGCGACGCCCTGCCCGGATAATTTCCGAGGTGTAGCCGGCGCGCTGGGCTTCATACAGGAAATAATAGGGATCCACGCCGATGCAGTGACCGCCCACAAGGCCGGGCCGGAAACCCAACGCGTTCCATTTCGTGTCCATGGCGTTGATGACCTGGTGGGTATCGATTCCCATCTGGCTGAAAGCAAGGGACAGTTCGTTCATAAAAGCAATATTAATATCGCGTTGTGCATTCTCCACCAATTTGGCCGCTTCCGCCACTTTGATGGACTCTGCCTGATACACTCCTGCCTTAATGATAAGACTGTATATTTCGGCTACGTTTTTCAGCGTTTCTTCATCCATGCCCGACACAATCTTGCAAATATTGAATACCCTGTGTTCCTTATCCCCCGGATTGATCCGTTCCGGCGAATAGGCTACTTTAAACTCTTTCCCGCATACCAGCCCGGATTCCCGTTCGAGAATGGGAGCACAAATGTTTTCTGTTACCCCGGGATACACCGTGGACTCATAGCATACAATCGTGTCCCTGCTGATATTTTTGCCTACCAGTTCACTGGCGCCGGTTACCGGGCTTAAATCCGGCATATTGTCTTCCGTTACCGGGGTAGGTACTGCTACGATGACAAACGCAGCGTCTTTTAACTCTGCAGGATTATCCGTAAAACGTAGGGTCGTGTTTTTTACCGCTTTATCTCCAGCTTCTTTCGTCGGATCGATTCCCTTCCTGTAAAGAGCCAGTTTTTCTTTGTTGATATCAAATCCTATCGTGGGAACTTGTTTTGCAAACTCCAGTGCCAGAGGCAAACCTACATACCCTAACCCCACTACTGCAACTTTTTTATTCTGCTTTCGAATTGTTTCCAATATTTTCATCAGGATCACTCTTTTTCTTTATAGTTTTAAAACTTTCTGTATATCTACTTTCTCACTACAATTCGTTCCGCAAGTTGCGCTATTGAAAGCAAGCTGTTTATCAGAAATAATAGGTCACATCGGTCCACCAGGTATTCGCCTTGTCCTTGGTTGTTAATTCCCGCAACATATAGTATTCCATGTTAAATACTACATTCGGAAATATCGTTCTCTGATAAAATACAGCCGGTCCCTGAAATCCTCCTCTCATATACCCCGCAAGACCCGACATAGTATGTGCCATATAGGTGCCTCTTGGCTGGTAATAGTATTTAAACTGCAGCATTTGCGTCTTCGGTTTCCAAATACGGACTTTTCCAAAGGATGCAGTAGCAACAAACCCATGTTGTCTGCCATCTTTATCCTTTAAATCCGAGCCAAGATACATCAGACCGAGCCAATTGTCTCTAGATATTTTATAATCATAAAACGCATGCCATATGGTTCTCTTTTCGTTATCCCAATCATCTTTCGTAAAATGGTGAATCCCCCCACCATACCAAGCAGGTTCCGAAAGCAATTTTGCGTTCGCGCTAAATATCTTTCCGTGCGCTTTTGTCCTTCCTGCCGTGAGTTCATAATTAACGGGACTGCCAAAATTTGCCGTGACCCCCGTAACGGTAGAATCAAATATATTGCCTTCGCCCAACATATAACCGTACCACCCGGCCGTCCACAATACATCCCCAGTAAGACCGCGGACGTAAAACCGCCAGTTTTCAAGCCAGTCATCTTTCCCATGCTGGCTCAGGAAATGCTTATTGGCTTCCAACATACCAAAGGCATGCCAGTTATCATTGATACGGGCTTCCAAATAAATGCGGGCGCGCAGCCGGCTGTCATTCCAGTCCCATCTCTTGCTGCCCGAATTTTTCTGATAGTTATACCGGATTTCTCCATGCACGGCAAACTTTCTTCTTTCATTGACCTTTGATTCGCCGGCTTCGGACGAAGGCGACAAATCGTCCATAAGATATTCCTGGTTCATGCCCATGTTTTTTAAATCCAAAGCCAGTTCATCTTTGAGATATAAAGTTTCCTTATATCCAGTCAGGCTTTCTTTGCGTTCACCATCCACCAGCCCGTTCTCATCCATGCCGATCCGCTTCATGGCCTGCAACGTCAGCACGGCCATTTCATGCCGGTCGAAGTTGGCGTCCCGGACATTACGGCAGCCAGCCGGCAGCTTTACTATACCGTAATCCACAAGACGCTGCATCGCCGTATATGTTTCCGAAGGCATCATCTGCATATTCGCGCCCTGGCGGTCAGGTTTTACAGCCGCAAACGTACTCAGGCTTGCACAGCAAAACATCGACAACACTAAAAAAGAAGCAACGGTCTTTTTATCCATACCGGCATAACCTCAACTTCTGTTAAAGTAGCAAACCAGGAACCCCGCAACGGCGAGACTTACGAATAAGCGTTCCCAGTTAAATCTTATAAAATACAGACATTGTTAAAACTTATAAAATCTTTCCTATATTATACAACCAAAGGCTGTTTTCCTCAAGCGTTTTAAGGAGACGATGATCCATTCGTCTCCGTAAGAAAAAGCAGCCATGGCGCTTTGACACGTCATGGCTGGCTAAAAGTTATTCTGTTTTCACCTTATCCGGCGTAATTCAATTACTACAGTCTGCCTCATTTCACCGGGTTTTCATCCGTGCCGGCATCATTCAGGTATTTCACTTTGATGTCGCGATAGCGGCTCATACCGGTACCTGCAGGGATCAGCTTACCAATGATAACGTTTTCCTTCAGTCCCAGCAGCGGATCAACCTTGCCCTTAATGGCTGCGTCGGTCAAAACGCGTGTTGTTTCCTGGAAGGATGCCGCAGACAGGAACGAATCGGTAGCCAGAGAGGCTTTGGTGATACCAAGAAGAATCGGTCTCCCCTTCGCAGGTTCCTTTCCTTCTGCCACAGCAATGGCATTCTGCTCATTGTATTCGCCGATGTCAACATATTCGCCGGGCAGCATGGATGTATCTCCTGCTTCTTCAATGCGGATCTTGCGCATCATCTGGCGGACCATTACCTCGATATGCTTATCGTTGATGCCTACGCCCTGTGATTTATAAACACTGAGCACCTGTTGTACAATATAGCGCTGTGTTGCCTGCGGCCCTAATATATTCAGAATGTCATGGGGGTTCAGCGAGCCTTCCGTCAGGCGGTCGCCGATTTCCACTGTATCGCCTTCCTCAACCGCAAGTTTTGCACCATAGGGGATATTCACCTCTTTATCTTCTGAATCTCCCGTAATGATTACCTTGCGCTGTTTCTGACCGGCTTCTTCCACAATATGGACTGTGCCTGCTTTGTCTGTCAGAATGCCCGGATGCTTGGGTTTACGCGCTTCAAACAGTTCCTCAACACGGGGCAGACCCTGGGTAATATCTTCGGCGCCGGCAACGCCGCCCGTATGGAAGGTACGCATGGTAAGCTGGGTACCCGGCTCGCCGATAGCCTGTGCGGCAATGGTGCCTACAGCTTCCCCAACGTCAACGTTACGGTCCGTTGCCAGGTTGCGTCCATAACACTTACGGCAAACGCCGACTTTTGATTTACAGGTCAGTACCGTGCGGATTTTCACCTTGTCGCGCATCACCGCAATCTGATCTGCCATATCTTCCGTAATATAATCGTTAATGTGGAACAGTACATTACCTTCCGCGTCTTTAATATCTTCAGCCAAAGTCCTGCCGATGATACGGTCGTGCAACGATTCGATTTCCGTTCCGTTTTCCGTGATGGCTTCAATTTCAATTCCGTCAATTTCGTTATTTCTGACAGAAATCTCACTGACCGTACAATCCAGAAGAATCCGGTCGATATCCGCTTCCGTTAACGTAGCGCCGGCATTGAGGAGTACTTCACCGCTGCCATTGACAATATCTTCGGAAACTTCTTTGTTTGCGTAGTGATGCATCAACATTTCTTTAATTTTGCTGTTGGCAAATTCCTGAGAAATATTGATAACCACTTCTTCCCGGATATCCCCTACAGGGTCGTCGGCATCCGGTACATAGATGCTGATAACAGTGACTTTTGCATCCATCAGACGGTTATAAACGTCATTGGTGATAATCGTATCAGATTCGGCAATCGGAGTTCCGGTAGCCTCATCAATAATCGTTGCTGCCAGCGTACGGCCTATTACTTTTGCGCGGATCTTCTTGGCGCTGGCTCCCAGTTCTGCCTTACACAGGCGGTTCCGTTCCTTCATCAGATTGCAGGTGTGGATATCGCAATCGTCTTCGCGGACAATGACATCCTGCGCCACATCTACCAGACGGCGTGTCAGATAACCGGAGTCTGCCGTACGCAACGCGGTATCCGCCAGGCCTTTGCGCGCGCCATGACTGGAAATGAAGTATTCCAGAATGGTCAGGCCTTCACGGAAATTAGACTTTACAGGCCGGTCAATGATACGACCGGATGGATCCGCCATCAGACCGCGCATACCAGCCAGCTGCTTAATCTGGTCAATACTGCCGCGGGCGCCGGAATCAGCCATCATGGCAATGGGATTGAATTTATCTTCCGTATTTGCTTCTTTCAACAGGTCGGCAACATCATCTGTTGCCTTGTTCCAGATTTCAACAACCTTTTTATAACGTTCATCGTCCGTCATCAGGCCGCGGCGGTACATGGCTTCTGTCCGGTCAACCTGTTTTTCTGAATTCTGAATGATCTCATATTTGCCCTGGGGCACATGGATATCGGACACTGCGATGGAGATACCGGAATTGCAGGCATTATCATAGCCCATTTTCTTCACAATATCCAGTACATTAGCAGTTCCCAGGTTGCCATAAAGCTTATGAGCTTTGGCAACCAGCTTGCCCAATTCCTTTTTGGTGATCAGCTGGCCCAGATGCCAATATTCTTTCCCGGTTTCTTCGTCTTTCCGTTTGCTGAAGAACCGCAACTCCTTCGGCAGTTCTTCATTATAAATCGCATTGCCGATAGTAGTTTCTACCAGACTCATGCCCTCATTTTTCGGTTCATCAACAATATCTTCGTTGGGAATCAGAATCCAAATCTTTGCCTGCAGGTCCAGATATTTATGATAATACGCCATCAAAGCTTCATGCAGGCTGCTGTAACGATTGCCTTCTCCCTTGGCGCCGGGACGTTCGATCGTCATATAATAAGCGCCCAAAACCATATCCTGGGTAGGTACTGCTACAGGCTTGCCGTCTTTCGGAGCCAGGATATTATTCACAGACATCATCATCAAACGCGCTTCCGCCTGCGCCTCAACAGACAGTGGCAGATGAACAGCCATCTGGTCGCCGTCAAAGTCGGCATTGTACGCTGTGCATACCAATGGATGCAGTGTAATGGCACGGCCCTCTGTCAGCACCGGTTCAAATGCCTGGATACCCAGACGGTGCAACGTCGGGGCACGGTTCAACAGTACCGGATGCTCTTTGATGACCTCTTCCAGTACATCCCATACTTCCGGGGTCGCCCGTTCCACCATGCGTTTTGCCGCACGGATATTAAGGCTGGAATCATTATCCTGCAACCGTTTCATAACAAACGGTTTGAAAAGCTCCAGCGCCATTTCCTTCGGAAGGCCGCACTGATGCATTTTCATTTCGGGACCAACCACGATTACAGAACGGCCGGAATAGTCTACACGTTTGCCCAACAAGTTCTGACGGAAACGTCCCTGCTTGCCTTTCAGCATATCCGACAGGGATTTCAGTGGACGGTTGCCAGGTCCGACAATAGGGCGGCCGCGACGGCCGTTGTCGATCAGCGCGTCAACCGCTTCCTGCAACATGCGCTTTTCATTACGGACAATAATGTCAGGCGCATGCAGCTCCAGCAGCCGTTTCAAACGGTTATTGCGGTTGATTACGCGGCGGTACAAATCGTTCAGGTCACTAGTGGCAAAACGCCCGCCGTCAAGCTGCACCATTGGACGCAGATCCGGGGGAATAACAGGAACTACATCTAAAATCATCCAGGAGGGTTTATTGCCTGATTTCTTAAAAGCTTCCGCGACTTCCAAACGGCGTACGACACGAATCAGCTTTTGGCCGGTCGCTCCCTTCATTTCTTCCCGCAGTTCAGCAACCAGGGAATCAATATCAATTTCATCCAGCAGTTCCTTGACTGCAGAAGCCCCCATATCTGCCCGGAACTGGTCGCCGTATTTATCGCGATTGCTCAGATACTCCGCTTCAGTTAAGAGCTGCTTTTTCTGTAACGGCGTATCACCTGGATCGAGGACGATGTAATTCACAAAATACAGAACCCTTTCCAGGCTGCGGGGTGAAATATCCAAAATGAGCCCCATCCTGCTGGGTATCCCCTTAAAGTACCAGATGTGGGAGACAGGCGCTGCCAGTTCAATATGTCCCATCCTGTCGCGGCGGACCTTGGAACGGGTTACCTCAACGCCGCACTTATCACAGACGATCCCCTTGTAACGAATCCGTTTATATTTTCCGCAATGGCACTCCCAGTCCTTAATGGGGCCAAAGATTCTTTCACAGAACAGCCCGTCAGTTTCGGGTTTCAATGTTCTGTAGTTGATGGTTTCAGGCTTTTTTACTTCTCCATAAGACCATGACCGTATCAGTTCCGGAGACGCCAGCCCTATGCGCATGGAATTAAAATTGTTAACGTCTAACAAGAATCCCTCGCTCCCTTCTCAATTATTCTCATCAGCAGAACCGGACAGTTCCTCAATTGTCGTTTCGTTCAAGTTGCCTAAATCGGCAATACTGTCTTCTTCCTGCTCAGTACCGTTATACTGTTCATCTTCATCATAGGCAGTAGATTCCCTTTGGGCATCCGGAACAACAACCTGCCCTTCGCCCTGCAGTTCGGCAATAGTTTCGGGAGAAGCTTCCATTGCCTCTTCTTCCTCTTCCTGCAAAGAGATGTCTTCGCCGTCTTCGTCCTGCACACGGATGTCCAGTCCGATACTCTGCAGTTCTTTTACCAATACTTTAAAGGATTCGGGAACTCCGGGTTCCGGAATATTCTCACCTTTGACAATGGATTCATAAGTTTTTACACGTCCAACCACATCGTCAGATTTTACTGTCAGGATTTCCTGCAGCGTGTACGCGGCGCCGTATGCCTCCAGCGCCCAGACTTCCATTTCACCAAAACGCTGCCCGCCGAACTGGGCCTTACCGCCCAACGGCTGCTGGGTAACCAGGGAATAGGGACCGGTAGAACGGGCATGGATCTTATCATCTACCAGATGATGCAGTTTCAGCATATATACACAGCCTACGGTTACAGGATTGGCAAAAGGTTCGCCGGTACGCCCGTCATAAAGGATGGTTTTGCCCACCGGATTGACGCCAGATAATTTTACCATGTTCTGCAGGTCTTCTTCACCGGCGCTGTCAAATACAGGAACCGCCATCTTGACCGCACTCAATTTTTCATTGCCCGCATAACCGATGTCTGTCAGTTTTGGCATACCATACCTGGAAAGATTATAACCTGTTTCCTTCAGGCGCTCACCCAGGCCACGCTCTTTCCGCTGAATCTTCATGCCGAGAGCCAGCGCAGCCCATCCCAGATGAGTCTCCAGAATCTGGCCGATATTCATACGGGAAGGAACACCTAACGGATTCAGAACAATCTGTACCGGTTCGCCATTAGGCAGGAACGGCATGTCTTCCCTCGGCAAAATGCGAGATACGACACCTTTGTTACCGTGACGGCCGGACATTTTGTCACCGGCACGAATCTTACGCTTCTGAGCAATATGGATACGTACCTGCTCATTCACTCCCGGAGGCAGCTCGTCCCCGTTTTCACGGGTAAATACTTTTACGCTGACGATAATACCAGTCTCACCATGGGGAACACGCAGGGAGCTGTCCCGTTCTTCCCGGGCCTTTTCATTAAATACAGCCCTGACAAGACGCTCTTCCGCAGACAGTTCGGTTTCTCCCTTGGGAGTAACTTTCCCCACCAGGATATCGCCGGGGCGGACTTCTGCGCCGATGCGGATGATACCTCTTTCGTCCAGATCTTTGCGCGCAGCTTCGGAAACATTAGGAATATCCCTGGTAATCTGTTCCGGTCCAAGTTTGGTATCCCGGGAATCACAGTTATATTCTTCAATATGAATAGATGTATAGGTATCGTTCTTAACCAGATCTTCAGAAAGCAGAACCGCGTCTTCGTAGTTGTAACCTTCCCATGGCATATACGCTACAATTACGTTATGGCCTAACGCCAGTTCACCGCGGTCAGTGGCGGGACCGTCTGCCAGTACCTGTTTGGCTTTTACATAATCGCCCTTGAAAACAATGGGCTTCTGATTTACACAGGTACTCTGGTTGGAACGTTTAAACTTCAGCACTTCATATTCGTCAATATCGCCATTTTCTGTCCGGACCTGGATTTCATCTCCCGTTACCCGTATTACTTCGCCGGCATGTTTTGCCAGTATGCAGTTACCGGAGTCGGTCGCCACCTTATATTCCATACCGGTACCAACGACAGGAGCCTGCGGGGTCAGCAGCGGTACTGCCTGGCGCTGCATGTTGGCGCCCATCAGCGCACGGTTGGCATCATCGTGTTCCAGGAACGGGATCAAAGCCGTTGCGATAGATACTACCTGTTTCGGTGAAACGTCCATATAATCCGCACGCTCCGGGGGAATGCTCAGTACGTCGTTCTTACGGCGGGCCGTAACACGTTCACCCAGGAAGTATCCATCATCATCCAACGGTTCGTTAGCCTGCGCAACGATGAATCTATCTTCTTCGTCTGCAGTCAGATACTCAATTTCGTTGGTAACGCGTTTATGTTTTTTATCTACTTTTCGGTACGGCGTTTCAATGAAGCCGAACTGATTGATCACCGCAAAGGTAGAAAGGGAACCGATCAGACCAATGTTAGGACCTTCAGGGGTTTCAATAGGACACATGCGCCCATAATGAGAATTGTGTACGTCGCGGACTTCATAACCGGCCCGTTCACGGGACAAGCCGCCGGGACCCAACGCAGAAAGGCGGCGTTTATGGGTCAGTTCGGCCAGCGGATTGTTCTGATCCATGAACTGGGACAGCTGGCTGCTGCCAAAGAACTCTTTGATAGCCGCCACCACCGGGCGGATATTGATCAGCGCCTGGGGAGTGATAACATCCACATCCTGAATCGTCATACGTTCTTTTACGACACGCTCCATACGGGCCAGGCCGATACGGAACTGATTCTGCAAAAGTTCGCCCACACAGCGGACACGACGGTTACCCAGATGATCGATATCGTCTTTTTCACCGTGTCCGTCCATCACATTCAGGAGATAGCCAAAAGAAGCAAAAATATCTTCTTTTGTAATGGTACGGAGATCATCGGGAATGCCAGAAGTAAAGACGATGCGAAGTACCTTCCCGCTTAACTCTTTGATTTTCAGCTGATAAAGACCGTATTCTTTATAGACCTGACTCTCTTCTACCTTATCCAGCACTTCATCGGTCATCAGCGTTCCTTCCGGAACGATAATTTCGCCAGTTGACTTATCAACTAAAGGTTCCGCGGTCACGCAATTCTCAAGCCGGTTTCTCCAGCCCAGTTTTTTGTTAAGTTTATAACGTCCGACATAGGCTAGATCATAACGTTTGCTGTCATAAAAAGTCTGCTCGATCAGCTGCTTGGCATTTTCAAAAGCAGGGGGCTCGCCGGGACGCAGTTTTTTATACAGTTCAATCATTGCTTCTTCGCAATTAGTCGTACTGTCTTTTTCCAGCGTTGCCTTTACCGCTTCAATAATCTCGGTTCCGTCTTCTGTACGGTTCTCGATTTGGGTATCGCCAAAGAAATTTAAAATATCTTCATTGGATTCCATGCCCATGGCACGCAACAGCACTGTAGCAGGTACCTTACGGGTTCTGTCCACACGCGCATAAATCACATGGTTTAAATCTGTTTCAAATTCAATCCATGCGCCGCGATTGGGAATAACCGTTGTACCATATAAAAAGACAGCACTGGAGTCCATGATTTTATCATAATAAACCCCGGGGGAACGGACCAGCTGACTGACAATGACACGCTCTGCCCCATTGATGACAAAAGTTCCTGTAGAGGTCATCAGGGGAAAATCACCCATAAATACACGGGACTCCTTGATTTCTCCCGTATCTTTATACAACAGATGAACATTGACATTCAACGCCGCGGAATAAGAAGCATCCCGCTCTTTACACTCCTCGATGGTATATTTTGGCTCGCCAATTTCAAAGCTCTGAAATGAGAGTTCCAGATTCCCGTTAAAGTCTTTAATCGGAGAAATGTCATGGAAAATCTCATTTAACCCATCACTCATGAACCACTCATAGGATTTCCTCTGCAGGTCAATCAAATGAGGCATTGGCAAAACTTCTTTGATTTTACCAAAACTATACCGGGTCCTGTCACCTGTCTGAACCGGTTTAAACATGTAGGTCTTCACTCCTTGTTATATAAGTCAGGCAATACAAAACTATGTACGTTGCCCAATGCCAAAAAAAACAAGGTTCTTACCGCAAGAGCACCCTGTTATTCAGATCAGACGAACGCACTTCATCCCTACGATATGGCAGCCGATGTGAACCACTACACTATCTGGCCGTTGTAGTCAAGCCTGCATTTTGGTCACAAACGCAAAAGCAGAATTGTGGTAAATAATGATACCACAACATCACTAAATTTGTCAATATTTATTTTAGTTACTTTTTTGACCTGCTGCTTTTCGATTATCTATCTTCATTCGGTCGTCAATATAAACATATTAAAAAAGACCGGCTCCCTATGGAACCGGTCCTGATGGCATACAGTTAAATTATTTAATTTCAACAGTTGCGCCGGCAGCTTCCAATTTTGCTTTGGCTTCATCAGCGTCAGCTTTGGAAACTTTTTCTTTAACAGCTTTCGGAGCGCCGTCAACCAGAGCCTTTGCTTCTTTCAGGCCCAGACCGGTGATTTCGCGAACAGCTTTGATTACGTTGATCTTGCCCTGACCAGCTTCCTTCAGGATAACATCGAATTCAGTCTGTTCTTCTTCAGCAGCAGCAGCGGCCGGAGCAGCGCCAGCAGCAGCAACAGCTACCGGAGCGGCAGCAGATACGCCAAATTTCTCTTCCAGAGCTTTAACCAGTTCGGCCAGTTCCAGTACAGTCATTTTCTCAATCGCTTCAATAATCTGATCTTTATTCATTATAATTTCCTCCATAATCAATTATTTTAATTTTTTATAAAAATTTAATTAAATCTTTAAATTAAATCTTTTTTTACCCTGCATTAAGCAGATTGTTTTTCTTTTTGCTCGCGTACTGCATCCAACGCATATACGATTTTTGCAACGGTTCCATTGAGCGTGCGAACCAAGCCGGAAATCGGAGCGTTCAGGCTGCCCAGCATTTTGGCAACCAGCACCTCTTTCGGCGGCAACGCAGCAACTGCCTTAACCTCGTCAACAGAAACAACTTTGCCTTCTACAATACCGGCCTTCAGCTGCATCTTCTTATGATCTTTTACAAAATCACACATTACTTTGCAGGCAGCTACCGCATCATTGGCAGAAGAACAAATCGCAGTATTCTTTTCCAATACGGGAGCCAGCTTATCCAGACCGTATTCCTTGGCTGCCAGGGCAATCAAAGTGTTCTTGTAAACGGTGTAAGAAGCGCCGGCTTCGCGAACCTTGCGACGCAGTTCCGTATCTTCCGCGACAGTAAGACCGCTGAAATCAACTAATACTGCTCCTTTAGCTTCAGCAAGAACATTTTTAATCTCAGCTAGCTGAGCCTGTTTCTCTGCTTTTGTTTTCAATGAGTTGCACCTCCTTCTTTCAGATTTTGACTTACTTTTATAAATCAAAAAGACCTCTCGGCCGAAGCAGCCGGAGGTCGTGAAAGAACTAATCTATCTTTAACGTCTCCAGCCTCGGCAGGCGTGCAGTATTGCACTTGCGCTTACGCACCTGCTGTCTGTGGCCCGATTATCTTCTGATTTAAAATTATGTGTTCCGGATTATTTTGCGCTGTCTGCTTTGAGGACATCGATCTTGATGCCAGGCCCCATCGTGGTGGATAAGGTAACAGACTTAATGTACTGTCCCTTGGCTCCGGAGGGCTTAACTTTAATTAAAGTAGTTACTAACGCAATATAGTTATCCAGAAGAGCTTCTTCCGAGAAGGAAGATTTACCGATCATAGCCTGTACGTTACCGGCTTTATCTGCACGGTACTCAACCTTACCGGCTTTAATCTCATTGAGCGCCTTGGTTACATCCATGGTAACAGTGCCAACCTTCGGGTTAGGCATTAACCCTTTCGGGCCTAACAGCTTACCAAGACGGCCAACCTTGCCCATCATATTCGGGGTCGCTACGCAGACTTCAAAGTCGAACCAGCCGCCCTGAATCTTTTCTACCAGTTCCTGCCCGCCGACATAATCCGCACCGGCAGCTTTTGCTTCTTCAGCTTTTGCGCCTTCCGCAAATACCAGAACCTTTTTGGATTTACCGGTTCCGTGGGGCAGCACCATCGCGCCGCGCACCTGCTGGTCAGCATACTTCGGGTTGATGCCCAGACGGAAAGAAGCTTCCACAGAGCTGTCAAATTTGGTAACTACGGTTTTCTTTACCAATTCAACCGCTTCTTTCGGGGAATAGAGTTTCGTCTCGTCGATCAGCTTTAATGCATCAACGTACTTTTTGCCATGTTTTTTTGCCATTATAAAATCCTCCTCGTGGTCCGAACGGCTTCCGCCTCCCACTCATTGAACTGACGGTCAGTCAGTAATTACAATGCCCATGCTGCGGGCTGTGCCTTCAATCATACGGGTTGCCGCTTCCACATCGGCCGCATTCAGATCTGCCATCTTGCTTTCCGCAATTTCGCGTGCTTTGGCACGGGGCAATGTAGCAACTTTCTTCTTGTTGGGTTCGCCGGAAGCTTTTTCCAGGCCCGCCGCTTTTTTCAGCAACACCGCTGCAGGCGGGGTCTTGGTAATAAATGTAAAGGAACGGTCTTCATATACCGTAATCTCAACAGGGATGATCAGGCCAGCCTGCTGTGCCGTACGGGCATTGAAGTCCTTTACAAAGGCCATAATGTTAACGCCAGCCTGGCCCAGTGCAGGACCAACCGGAGGTGCCGGAGTAGCTTTACCGCCAGGAACCTGTAACTTTACAACCTTAGCAACTTTCTTTGCCATGTTTCTTACACCTCCTTATCATTCAATTTCTTCCACTTGGGTATAATCAATATCAACAGGAGTTTCGCGTCCAAACATATCAACCAGGACCTTTAGTTTGCCGCGTTCTCTGTCAATTGCCGAAACAACGCCTTCAAAATTGGCAAACGGACCGGTTTTTAAGCGGACTCTCTGCTGTAATTGCAAATTAATCTGAGGTTTCACCTTCGGCCGGTCAGCAGGCTCTTCCTCCTCCTGCAGTCCCTGGCCATTTACGCTGGCAGCCAGAATACGTCTGACCTCTTCATCTGACAACGGAACAGGCTGTTTATTATCGGGACCCACGAATCCCGTTACGCCGGGAGTATTCCTGACAACATACCAGGTGCGGTCATCGATGATCATCTCAACCAAAACATAACCCGGGAATACCTTACGGGTCACAATACGTTTGGTACCATTTTCATCGGCTACTACTTCATTCTCCATCGGTATCATAATATGGAAAATCTTATCATCCATTCCCAGGGAATGAACCTTCCGTTCCAGATTGGCGCTGACCTTATTCTCATAACCGGAATAAGTATGGATGACATACCAATGCCGTTTTCCCTTTTCTAATATTTCAGCATTATTATTCTCGTCCATTATTTCAGCGGGAGCTTTCTCCCTTCCTCCTTATACGTCTTACCGTAAAATGGTTCTGATCAGTATTGAAAAAATTGTATCGGCTACCCAGATAGAAACCGCAACCAGCGCTACTGCTACCAGTACTACAATAGTATTTAAAAACAGTTCCTGCCTTGTCGGCCAGGTAACCTTTTTCAATTCTTCCTTTGATTCCCTGATGAAGCCTGTAACCTTTCCCACCATACTCGTTTCGTTAGTCGAAACAGTTTCCGGAACGGTCATTATTTCACATCCTTGCTGTTCAAACGCTTTGAAACCAAAATTTTATTTAGTTTCTTTATGAGTTGTATGCTTTTTGCAGAATTTGCAATATTTTTTAATCTCGATACGATCGGGATCGTTCTTCTTGTTTTTGTTGGTCTGATAGTTTCTCTGTTTGCATTCCGTGCAGGCCAAAGTAATCAACACGCGCATTCTTGCCACCTCTTTCGAACTATAAAATACAAAAAACTGAATTGTCACTGAATGATAATACCACAGTTACCTTTTTCTGTCAACAAATTTACAAATATTTAAAGAAACAACGATTAAATGAACCCTTAAAGTTGCATATGATTAATCAGTTTTCCTTAATACGGTATAAAAAGGCTCACGCAATAATTTGCATGAGCCTTAATTTCAAATGGTGGCGGCACACGGATTTGAACCGCGGACACAGCGGGTATGAACCGCTTGCTCTGGCCAACTGAGCTATGCCGCCTTATATAATGGAGCTGATGACCAGGATTGAACTGGTGACCTCATCCTTACCAAGGATGCGCTCTACCATCTGAGCTACATCAGCGTCATCATTATGGTTGCGGGGGCCGGATTTGAACCAGCGACCTTCGGGTTATGAGCCCGACGAGCTACCAACTGCTCCACCCCGCGATAAAATAAATGGTGGAGAGGGTTGGATTCGAACCAACGAAGCGAAACGCGGCAGATTTACAGTCTGCTCCCTTTAGCCACTCGGGAACCCCTCCATAAAAACCTTCTGGAGCTGACAATAGGAATCGAACCTACAACCTACGGTTTACAAAACCGTTGCTCTGCCTGTTGAGCTATGTCAGCATGATTTCAGTGACAGTAAGTATAATACATGAAACAGGAAAGTTTGTCAACTGTTTTTTTATAAGTTTCTTGAGAATGTTCCTAAAAAATAAAGACGCACCCATTCAAACAGGTGCGTCCTGCTAACACCTATTGTTCATCGCCAAAACAGATTCCAATGTCTCTTGCAGCTTTGACAATTTCATTGTCTAAAGTGACGGATCTGGGTTTTCCTCCTGCATCCTGCAGGGGTACTGTGACGATCGAATCATTGTGCAGGGAAACCATTACATCATAATCTCCTGCAATACACGCCTCTATGGCCGCCACTCCGTACCGGGTACATAAAACCCGGTCAAATGCAGTGGGTGAGCCGCCTCTCTGTAAATAACCCAGGATTGTGCTGCGGGCTTCAATCCCGGTCAGTTCTTCCAGCTGTTGCGCCAGCTTATTACCAACCCCTCCTAAACGAATCGGTTCAAAACTGTCTTTGACGATACGGGCAACCGTCATTTCGCCGCCTTCAGGTTTCGCTCCTTCAGCAACAACAATAATACTGAACATTTTGCCATCCTGCTGGCGTTTGAGAATTTTCTTTGCCACCGCTTCCAAGCGGTAGGGAATTTCCGGAATCAAAATTACGTCTGCCCCACCTGCAACTCCGGAATGCAATGCAATCCAGCCTGCATATCGGCCCATAACTTCCAAAATCATGATCCTGTGATGGGATTCCGCAGTACTGTGAAGCCGGTCAACAGCTTCCGTCGCTACGGCCATAGCCGTATCAAATCCAAAGGTCCGTTCCGTACAGGGTAAATCATTATCTATCGTTTTGGGAACGCCAATTACTTTGACGCCGCACTCACGGGAAAGCTGGGCACCGATAGCCAGACTCCCGTCTCCTCCGATAACAATCAACGTTTCAATTCCGCGTTTTGCCAGATTCTTTACAATCGTTTCACTTTCATCTGTATAAGAAACTGAACCATCTTTTTCAATATGAGCAAATTTAAACGGGTTATCACGGTTAGTGGTTCCTAAAACTGTACCACCCCGCGGCAGAATTCCTGAAACATCCTCATAGGTCAGGAGTTTCATTCTATTCTTTATCAGCCCGTTAAATCCATTTTCAATGCCGTAAATCTGGTATCCATGTCCTAAAGCAGCTTTGACCACTGCATTCAGGACTGCATTTAGTCCCGGACAGTCACCGCCCCCAGTCAGAACAGCTAACGTCCCCTTCACATTTATCATTTGTCCCCTCAAGCCTTAATCCACATTCCAAATAGTAAAACCATCCTGCGGAATCCGAATGGATTCGGTTCCGTCAAATTTATCGTAACACAACGTGCCGTCTTTCACATATCCGGGCCAGGCGGCAACAAGTACAAACTTCTGCCCCAGATCCTTAAGCAGCGAAGCAACATCCAAATTAAATACCGGCACAAATAAAGTCTGTAAACGATCTAATAAGATAACTTCTGAATTATAACTGGCAAGCGCTTCTCCCATCATCGCCGGTGCTTTGGCATTTCTTTCCTCTTTCGGGACCGCCAAAAACTCTTCACTGATCAACAAACGGCAATCTACATAATCCCATTTCTTGTCTTCGGCGGCTTCGCGCAAAACCTTGCTCTTACCGCTGCCGGGCTTACCAGTTACAAAAATAACTCCTTTTGCTTCTTTTGCTGCCTCTACAACCTTTACAAACTCTTCTGTCTGGCTCATTTTAATTACCTCCTAAATCTGTTAACAGATCAATATCTGGAAATGCCAAATGCCGGAACGTTTTAATCTTTATAACAATATCAATTCGCTGTAACCGGATAAAATCCTTTAAATCCACTTATATTTTATACTATTCTTCATTTCAATACAACAGTTTGTTTCACATTTATCAATTTATTCATTTCAAGTGTCTTATTTATCGTCCCTTTTACGGGGTTCTATGGAAAGGATACAGGAACATACCGTCTGTATATCTGAGTCCCCGCTATTGGCTTCTTTGTACTTTTCCACCTTCCTTTTGACACGCTGCAACGCATTATCAATGGATTTAATATGCCGGTGCAGTTCTCTGGCAGTCTCCTGATACGATTTCCCATCCAGATAATTCATGAATACCTCCCATTCCAGATCGCTGAGAATCGTATTCATCTTATTTTTAATATCAATAAATTCTTCCCGACGGATGATCATCTCTTCCGGATTCACCACTTTGGTTCCGCTGGAAATTACATCCAGCAGGGTGCGGTCCGAATCCTGTTCATAAATTGGTTTATTCAGGGACACATATGAATTCAGCGGAATATGCTTCTGCCGGGTCGCCGTTTTGATTGCCGTAATAATCTGGCGGGTTACGCACAATTCAGCAAAGGAACGAAAGGAAGTCTGTTTATCCTGCCGGTAATCACGGATTGCCTTATATAAACCTATCATTCCTTCCTGGATGATATCTTCCCGTTCCGCTCCTATCAGAAAATAGCTTTTTGCCTTTCCGCGCACAAAATTGCGATACTTATGCAACAGGTACTCCTGGGCCAATACATTATTCTCTACATTTGCCAGTTTAACAATGTCCTCATCTGACATATCAGTGAATCTGGCGTAGGGATCGCCGGTTCCCCCGTACATCTGTTATCCACCTTCCAGTAATTACAAGATATTCTTTTCCGAACCAAGCGCGTTGGCTAAGGATGTTTTCATTATACACGACAGGCAGTTACAACGTCAACAAAGCACAATAACAGTACAGCACACCCCAAAAAGATATCTGCTGGCAGACTTATCTCCGTCGCAACCTTTCATGTCACTACCTTATTCATCCGCTGCCGTACGATTTCATACAGCAGAATTGCTCCCGCCGCGGAAGCATTAAGAGAGTTTACGCCTCCCTGCATAGGTATCCGGACAAGAATATCGCAGTTTTCCTTCACCAAACGCCCCAGACCTTTTCCTTCCGCGCCAATCACCAAAACAACAGGTCGGTCCAAATCGGCATCAAAATACAGGCTTTCCCCTTCCATATCTGCGCCGACAACCCAAAATCCCTGCTCTTTTAAGCCGCGCAGCGTCTGGACAATGTTACCGATCTGTACCACAGGTACGTAATGCACAGCTCCGGCAGACACCTTTGCTACAACCATATTCAGAGGACAGCTTCGCCGCCTGGGCAATAAAACGCCATGTACCCCTGCGGCGTCTGCGCTGCGTATCAGCGCCCCCACGTTCTGCGGGTCCTGCAACTCGTCCAGCAAAAGCAAAAAGGGCATTTCTTTCCGGGTAGCGGCCCGTTTTAAAACATCCTCTAAAGAACTGAATGATATCGGGGATGCCAGCGCCACAATTCCCTGATGCTGCATTCCCGGGGCCAGCCTCTCCAGTTTTTCTGCCTGTACATATTCTACCGGAACCGCAAACCCCTGCGCCGCTGCCACTATCTTCCCGATGCTCCCGCCCTGAAGTCCTGTTTTTATATAAATCTTATTGATCGGACGTTTACTTACCAAAGCCTCAAATACCGCATTACGCCCGGCAACAATTTCTTCTGTCATAGGTGCTCCTTTAAAGAAACTCTGATTAATTCATATGCATGCTGATCTGTGCTTTTTATTTAATCAGCGCTTCCTTAAACAAACCGGCAGCAGTAATGCTGCCGGATAGAAAGGCAAGACTCTGTATTCTATTTATCAGCTGTTATTCTTTCAGGCAAAAACAACGCCGCAACATCTTTGACTTCGGCCTGATACTGTTTTACTTTCGGTAAAATGCCACAGCTCATTTTCCCTTCTTTGCAGGTACCCTTGGCCACGCAGTCCGGGCCGGCTTTTTCAAATAAAACAGGAGCCACCTTGCGGCATTCCATTAGCATTTTCCAGGCCAGTTCACGAATTTCCCACTG
>CAJODT010000006.1 GCA_905233365.1 uncultured Succiniclasticum sp.
AGCCAGCGGCGCCAGTTGATGATCAGCACCTGTTGCAGGTAAAAGGCGTACACGGCCAGGATAATATAAATAAAAGCCAGCCAGCTGAAATGGAACAGTTCCGAAAAAATTTTTTCTTTTTCATAATTCTGCAGCGCGCTGTAAAAAATATTGTACCAATGGTTGAGCTGCACCAGCATGAACACCACGCCCAAGGTCAGCGCAATGATGGCCAGTAGCAGCAGATAGGCTTTTTTCTTTTCCTCGCTCTGCCAATATGATTTTGTCAACGCCCAGACATTTTTTACAAAGCGGACGCTTTCATCCATTTTTTTCATTTGATGACACCTTTACATGATTACGAGTACTGACACCCGTATGCACGCTTGCCCGTATTCTTTCGTCTTAGCATCAGTTATGCCATTTCTTTCTGATAAATAATCTTCCTTAACCGGATGTATCATTTTTAAGGAGACAAATTACATTCCTATTTTATAAGAAAGAAAAACGTCTGGCAAGTGTTTCCACATGCCAGACAGTAATATTTACGGATTTTTCACAACCGTGATGTACATGAACCAACAAATAAACAATCATACATGATAAAACAACTGTCACGAATCGTCATTACAATAATAACAATGAGTTACAGGTCAGCCATTTCGTCTTTATGTTTGCCGCGGCTGAAGAACCGTTCCACCACCACGAACAGCACAGGGATCAGGAAGATGCCTACGAATGTATTGAAGGTCATTCCGCCTACTACTGCGTTACCCATGGATACACGGGAACCGGCGCCGGGGCCGGTAGCGATAGCCAGGGGCAGACAGCCCAGAATAAACGCGAATGAGGTCATCAGAATAGGACGCAGACGGAGATGGGCCGCATTGATGGCTGCCGTCACCACGTCCTGTCCGCCTTCCAGATTCATCTTTGCATATTCCACAATCAGGATGGCGTTCTTTGCCGCCAGCCCGATCAGCATAATCATGGCAACCTGCATATAAATATCATTCTGCTGGCCCCGCAGGAACTGGGAACCCAGGCAGCCCATAACCGCCGGGGGAACCGACAGCAGTACCGCGATGGGAATGGTCCAGCTTTCATACAGGGCACACAGCACCAGGAATACAAAGACCAGAGAAATCGCATACAGACCGTAAGCCTGGTCGCCGGCTTCCCGTTCGTCACGGCTCTGGTCGGTCCATTCATAGGTGTAGGTGGTCGGCAGTACTTCGTGGGCCACTTCTTCCAGCGCTGCCATAGCCTGGCCGGAAGAATAGCCGTCCGCCGGGGAACCTGCAATCTTAAAGGCGCTGGCGCCGTTAAACCGGGTAATGGAAGGAACGGTCATCTCCGGTTCCACGGTTACAAGGGAGTCCAGAGGAACCATCTCTCCATTGTTGCTGCGAACAAAGAAGAACCGCATATTCTTCACATCGTCGCGATACTGGGGCTGGGCCTGCATAACTACCTTCCAGGTACGGCCAAAATTATTGAAGTCATTCACTTCCATACCGCCCAAAAATGCCTGCAGCGTAGTGAAAACGCTGGCTACCGGAACATTCAGGGATTCCGCTTTTTCGCGGTTGACGTTGAATTTATAACCCGGGGTGTCCGTATTAAATGTGGTATACGCGATTCCGATTTCCGGGCGCTGGTTGGCTTTCATAACAAACTGTTGGGCGTATGTATTCATCTGCTCAATGGAGTCACCGGCCAGATTCATGATATACATGCTCAGGGAACCGGTACTGGACAGACCCGGCAGCGCCGGCTCGTTAAACGCCATGATATTCATTTCCGGTGTCTGGGCTGCCATGGCGTAGGTGCGCTGGATCAGTTCGAATGTGCTGGTAGAACGTTTGTCGTACTCTTCCATCATCACAGGGATGATACCGGCGCTGGCTTTCGGTGCATTGCTCAGAATATCAAAACCGTTAATGGGCATTACATACCTGACGCCCGGCAGTTCACCCAGCTTTCGGGCGAAATCTTCCATCTGCTTCATGCCCCGGTTGGAAGACGCGCCTTCCGGCAGATTGTAGGAAATGATATACATGCCCTGATCTTCATCCGGCACATAACCGGACGGAGTAATTTTAAACAAAAGGCCGGTCAAAATACAAATAACCAACAGACCGCACATCATCAGCTTGGAATAGCGGATGCACTTGCCCACCTGAGTCGTGTATTTCGCCAGGGTATTGGCATACCACACATTAAACCGGTAAATCACTTTACCGATAAATCCTTTATTGGCTTCTTCACTTGCCGCGCTTGAATGGGGCTTCAGCAGCTTTGCGCAGAGAGCCGGGGTCAACGACAGGGCCACCACGGCGGACAACATCATGGAAACAGAAATGGTCAGGGCGAACTGTTTGTACAGCTGGCCGGTAGAGCCGCTCATGAAAGAAATCGGCACAAACACGGCTGCCAGCACGCAGGCAATGGCCACAACCGGACCGGACACTTCTTTCATGGCCCGGTAGGTCGCCTCTTTTGGAGACAGGCCGGTTTCCTGAATGTGATGTTCCACGGCTTCCACTACAACGATAGCGTCATCCACTACCAGACCGATAGCCAGAATCATGGCAAACATGGACAGGGTGTTAATGGAAAAGCCTAATAATACGAAAGCGCCGAAAGTACCAATCAGGGAAACGGGCACTGCCAGCATAGGCACCAGGGTGGCCCGGAAATTTCCCAAAAAGATGTACACTACAATTAAAACGAGGACTAATGCTTCAAAGAACGTGTGGGCCACTTTTTCCAGAGATTCCCGTACAAACTGCGTTTTGTCCTGAGCAACGATCAGTTTCATATCCGGAGGGAACCGGGTTTCGGCATCCTCCAGTACTCTTCGGATTTCAGTAACGGTTTCAATCGCGTTGGCATCCGAAGTCAGGGAAATGGGATACACAACCGATTCACCGCCTACGCCCTTATCCAGGAACAGGGAAGCCGGTGTATCCATACGTTCGCCTTCGTAAATATCAGCGATGTCTTTTAATTTTAAAATCTGTCCGTTCTGTGCCCTGATAATTATGTTACCAAACTCTTCCGGGGTTTTCAGACGGCCCTCGGCGCTGGCAGAATATTTGAATTCCAAATCGTTGGTGGTGGGTTTGGAACCGATGGAACCAACGGGGGCCTGGATGTTCTGTGTCTGAATCGCTGCGGCAATATCGGATGCAGTCAGCCCCAGCTGAGCCATCAGGTCCGGTTTCAGTTCCACACGCATAGAGTATTCCGGGCCGTATTCACCAACGGAAGACACGCCTTTAACACGCTTGATCGGGTCTACCACGTTAGAAGCCCCGTAGGTTTTCAGGAACATGCCGTCATAGGTTTTGTTGGGAGACGTCAGTACAAAATACATGATCGTCTGGGAAGACATCTTGGCCGTGGTAATACCGTACTGGGTAACCTCGGTAGGCATGGAGGCCTTGGCCTGGTCTACACGGTTCTGCACTTCTACAGAGGCAATGTCACCGTTCTTTTCCAGGTTGAAGTTAACATCTAATACATAACGGCCGGTATTAGTAGAAGTAGAACGCATATCACGCATGTTTTCCACGCCGTTTACCTTCTGCTCAATAGCCTGGGCTATCGATTCTTCTACAGTGGAAGCGTTAGCGCCAACATAGTTGGTCTCCACTTCAATCTGGGGTTTTGTAATATTGGGATACTGTGCAATAGGAAGGCTGAACCCTGCAATTACGCCGGCAAAGACGATGACCAGGGAAAGGGCTATTGCAAATATCGGTCGGTCGATAAAGAACTTAGCCACTTAGGTTACCTCCTATTGTTTGCTTTCATTGCTCAGGTCGGCTTCCGTCATGGCGGCGGGTTTTACTTCAGACCCTTTATTCACTTTCTGGACACCTTCAACTACCAGCGTCTCATCGCCGTTCAGGCCTTTTTCCACCAGCCATAGCTTGCCGACGCGGGCGCCCAAGGTAACTTCCTTCATATCTACTTTGTTATCGCTGCCTACAACGAACACGAATTTTTTGTAAAGCATTTCACGAACAGCGCGCTGGGGAATCAGCATAGCGTTCTTAATGGTTCCCGCATTGGCCTGCAGGCGGGCAAACATACCCGGCATCAGCCGATTGTTATCATTGCTGAATTTTGCTTTCAATGTTAATGCGCCGGTACCGTTGCCGATTTCCCGGTCTACCTGATCCACTACGCCGGCGCCGGTGTAAACGCTGCCGTCAGACAGCACCAGTTTTAAATCTTCCAGCGCTTTCGCGCCGGAATCGGAATGAGCCTTGGAAAGCTGCAGGTACTCATTTTCAGACATGCTGAATTTGATCCGTACCGGATTCGTATTGCTCATGGTAGCCAGCACGGTCTGCCCGGCCGCTACGAAGTTGCCGACAGACAAATCGCTGGTACTGATCCTGCCGGAGAAAGGAGCCTTTACTTCGGTATCGCCCATGTTGATCCGGGCATTTTCCAGAATCGCTTCGTGAGCCGTTACCTGAGCCTGGGCGGAATCCCGCTGGGCAATAGAAAGATCATATTGCTGTTTGGAAACCGCATTTTGTTCATACAATTTTTTGTAACGTTCCGCATCGGCCGCCAGGCGGTTGTATTCTGTCCGGGCCGCGGCAAGGCCTGCCTGAGCATTCAGCAGGTTGGCCTGATAGGTCCGCTGGTCAATCGTGAACAATACCTGGCCAGCTTCTACCCAGTCGCCGCCGTTAAAACTCTTACTGGTGATCTTGCCGGAAACATTTGCCGTCAGCTTCGCTTCCTGCTGGGCTTCTACAAAACCGGTAAACTCGTGCACATTGGGCGTATCTCTTTTAATCACCTGCATAGTCTTAACCGCTACTGCCGCCTGTGATTTCTGCTGGTCCTTTTTTCCACATCCGGCAAAAACAAGCAACCCGGAAACTGCCAGCGCAACGGCTAAACTTTTCCCCCATTTTCCACGGAAAGTATGTAACATAGAATGAATCCTCCCTGAAACTTTCATTCTTCTTAAAAGATTATCTCATCAACATTCATATTATAATGGAACAATTATTCAACCGTTATAAACGAAATATTCTTCCGTTTTTCAGTATCGCAATATCCTAACATAAAAAAAACAAAAAAGCAAATCAAATTTGAAGGAAACACAACACATGTCGGGTTCTTTATTCTTCCAAAAGTTTCTTGTCTTTTATAAAAGGAAGCAAATCGTTTTTTTCCACCACGGCTATAATAATAGCCTTTTCATCCTGGAAGCCTTCGCCTAACAAGCGGTCCTGCAGTATAAAATGTTTTCCGGTAAAATGCCAGAAGGCAGGTTTCTTTGCAGAAAAATGATTTTTAGGTTTTCCTGCCAGGTTTATGACTTTTAAAAAGTCAGGATTTTTTGTGTTAAACATTTCATCCAACTTAATCGGTTCACCGGTCTGCATATTGAAATTATACAATTCCCGGATTACTTCGCCTTTTTTATTCCGGCGTCCCAGCTCCAGGCTTAACAGTTTTGAGCCTGCGAACTTCACCTGGAAAGCCCTTTCATCTTCTTCCGGCGCTTTGGTGTACCAGGCAAGCAGCTTTTCATTGATTTTGTTTTGCAGCTCCGGCTTTTCCTCGATGGCCACAATCGGACGGCTGACCACTCTGTCCCCGATAAATGCCCGTCGGGGATACAGTCTCCAGTTGCCTGCCCCGTCCGCCCTGTTCGCCTCGTCAGCATCAGGCTTCAGCAATTCGTCCAGAGTATCCGTCAGCGTTATTTCCTCCGGGATCCATTTTTCTTCTTTATGCACCCACCTTACAGCAAGGCGTCCCAGCAAATCCCAACCGTTGGCGGCCAGCACATTTTGCTCCGTAAACAGACGGCCACCCAGAGTCGCCAGGGACGCAACCTCTGTTACCAGCGGACGCAGGTATGGTTTGGCTATACTGCCGTCCGCGTTGTAAAGATGCAGAACATTCTTCGCGCTTCCCGAAAAAGATACCTGTTTTTGCGTACCATCTGCCTGCGGCAAGATGCTTTCCACTGTAAACCGGTTATCCGGCTTATACTCCGCTTTTGCCGCTACGCCATTACTGTCCGCTGCGGAAAACACTTCCCGTACCTGTTTGAAATCGGAAAAATCCAAAATCCGGCAACCGACTGCCGCGTTTTTTCCGCCTTTTGCTGCCATCAGTAAAATCTGGTCGTGGGGTTTGTCTGTAGTTTTGCTTTTAGTCTTCTCTTTATCTGCATTGCCGGTTTCTTCTAACGATTTTAAAAGTTCTTCAAAACGTTTTTCCGTTTCTTCTTGGGCGTTATTTTTTTTCTTTTCGGATGCAGCATCATTTTGTTTCGCATCAGTGCCTTGATTATTTATTGCGACATCCTGTCGTTTTGTTTTACTATTTATCTGCTTTGCTTTACCGGTTTTCTGTTCCGCTTTCGCATTCACCGACATTTTTTCCAACAGGCAATAATAGCCGCCATCCAAATCAGCCTTCCAGGCAGTCAGCATTTTCCCGTCAGCATTCTTTATCATGATCCACAAATTGGAATAATAATTGCTGCCCGGCATCTTTTTGTCACCTGTCAGCTCCACGATTCTTTTCTGGCCGCTGCCGTCAACATCCGCTTCCACTTTGGCCAGCAACGCAGCCTGGGCAGAAGAAAAGGATGCCGTCAACAACAGCAAAGCACTGGTTCCCATTATTATACGTTTTAACATAGTTATATCCTCCATCCTGCCGTTTTCCGGCAAGCGCGAATTTATTTTATTTAAGCGCTTGCGCGCCCCTTTTTCATTAATAATCTTACAAACTCAAAAGCAATTTCATTATAGCATAACAAGCAGAAAACTACAGCCCTTACTTTATTTTGCTTTCAAACCAGTATAATCAGGCGGCACAGCCGTCAGCCACTGCCGCGCCTTTTCCTTTTCACGGAACAGCTGAGCGTCGAACCACATATAATAAAACCGTTCCGCGGAAATAATACTGTAACCGTCCTGATAGTGATCTGATGTATCGTAGGGGTCGGCCAGGATCAGAACATCATTCACCCCGTTGGCGTCTCCCATGGTATCGTGGCCGATAATCACGCGCCAGTGTCCGCCCCATTCCACGTTTTCCACCATGATGGGAATACCCTGTTTCAGGTTATCATTCACAAAATCCAGGAATTTTTTATACGTGCCCGGAGATCCATCTTTTAACGCGTTCTTAACTTTCCAGCCCTTTTGTTCAAAATAGCGGCTCATGCCACGGGTATTCGTCCCCGGGTCTTTCATCCCGGCAGGATGGGCCTCCATGATCTTAGCTATTTCCATTTCCGAATCAGGGGCTTTGCCCAGAAAATACTGCACCACTGTCAGGGCCGCCGCCGGGCCGCAGGTGTATCCCGTATGCTGCTGGTATGTTTTATATTTTTCCAGTAGCAGCAGACTGCCGCCGGACTTCATATTATATACATCCACTTTTTTAAAATATGGTGAATCTTTCACGTCCGACTGGCCCTGCACAGCAGCCGGGCCGCCGTCCTTTTCCAGCAACAGCGCCATTTTGGCTGTCAGGTTGTCCATCGGCCCGGATGGTTCCGGTTTCCCGGCAGAATTTTTATCTGTATAAAAGTTTAACATTGCAACCGCAATTACTGCAACTGCTATCAGGATTGCTTTTTTTATCACGGTAATACTTTTCCTTTAACTTGTCGCACAGGTGATTAGGAACTTCCATGTTTTACTGATTTATCTTCACGCTTGTCAGTTTTTCCTTACTTATTCCCGGCATTTCTGATTTTTCTCAGCTTCCGATCCACCGCCCGCAACAACGCGCCCCGTTCATTGGGAATGCTGCCGCTCTGCACACGGGCCAGCAAATATTTCATAGCGTCCGCTACAGAAAATTTATTTGGCTTTTGCAAACGATCCTGCGTTTTGTTCTGCAAATCACTCTGTCCATTTGTTTGCGTTTTTTTCTCCGAGTATTCTTTTACTATTAATTGTTGTACTTCGCTGCCCCGCACGTGTAAATCCGATGTGTGCACCGGCATCCGTTCACAGGCGATCTGCACTGCTTCTTCTCCCAGCCTGCGGCCTTCTTCCATCACCGGTTCCTGCAGCACACCGGCCCAGGTGGCGCCCATATCCGCTAAAAACACTTCTGTCAGCTGGTAAAACGCCTCTGCCATTTCCTTTTCCGTGCGGAACATTCCGCCTGTTGCTTCACTGCGGATCCATCGCAGCAATGTATTGTTTTTATGGATCATCATGGGCGCAAAGCGCATATGCTTTGCCACAAGCCAGCGTACCCGGCGCACAAAAGGCCGGGGATAACGCAGGCGGGTCAGGATTGCTTCCGCCATTTTGGCGCTTTCCTTCTCGTGCCCGTGATCGTTAGGATAACCGTCAGGCGTGGCGCCCCGGATGCCCGGCAGGCCTTTTGCCACATCGTGCAACAGCAGTGCCCATCGCAAAGCAAGCTCCCGGGGACCATTATCCACCGCCGCAAGAATATGCTCCCATACATTAAAACAATGAAAACGGATATTTTGCGGCAAGCCGGGCAAATGCGCCAGCTCCGGCAGTACGTCCACAAAGGTTTCGCGTCCCTTTTCCCTTACCCTGCACTGCGCGTTTGCAAGCTCGCTGGAAAGAAATAGTGCCAGACCTTTTCCGGCCGCTTTTCCCAGCAGCATTTTATCCAGTTCCGTTTTTACCCGTTCCAGGGAAAGATTCCGGCATTGGCTGATGTCAAACACATAGCGCTTTTTTAGGAAATACTTTGTGCCCGGCTGACCGAAAGGCGTGCCTGCCATATCTTTTATTACACGCTTTTCATAGCCGGACACCGTTACAAAGTCGCCATGGGTAAGCTGCGCATCCGGCCCCATGGTTTTCATGTTGTCCGGAACCATCTTGCCTGCTTTTACCATCGCAGAGCGCAAATTCTGCTCTACAGTTTGTGTCGCGTCATACTCGCCCAGCACATCCGACGCAGTATCGTTTCCTTCCACATAAGTAAAATCCAGTTGCGCCACAAAGCGGCAGGCCCGGTACATCCGTAACGCGTCTTCCGCAAAACGCTTTTTTGGATCGCCTACCGTACGTAACAGATTTGCATTTAAATCCTCCTGACCGCCATAATAATCATACAGATTCCCAAAGCAATCCATCGCCATGGCGTTGACTGTAAAATCCCGACGTGACAAATCTTCTTTCAGTGTGTCGCAGTACCACACCTCTGCCGGGCGGTGGGCGTCCTGCCCGTAGGCATAGCGCTCGTTGCGGAAGGTTGCGATTTCCAGCGCATGGCCTTCCGTCACGGCAACCACCACGCCAAAATTTTCCCCCAGCTTTTCCGCCAGGGTATAATCAGCAGAACTAAGAACCGCAACAATCTGTTCCGGGCGTGCATTTGTCGTTATATCATAATCGCCCGGCTCAATACCCAGCAGCAGGTCACGCACCGCACCGCCCACCACATAGGCTTCATAACCGGCAGCGTTTAAAATCTGTAAAGTTTTTAAAACGTAAGCGGGAAAACTGTTTTGCATGGCAGGTTTTTGTCCTTACTTATTATTATTATTTTTATTATAACACATTGAGGTATCTTATGTTGTGGAAGTTGTTTATGTGATATAATATATTTGAAACGTATTTGAAATATAAATAATTGGGAAAGGTGGAATAATAATGAGCAGAAATTTTATAATAGGAATTTTTGCTTTCCTGTTATTAGCTTCAGCAATAATGCTTTTTCCATCCGTTTCACAAACATTTGGCATAGGAAAACCCTCCGAAAAGATAGAGTCTTTTGATATTGTTACTCTTCGTCTAAGCGGTATGCGTTTTACCACCGAGTATGAAATTGTAATGAAAGGCGAGGATGCCGAGGTCACTGAATACAAGATACGGTATGGAAAAGATAAAGATAAAGATAAACGTGTGCCTGAAAAAAAAGCCGTGTGCAACGTTGACAGAGTGCTAAAACTGTTGAACGACTGCGAGCTTGCATCGTGGGATGGCTTTGTCGGCAATCACCCGAAAGGTGTTAAGGACGGAATCATGTTTTCTCTCAAAGCCACCGTCAATGGAAGTAAAAAAATTAGCGCACACGGGTCGGAAAATTTTCCGAAACATTTCAGGGAATTCAGGGACGGTCTGAACGCCTTGCTCAGGCAAAACAACTAATCTTCGGGCGGACAGATAAAGAATGCCATTTTGATTTTTATAGAAAAGTTTGTAATTTAAAAAATGGGCGGTCATAAAGACCGCCTATTTTGTTTTACCGTAACATCCTATTAGTTAGATTTTTAGGCAGAAATGAAAAAACCTGATGCGTGTTAAGCGCATCAGGTTGCAGGTAATAATTAAGGAATTATTTTTTAGCTTTCTTGGCAGCTTTCTTTTTCGCAGGTTTTGCATTGACAGCTTCTTTGAAAGCTTTGCCGGGTTTAAAGGCGGGAACCGTTGCTGCAGCAATTTTAATGGGTTTACCGGTCTGCGGGTTCATGCCGGTACGGGCAGCGCGAGCGCGGGCTTCGAAAGTACCGAAGCCAATCAGTTGAACTTTGCCTTTTTTGGCAACTTCAGCAACCACGTTAGCCATAAGGGCTTTCAGGACTGCTTCAACACATTTCTGGGGCATTCCGCTTGCTTCAGCCGTTGCTACTACGAGTTCTTTTTTGTTCATGATGAACGCTCCTTTGTAAAAATATTTTGTGAGAGTGCACAACCACTGGGTTCTATGATTATAATATCAGTATTTATCAGTGTTTGCAAGGGGTAAGTTATATTTTTTTGCAAAATAAACAGGACTTTTTCGCGAATCTCAACTCTCTACTGTCCCCGCAATGCTTCTTCTACCGCAAGAGAAAGCTGGTCTGCACAGGAGGTGCCGCGCCCGCCGCAGTCATTGCCCCGCAACAGCTCTGCGATTTTTTTCGCATCGGCTCCTTCCACCAGTTTGCCGATTGCCAGCAGGTTTCCCGGGCAGCCGCCGATAAATTTTACATTGTGAAGCCTGCCTTCCGCATCCAGCGCAAAATCAATCTTGTGGGCACAGACTTTTTCAGGCGTAAATGAAAATTGTTTCATACCACTTACCTTTTCCTCTTACGCTTCCAGTAATGCTTTTGCCACCAGTTCGCCCATTTCCTGGGTGTTCACTTTCGTCATACCTTCACCGAACAGATCCGGGGTGCGGTAACCGGCTTCGTACACTTTGTCAACCGCCGCTTCCACCGCATCCGCCGCGGCCTGCTGATCCAGGGAATAACGGAACAGCATGGCAGCCGACAAAATCGTACCCGTCGGGTTGGCAATGCCCAGACCCGCGATATCCGGCGCGCTACCGTGGATGGGCTCATAGAGACCGGTACCATCGCCTAAGCTGGCGCTGGGCAGCAGTCCGATGGACCCACCCAGAACAGAAGCTTCGTCCGACAGGATATCACCGAAAATATTATTGGTGAGCACCACATCAAACTGGCCAGGATTCAGCACCAGCTGCATAGCGCAGTTGTCTACATACAAATGGTTCAACTCGATTTCCGGATACTCTTTTGCCTGCATTTCTGTAACGATACGGCGCCACATGCGGGATTCCGCCAGCACGTTGGCCTTATCCACGGAGGTCACCTTGCCCCGGCGCACCTTGGCTGCTTCAAACGCTTTCCGGGCAATCCGTTCCACTTCCGGGCGGGTATAAAGGTCAACATCCGAAGCGGTCTCCACGCCGTTAACCATGGCCGCTTCGTTATGGGTCCCGAAATAAATGCCGCCGGTCAGTTCCCGGACTATCAGCAAATCCGTATTCTCTACCCGTTCTGGTTTCAGCGGGGAAAGGTGGGCCGTAAAACGACTCACCTTCATGGGACGCAGATTGCAGTACAGACCTAAATCCTTGCGAATACGCAGCAGCCCTTTTTCTGGACGGATGGAGGGATCCACGTTATCCCATTTGGGACCTCCTACCGCACCTAACAGCACTGCATCCGCCGCGTTGGCAGATTTTTGCGTAACCTCCGGATAGGGATCGCCATAAGCGTCAATGGCACAGCCGCCTAGCAGCTGAGGATCGTATTCCAATGCAAACCCGAATTTTTTAGCCGCCGCGTCCATTACTTTTACAGTTGCAGTCACGATTTCCGGGCCGATGCCGTCGCCCGGCAATAAGGTGATTTTCATAATCGACAGTCTCCTTGTCTTCTAAATTTCTGTATGTATTCAGATAAACAGGTTAAGGCGAAGCCGGAACGACTTCGCCTTAATTTTAGGTTATGCTTGTTCTTTCACGTAATTCACCAATCCGCCACAGTCCGCGATCTTCTGGCAGAATTCAGGCAACGGTTTGGTTTTGATAATCAAATTTTTATTCACAATTTTGATTTCGCCGGTCTTTAAGTCAACGTCCACTTCGTCGCCTTTTTCGATTTTCTCCACTTCCGCACCGATCTCCAGCACCGGCAGGCCGATATTGATGCCGTTCCGGTAGAAGATACGGGCAAAACTGTCCGCGATGATGCATTTGATGCCTTTCACTTTAATGACAATCGGCGCAGCCTCACGGGAAGAACCGCAACCGAAGTTCTTGCCTGCCACCATAATGTCTCCTGCCTTTACATTGGGGGCGAAGGTAGTATCAATATCTTCCATGGCGTGTTCCGCCAGTTCGTTGAAATCAGAAATATTCAGGTAACGGGCCGGGATGATGACATCCGTATCCACGTGGTCCCCGTAACGCCAGATCTTGCTCATCCTAATACCTCCTCTGCCGAAGCGATATAACCTTTCACAGCGCTGGCTGCCGCCGTGTAGGGGCTGGCCAGGTATACTTCGCTGTCCACGTGGCCCATGCGCCCGCGGAAATTACGGTTCGTGGTGGAAACACAGCGTTCGCCTGCTGCCAGGATGCCCATATAGCCACCCAGGCAGGGACCACAGGTAGGTGTGGAAACGGCAGCGCCGGCATTGATGAAAATATCCACATATCCTAACCGGATGGCCTCCTGATACACTTCCTGGGTCGCCGGGATAATGATGCAGCGGACATTCTCGTTCACTTTATGGTCTTTCAGGACTTCCGCAGCCTGGGCGATATCTTCCAGCCGCCCGTTGGTGCAGGAACCGACCACCACCTGATCGATTTTGATATGATGGGATTCGCTGACCGGATGGGTGTTTTCCGGCAAGTGCGGATAAGAAGTCACCGGCACCAGTTTGGACAGATCGATCTGTACGACCCGTTCATATACAGCATCCGGATCCGCTTCCACCGCCGTCCAGGGGCGGGTCACCCGGCCTTTCAGGAAGGCTTCCGTCTTTTCGTCCACAGGGAAGATGCCGTTCTTGCCGCCGGCTTCAATGGCCATGTTGCAGATGGTAAAGCGGTCGGACATTTCCAGCTCGGCTACACCGGGGCCGGTAAATTCCAGACTCTGGTAACGGGCTCCGTCCACACCGATCATGCCAATGAGGGTCAGGATCAGGTCCTTGCCTTTTACATATTTCGGCATTTTTCCGGTAAGTTCCACTTTAATGGCAGCGGGAACCTTGAACCAGGTGGTACCGCTGGCCATAGCGCAACCGATATCCGTCTGGCCCATGCCGGTAGACAGGGCGTTCAGCGCACCGTAGGTACAGGTATGGGAATCTGCGCCGATGATGATTTCGCCGGGTGCAACCAGACCTTTGTCCGGCAGCAGCGCATGCTCGATGCCCATGCGGCCTACTTCAAAATAATTGGTGATGTTATGCTTTCTGGCAAAATCACGCATCTGTTTGCACAGGGTGGCAGATTTGATATCCTTGCAGGGAGAAAAATGATCCGGAATCAGCGCAATCTTGTCTTTATCAAAAACCGGTTTTCCGATTTTTTCAAACTCAATGATCGCCGGTGGTCCGGTAATGTCGTTGGCCAGAATCAGATCCACCTGAGAAACCAGCAGATCCCCGGCCTCCACAAATTCCCGGCCCACATGCATGGCCAGAATTTTCTGTGTCATTGTCATTCCCATAAGAAACCCCTCCTCAACATAAAACTTAATTTATATCAGAACATATTTCGCGATAAAAATCAGCGTCAGCACGTACAGCAGCGTACCCACCCGCTTGGAATGACCGGTCAGCGTGTTCACTACCGTATAGGAGATAATACCGAAGGCGATACCTTCGGAGATGCTGTAGGCAAACGGCATGGCGATAATGCACATGTAAGCCGGAATGGCTTCCGGCATATTGAAAAAGTCAATCTCACTGATGGACATAACCATCAGGAAGCCTACCATGACCAACGCCGGCGCTGTGGCAAAGGCGGGAATTGCCATAAAGAACGGAGCCAGGAACAGGGACAGGAAGAACAGCACCGCCGTGGTGACCGCAGTGAGACCCGTGCGTCCGCCTTCGCTGACGCCGGACGCGGATTCCACAAACGTGGTAACGGTACTGGTTCCCATTAGCGCGCCCACCACCGTGCCCAAAGAGTCAGCCAGCAGCGCGCCCTTGATATTGGGCAGCGTACCATCCTTTCGGATCATACCGGCTTTGGAAGCTACACCCATCAGCGTACCCAGCGTATCAAAAAAGTCCACGAACAGGAAACTCATTACAATCACCAAAAAGTCTATGGATGCAACCTTGCTGAAATCCAGTTTCAGGAAAATCGGCGAGGGATCCGCCGGCAAAAAGGACGCCATGCCTGCGGAGAAATCCGGCAGTACACTGAACGCACCCACTTTCGGATCGGGCACGTACAGACCGGTCACTTCACAGATCACGCCTAGCAGCCAGGTAAAGAGGATACCCCACAAAATGCCGCCCTTCACATTGCGGGCCAGCATAACGCCGGTCACAACAATACCGATCAGCGCCAGCACTACCGTGATGCCCGTAGTATGGAACGTGCCGCTCAGCATGGACTGTTTGAAATTAAACAACGCAATCTTCGTAGCAGGATTGCCTACGATGATCTGTGCGTTAAACAGACCAATCAGCGCGATAAACAGGCCGATGCCTACGGACACCGCCCGTTTCAGACTGAGCGGGATAACATTGAACACCGCCTGACGGATGTTGGTCAGCGACATCAGGATAAAGAGGATACCTTCCACGCAAACCGCTGCCAGCGCCATCTCCCAACTGTAACCCATCTGTTTGACCACCGTAAAGGCAAAAAACGCGTTGAGGCCCATGCCCGCAGACAGGGCGAAAGGAAAGTTAGCAAAAGCCGCCATCAAAAGCGTAGCGAAGCATGAAGCCAGCGCTGTAACGGTCAGCACCGCACCCTTGTCCATGCCTGTTACGCTCAAAATGGACGGGTTGACCGCCAGAATGTAAGCCATCGTCATAAAAGTTGTGATACCGGCCATGATCTCCGTCCTGACCGTAGTACCGTTTTCCCGCAGGTGAAACAATTTTTCCAACATACTGTCCTGCATAATGACCTCCGTTTCCCGATCCGGGGATATTTTTTTCGGCAAAGCTGATACCTGATTCTCTTTTCAGCGTAATATTATAAAACACAGGAAACAGTCGATGTCAGCTTAGTATATTGCGTAATATGCCTTATTCCCGCAAAAGCAATTCCACAAATACGGAACGGCTGATTACGCCCAGTAGATGCCCTTCATCAGCTACAAAAACACGCTTTACCTTATCATCAAGCATAATCTTGCCAACGTTTTCCACAGGTTCGTCTGCTCTTACGCAAATTGCAGGGGCCGTCATCGCGTCCTCCGCGGTTTTCGCGTTCCACCGGGCCATGGCCTTACGGTATTCCAGCACTTTGTCGTTGGATGCCAGCGCTGCATGGAACAGGAAAGACCCGAGTCCCGGTTCATGAGGCTTGACAACCTTGCTAATCAGATCGCCTTCGCTGACTACGCCCAGAATTTCATTAAACTTATTAACCACCGGAATTGCGGAAATCTTATTGTCAATCAAAAGGCGTGCAACTTCCTTTACCGACGTCTCCGGCGATACAGAAATAATATTATCCGTCTTCATTACATCTTTAGCCAGAATCTTCTCATTATTGTTCACCGTTTTTGCTTCCATAAAATAAACCTCCTTTGGTGTTTAACGATTATATTGTATTATAACATTTTATATAATTAAAGGAAACAACATTTTACAAATATATATGAAAGCGCTGATAAATTCGTATTCACATTGGCCGGGAATCATCGCACAGGCTCATTTAATTACTGTTTCCATATAAAAGCGCCGACAGTTTTCACTCTCGGCGCCAGAAATAAATTACTATGTTTTTATGTTTTTATACAGACTGCTTTTTAACCGCAATCAAATCTTCAGCAGCCGCACCTTCGAAATACCATCCAACCCCTGCAACAGCTTCAGGGTTTCCTTCCCCACTTCGCTATCCACGGTCAGGAACATCATAGCCACGCCGTTCTGCTGGTTACGGCTTACCTGCATGGTCGCAATGTTAACTTTAGCGGCCCCCAGCAGCGTGCCGATCTGACCAATCATGCCCGGTTTATCTTCATTGTTGACAGCCAGCATAAACGCAGCGGGCTCAATGTCAAACTGGTATCCGTTGATATCTTTGATACGGACTTCCCCTTCTGGATTCACATTGCCGGCTGCCGTAAAGACGCCTTTCTTTGTATGTACTTTTACCGTCAGCAGGTTCACCGGGCTGTTTTCCTTGCTTTCCACAACTTCTACGCCGCGGCCTTCCGCCGTCAGTTCCGCATTGACATAATTGACACGTTCTTTCAGGACAGGCTCAAACAGTCCTTTCAGTACGGCGCGGGTCACCATATCCGTTTCGATTTCCGCCAGACTTCCGCTGTAGACCACTTCCACCTTTTCTACAGCGTCATGCTCCAGCTGGTAATACAGCTTGCCCAGGTCCTCGCCCAGGGCCATAAACTTCTTTACCGCATCCAGTTCGCTGGCCTGCAACGCCGGCAGGTTCACCGCGTTAGGTACCATTTCGCCCCGCAGCGCAGCGATGACTTCTTCCGCAATAGCGATACCAACATTATCCTGGGCTTCCTGAGTATCGGCACCCAGATGGGGGGTCAGCACGCACTGGGGCAGGTCGATCAGTGGGGAAATAGGCTTCGGCTCGTCCACCAACACGTCGATACCGGCACTGGCCACAATGCCTTCCCGGATGGCGCGGGCCAGATCCTGCTCATTGTACAGACCTCCCCGGGCACAATTCACAACCCGCACGCCCTTCTTGCATTTCTGCCACTCTTTGTACGTAATCATGTTCATAGTTTCTTCCGTCTTCGGCGTATGGATAGAGATTACGTCGGATTCTTTCAGTAGCTCATCAAGGGTTTCGCATTTCCTGACATTGTATTTTTTGAAACGGGCATCCGCAATATACGGGTCGTAAGCGATGACTTTCATGCCGAAAGCCTGCATACGGGTGGTCAAAAGGCCACCGATACGACCCAAGCCGATGATGCCCAGCGTTTTGCCCATCAGTTCCATGCCCTTCAGGCCGTCCCGGTTCCAGACGCGGCTTTCAATCATCTTATGAGCTTTTACCGTGTTGCGGCAGGAAGACAGCAACAGACCGATGGTATGCTCGCAGGCGGAAACGATATTGGATTCCGGCGTATTCACGACGATGATACCGCGTTTCGTAGCGCCTTCCATCTGAATATTGTCCACGCCGTTACCGGCACGGCCAACCACTTTCAAATTGGTTGCGTGTTCATAAAACTCTTCGTTAATCTTGGTTACGCTGCGGACGATGATGGCATCATAACCGGGAATCCGTTTCAGCAGTTCTTCCCGGGACAGATTCATCTCTACGTCAACCTGCAGATCCTTTTGTGCCTTTAACAGAGCAACGCCTTTGTCCGAAATCTTTTCCGTTACGATAATCTTTTTCATTTTCTTTTCCTCCTTTTCGTTCGGCAGGCACGGCAACCATCCGGCTCCGCCTGTAAGGACCGAAGCAAAAGCAATTAAAAAACTCCCGTCCCTTCTTAAGGACGAGAGTTCGAAATTTTGAGCTCGCGTGGTGCCACCTTAGTTCACTGCAATGAAACAATTGCAGCCTCATTCCCGGGATATCGGCCGGAACCGGACAGGTTGCAACCCCTGCCTTCTCCAGAGCGGAATTCAATCTTCGACAGGACGATTCGCACTGCCCACCGTCTCTCTGCACAGTCTGGGATTTACTTTTCTCTTTCATAAAATTGCGTTTTGCTTTTATAAAAGTGATTATATGCGTTTCGCCGAAAAAAGTCAATACAGAAGTTTTGTAAAATTTAGTACAGATTCCGGATTTCGTAAGCTTTGCGGCTGCAAAACTCAAGGCTGTCCCTTTAGACGGTCCTTCCGTTGCGGTGGATTTCTTCTCATGGAATCACGCAAATACTCCCCTTGTTTTGCTTGTTCTTTTCCAACGCCATCATTTTATTTTTCTGCCAGATATTCCAACGCCAACAGATAGCCCTGCAGCCCTAAGCCGCAAATCTGCCCGGTACAGCCTGCTGTAGTAACGCAATGATGACGGAATTCTTCCCGCTGGTGGATGTTGCTGATATGCACTTCTACCGCAGGTATATTAACAGCCTTCAGTGCGTCTAAAATTGCCACACTGTAATGGGTATAGGCGCCGGGGTTAATCACGAGCCCATCCACCTTATGGTGACAGAGCTGGATCCAGTCAACCAATTGGCCTTCGGAATTGCTCTGTTCGATTTCCACTTCAATTTGCAGTTCTTCTGCTTTTTTGCGGATCATCTCGCAAAGGTCATCATAGGTTGCCGTTCCGTATACGCCGGTTTCCCGGATACCTAACATGTTAATGTTGGGGCCGTTCAGCACTAAAATTTTTTTCATGGTCGCACTCCCTTTCATTCCGCTGCCCTTGCTACTTCTGCCAAATTTAACAGCACTTCCTGCAGGCTGCCTTTGTTCTGCACCGTTGCGTCCGCCGCTTTGCGGTATAACGCTTCCCGTTGCTCATATAAATCATAGATGCGCTGGCGTCCTGCAGCTAACAATGGCCTTGTTTCCGTATCCACGTCGCCGATGATATCTTCAGGGGAACGGTCTATAAAAATAAGCAGCCCATTCTCTTTCAAAGCCGTTATATTTTCCTGCCGCAGCACCACTCCGCCACCCATAGCCAACACTTTATCCTGCAGCTTCGCCAGACGTTTTGTGGTTGCAGTCTCCTGTCTGCGGAAGCAGTCCTCGCTCACTGCAAAAAGCTCCAGTATGGTCTTACCCGCATCCTTTTCAATTTCCGGGTCGGCGTCGATAAAAATCCGCCCCAGCAGCTCTGCCAGACAACGCCCCAGCGTACTTTTTCCGCTGCCGGGCATACCGATCAGCACAATATTTTTCATAAAAGCCTCGCAACCTTTTCCGTCACGTCCACAATCAGCCCGGCATCCAGTTTACGTTCCAGCCAGATTTCATCTGCGGCCACTGCCTGGGCTACCAGCATGAACAAGCCGTTTACCGCAGGCTTCCCCTGTTTCCGCGCCAGCTTCATGAATTCTGTTTCTGCCGGATTGTAGATAATATCCACCGCTGCAGCAAAGCGTTCCATTACCGCGCCGTACACCGGCGACGCATCAACTTTCGGAAACATCCCTACCGGCGTGCAGTTGATCAGCAAATCGCCTTTCATGTCTTTTAAATCATCATAGGTCTTAACCGTGTAACGGGACCGGATGTCTTCCGGCGCGTTTACGATTGCCCGGGAAATCACTGTAATACGTTTCGCCTGCATATCCGTTAGACACTGTAAAACCGCCCGGCTGGCCCCTCCGGTTCCCAACACGCATACTTCTTTTCCCGCAGGAACCAGATTACTGTGCTCCAGCAGACGAGCAAAGCCGAAATAATCTGTGTTAAAACCTTCCGCCCGTCCGGGCTTAAATAAAACCGTATTCACCGCGCCGATGGCTTTTGCTTCCGGCGCAATACCATCCAAACTTTTCATCACCGCAACTTTATGGGGTATGGTCACGTTTAATCCCCGGTAGGCTTTTTGCAACTCCGTAACTTTATCCGCCAGATTTTCCGCCGATACTTCAATCAGCTCATAGGTTGCAGTAATGCCCAGCTGACGGAACACTTCCTGATGAATCTGCGGTGACAGACTGTGCCCCAACCTGGCGCCTAACAATCCGAATTTCATTTATGCTTTCTCCCTGTCAGCCACATAGTTGCCCAAAATCTTGCAGTAGGCGCTATATTCCGCCACGTCCTGCAGACTCTGCCGCACGTTAGGATCCGATAAGTTCCCCGTCAGGTCGATGTGGAAGAAATACTCCCAAGAACGTCCTTCCATAGGACGAGATTCCAGGTTCAGCATGTTCAAGCCACCTTTATAGAAATGCTGAAGTACTTTGTAAAGGGAACCAGGTTCATGCTGTGTAGCAATGACCACCGTAATTTTATCTGCGTCCGGCTTGTGTTCCGGCTGATCGGCAATAATAATGAACCGGGTATGGTTGGCTGTATTGTAGTTAATGTTAGCTGCTAAAATTTCCAACCCGTATAGCTTGGCTGCCTGACGCGACGCCACCGCACCTTTAGCCGGATCGTTACTTTCGCTGACCATTTGGGCGCTGCGTGCCGTATTAAAGAAAGGAATCAGTTCAATGGAGGGATGCTTCTTAAAGAATTCCCTGCTCTGCTCCAAGCCCTGAGGATGGGAATAGACCTGTTTCAGACCTTCAATTGTTGCGCCGGGCAAACCCAACAGGTTCTGGTCCACTTTGATAATCTTTTCACCCACGATATGGCAGTCATACTTTCGCACCAGGTCGTACACTTCCGTGATGCCGCCGGTAGAAGAATTCTCAATGGGGAGTACGCCGTATTTGATTTCGTGCTTTTTGACAGCTACCACCACATCTTCAAAATGGACAAAATTCATTTCTACTTTGGCCACATCCGCAAAATAATCTTCCAGAGCCTGGTGACTGAAGGAACCTTTCACACCCTGATAACCAATGCAAATCGGTTCGGCATTCTGTTCTTTCTTTTTAATATTGGCAGCCAGGATATCAATTTGCAGATTACGGCTGGTTTCCATAATCTTTTCCATGATCTGCTTCATCTGGGCTGCATAAGCAGGATTTTTTAGCTGTGCCACCACTTTGGTAATGACCTGGTCCTCCCGTTCCCGGTCCAGCACCTGCATGTTGCGGGCATCTTTATAGGCCGCTACCTGCTGTACCACATCCATCCGTTTTTCCAGTGTATCTGTCAAAATCACGTCCAGTCTGTCGATTTCCTGACGCAGTTTCATCAAATCCGGTTCTGCCAAATCTGTCACCCTTTCATCGTGTTCTTCGTCCGATCAACGCAATAACTAACGTCAATCAAAAACACACAAAACTTTATAATTAAAACAACTACAAATTAAATCGACTACAAAATCACTCCAATAACATGTCAAGGAGTATCCATGCTGTAACAGCTTCCACTACGGGAACAGCCCGGGGTACGATACAGGGATCATGCCGACCTTTAATTACCAAAATTGTATTTTTCCCTTCCGACACATTCACTGTCTGCTGTGGCTGACCAATGGACGGTGTAGGCTTGATGGCTACACGGAACAGGACAGGCATTCCATTGGTGATGCCTCCGGTTATGCCCCCATTATTGTTGCGGGTCGTTCTGACCTTTCCTTTGTCAAATGTCATCGGGTCGTTGGCCTCGCTGCCTTTCCGTGCCGCCAAAGCAAAGCCTGCGCCGAATTCTATGCCTTTTACTGCCGGAACGGAAAACAGTGCATGGCTCAGGCGGCTTTCCAGTGAATCAAAAAAAGGATCTCCGACGCCAGGGGGCATCCCTACAGCCATCACTTCCACAATGCCGCCCACACTGTCCATCTGCTCCCGGGCAGCCATGATTTCTGCCTCCATAAGCGAAGCTTTACCGTCATCCAGCACAGGCAGGGTAAATTTACGCAACGCCATCAACCGTTCTGTCATTTCACCCAACGGATTAAACAAATCATCTGTAATCTTTCCGATACGGGCAACATGAGCGCCCACGACGATGCCCTTTTGTGCCAGCACGGTCTTGGCTACGGCGCCGGTAAACACCAGCGGTGCTGTGAGACGACCGGAAAAATGCCCACCGCCCCGGTAATCATTAAAGCCTTTATAGCGAACCTTGCCGGCATAATCCGCATGTCCGGGACGCATCACATCTTTCAGAAGACTGTAATCTTTGGAATGCTGGTCACTGTTAGGAATCAGCACACACAGAGGAGTCCCCGTTGCCTTGCCCTCAAACACACCGCTTTCTATGATGAAAGCATCTTTTTCCTGGCGCTGGGTACTCATCTGATTCTTCCCCGGAGCCCGCCGCGCCATTTCTTCTTTGATAAACTCTTCCTCTATCGGTGTCCCCGGCGGCAGTCCGTCCAGCACCAGACCGATTCCTTTACCGTGGGATTCCCCGAAGATCGTCATACGCAAGTTGCGTCCAAAGGTTGCACTCATTTCTTTCCGTCACCTCAGCTCTTCCGCTTTACCTCCCACGGAAGCATAATCGTTCCAGAATTCCGGATAGGATTTGCTGACGCTTTCGCCTCCTGTCAGGGTAACCGGTTCTTTACACGCCAATGCGGCAACAGCCATGCTCATGGCAATCCGGTGGTCATTCCAGGCATCCACAAACGCTCCGCCTTTCAATCCTTCCGGCTTGCCTTTAATCAGCAGACCTTCCGGTTCTTCTGTAATGTCCGCTCCCAGTTTCGTCAGTTCCGAGTGCATAGCAGCCAGACGGTCGCATTCTTTGATTCGAAGCCGTCCCGCATGGATGATGTGGGTAGTTCCTTCAGCCACTGCCGCTGCTACCGACAGGACCGGTACCAGGTCCGGACAGTCCGACGCATCAATTTCACAACCGTGCAGCCGGGCCGGAAGAACGGTAATCATGTCCTTCCGTACTATAAATTTTGCGCCCATTCTGCGCAATATTGTCAGAATCGCCCGGTCTCCCTGAAGAGAATCTCTGTTCAATCCTTTACAGCGTACTTTTTCCCCACTTCCGATTGTGCCAGCCACCAGCCAAAACGCCGCCTGGGACCAGTCTCCCTCCACCTGCACACGTTCCGACGGCGCACGGTAAGTCTGCTTGCCGTATATTTTGTAATAGAACCGATTTTTACGCTCTATGTTTATGCCAAACATTTGCAGACTGCTCAAGGTCAGTTCAATGTAACTGGAGGATTCTAACGGAGGCAGAATCTTCAGCGTAGAGTCATCCGGCAGCAACGGCAACGCGAATAACAATCCGGAAACGAACTGGGAACTCACATCTCCCGGCAGTACATAAGCTCCCGGTTTCAGCCTGCCGTATACTGTTAAAGGCAGTTGTCCGTTTTCAGCGGTATAATAACGCAGTTCCTGTTTATCAAATATATCATAATACGGCTGCAGAGGCCGCGAAACCAGTTTCCCCTGGCCCTTAAACGTAAACGGCCTGTTGCACAGAGCGCCTAACGGGATAAAAAAACGCAGCGTAGAACCGGATTCCCCACAATCTACAGTAACCGGCCCTAACGAGAACTTGTGAAGCCAGTGGAACTGAAATGCAGTGCGCCCTTCATGCCGGGAAGCCACTTCTGTAATTGTGACGCCCAGCCCTTCCAGGCAACGGTTGGTCGCTTCGATATCTTTGGAAATAGCTATATTGTCCACTATACAATTACGGCCGGACAGTCCCGCACAGATACACATACGGTGCCCCATGCTTTTGGAAGACGGAACCAGCACGCTGCCGTTAATAAACTGAGGGGTAATTTTATAAATCGTCATAACCAATCCTTTTCAAATTTTCTTAATACCTTTTGTTCTAACTATCTCATATAATAAAATTTTAACCTTAGGAAGCACAGACCGACCAGCACATCACGTACCGAACTGCAACATTAAAAGCCTTCATGTACTTGCCTAAGCCGGTACAACAGTACAACAGGTATTCCATGCTTCTTTTCTTACGGAAGATACCGGGTCAATTCATGGAACGCAACGTTTTGCAGGAAACTATTCCCGATTTCTTTCAGCAGAATCAGAGTCAGATGTGAACCGCGCTTTTTCTTGTCCAACGCAATGGCTTGCAGGAAATCATCCCGTCGCATATCCACAGCAATTGGCAGCTGGAATTTCTGCAGTAACGCAGCAATCCGGTCAGCAGTGCCCCGTTCTGTCAGCCCGAGTTCTTCAGACTGGCGTGTCAGCAGCACCATACCGATACCTACGCCTTCCCCGTGACTGTATCTGTCAAAATGGAATGTCTTTTCCACCGCGTGGCCCAGGGTGTGTCCGAAATTCAGCAGCATCCGTTCCCCCGTATCGAACTCGTCATGCTCCACAATGCGCGCCTTTATGTTGCAGCATATTTCTATAATCTCGTCCACATGATTCAGCAGCTCCTCATCGCTTTGTATCTTCTCCAGCATCACAAACAACTCTTTGTCCATGATGCAGCCATATTTTATCACTTCTGCCAGCCCGTCATGAAGGTAACGTACCGGCAGCGTTTTCAACAAGTCCGGATCAATAAAGACTGCCTTAGGCTGGTAAAAAGCGCCCACCAGGTTTTTACCGCCGGATAAATCAACGGCAACCTTTCCGCCCACGCTGCTGTCTACCGTAGCCAGAAGGGATGTAGGAATCTGGATAAAGGATATGCCCCGCAAAAAGGTTGCCGCTGCCAGGCCGCCCATGTCACCGGTCACACCGCCGCCCAAAGCAATCAACGCGTCACTGCGGGTCAGGCCGGCTGCTGCCAGGCCGTCGTACAGGGTTCCCAGTGTTTGCAGGTTTTTGCTTGCTTCTCCGGCGGTAAAAGTAAGCATCGCAACAGAGAAACCTGCGTTTTCCAAAGATTCCTGCAACAGTGAAGCATACAGCGGGCCTACGTTACTGTCCGTAATGACTGCTACTTTTTCTACTTTGGGAAGAAGCGTTTTAATTCTGCTTCCAACATGAGGCAGCAGTCCTCTATCAATTACTATATCATAACTTTTTGATCCTAACTCCACATGCACGTTTCGCATATAATCTCCCTTAAACCTGTCAGGCTATATTATACCTCATCCGATGACTCTTTAAAAGATGATATGATCAGTACAGCTGTCTTCTTCTGGGTCCGGCTTCCCGCATAATTTCCTTCAGCGTTTCCCTGTCATTATTCTCAATCGCCTTTTTCCAGCGTTCCAGCTGATTCTGATAATTCTCAATCTCTGCAATCACATTGGCCCGGTTAGACAGGAACAAATCGCTCCACAGGTCCGGATTAATATCCGCGACACGGGTAGCATCCCGAAATCCGCCTGCAATGAAGTACTGTGTGTTTTCATTATAGGATGCGCTGTTCACCAGCGCCACTGCTGTAATATGAGGCAAGTCACTGGTATAAGCAATGATTTTATCATGGTCTTCCGTGGAGACCTTTACCGAACGGGCACAGCCAAGAGCTTTTGCAAACTCTTCCAGCCAACGGACTGCTTCCGGTGTATTCTTTTCCGTAGGCACAATAATATAATTGGAATTGTTAAAGATGGCGGCATCCGACATGCCCAGGCCGCTGCCCTGCCGCCCTGCCATGGGATGACCGGATATAAACTCACAGCTTTCCGGCAGCAGTGCCTGAATATCATGCGGCATTGTTCCCTTGACGCCGGTGGCATCCGTCATCAGCATGCCTTCCGCAAAATTCTGCACATTCTGCCGCACAAAACCCACGATAGCTTCCGGATACACACTGCAGATAATCACGTCCGCTTCTTTCAGGTTACTGCCATCCGCTTCTATCACTTCATCAATCATATTGGCGTTCAGGCAGGCCCGGGCAATGCCATGACTGATGTCCATGCCAAGAATCTTCCTGACTTTTATATTGCGCAGCGCTTTTGCATAGGAACCGCCAATGAGTCCCAGTCCCACAATGGCAAAGGTTAAGTCTCGTAACGGTTTTTCCTGATACTGTTTAATCATGTTCGCCTTATTCTCCTGAAATAACAACTGAAACTAATACTACTTATTTCACGTTTTTTCTTTACAACACAGGGTATCGAAGCTTGCTGCCTCTTACAAATCCCGCCCGATAATGCGGGCAATGCCTTTCAGCTCGCCCATCAGCTCTGCAAAACGTTCCGGTTTCAATGACTGCGCCCCATCGCACAATGCCTTTTCCGGATCGTTATGTACCTCGATGATCAGTCCGTCTGCGCCCACCGCAACCGCTGCCTTGGCCAGGGCCGGCACCATCCACCACAGGCCCGCTGCATGACTGGGATCCACGATAACCGGCAGATGGCTCAGTTTCTTTGCCGCGCAAACGGCACTTAGGTCCAACGTATTGCGAGTGTAGGTCTCATAGGTGCGGATGCCCCGTTCGCACAGGATAACATTGGTATTGCCTTCCGCCATGATATATTCCGCGCTCATGATCCATTCCTGAACCGTAGCGGCTAACCCGCGTTTCAGCAAAATCGGTTTGTTCGTCCTGCCCAATTCTTTTAACAGGGAATAATTCTGCATATTGCGCGCGCCCACCTGGATCAGGTCTACATCTTCTACAAACTTATCCAACACATCGGCGCTCATGATTTCCGTAACGATAGGCAAACCGGTTTCTGCCTTTGCTTCTTTCAGCAGCTCCAGTCCGGGCATCCCCATGCCCTGGAACGAATACGGAGAAGTACGCGGTTTGAAAGCGCCGCCACGCATCAGGTGTGCCCCTGCCATTTTCACTGATTTAGCGACACCAATGATTTGCTCCCGGGTTTCTACACTGCAGGGACCTGCGATGACCTGCATCTGTCTCCCGCCGATTTTCACTCCGCCCACATCAATCACACTGTCATCGGGATGGAAGACCCGGTTCGCCCGTTTGAACGGCTCCTGCACCCGCAGAACTTTCTCAATCCAGTCATTGACCATAATATCATGTGGATTGAGAGTGCTGGTATCACCTACCACACCTAAAATGGCTGCCTGATTACCGGTACTCAGGTCAATCTTAAAACCTTTTGCTTCCAGACCGGCAATAATCTTATTTCTTTCTTC
>CAJODT010000007.1 GCA_905233365.1 uncultured Succiniclasticum sp.
AGGGGGAACTATGGAGCCGGTGATTGAAACCAAAGGGCTTAAACATGTTTATATAGATGCCGACAACAATCAGGTCACTGCCCTGGACGGGATTGAAATGCAGATCCCGCCGGGAGAGTTTGTGGCGGTCATCGGCGCCAACGGCAGCGGGAAAAGCACGCTGGCCCGTCATTTTAACGCGCTGCTTCTGCCCACAGAAGGCAGCGTGAAAGTTCACGGGCTGGATACGCTGGACGAAAACAACCTGTGGCAGATCCGGCAGAATACGGGCATGGTGTTCCAAAATCCGGACAACCAGATCGTGGCAGCCATTGTGGAAGAGGATGTTGCCTTTGGGCCGGAAAATATCGGCGTGCCAACAGAGGAACTGAAACAAAGAGTGGAAGAAGCGTTGCGGGCGGTGGACATGCTGGATTACCGGGAACACGCCCCGCATCTTTTGTCCGGAGGGCAGAAGCAGCGGGTGGCCATCGCCGGGACACTGGCGCTGGGCTCCAACTGCATCGTGCTGGACGAGCCTACTGCCATGCTGGACCCGAAAGGCCGCAAAGAAATCCTCAATACCATGCTGAAGCTGAACAGGGAGCAGCACATTACCGTCGTTTTTATTACGCATTTTATGACAGAAGCCATGCTGGCCGACCGGGTCATCGTTATGGATAAAGGGCAAATAGAATTCCAGGGCACGCCGCAGGAAGTGTTCTCCCGGGTAGACGAACTGGAAAAGATGGGACTGGAAGCTCCCCTGGCCGCGAAAATTGCCTTTGAGTTACGTAAAAGCGGCGTGAAGCTGCCCCAGGGTATCATTACTAACGAAGAACTGGCAGAGGCGCTGGCATAAAACGTAAACTCTTTTTGAATAATTACGCAGCGGTTCGCGGTGCAACAGACCGCGACAAACGCTGATCATACGAAGCAGGCAGAACAGGAATAATCATCATGTCAATGAAGCTGGAACATGTTTCCTATGTATATATGCCGGGGACGCCTTATGAAAAGGAAGCGCTGCAGGATGTTTCCCTGGAAATCAATAAAGGCGAATTCGTAGCCGTCATCGGGCACACCGGCAGTGGAAAATCCACGCTGGTGCAGAACCTGAACGGGCTGTTGCATCCCACCAAGGGAACAGCATCTTTGGACGGTGTCGACCTGTCCGGCAAAACCAAAGAGGCCAAGGCGGCGCGGGGACGGATCGGTATGGTATTCCAGTATCCGGAACACCAGCTGTTTGCGGAGACCGTATACGAAGACGTTGCCTTTGGCCCGAAAAACCTGGGGCTGAGCCAGGATGAAGCCGATGCGCGGGTTAAGGAAGCCATGAAGTTTGTAGGGCTGGACTTTGAAACCTACGCCCACCGCTCGCCGTTTTCCCTGTCCGGCGGGCAGATGCGCCGCGCTGCCATTGCGGGCGTGGTAGCCATGAACCCGGACTACCTGATTCTGGACGAACCCTCGGCCGGGCTGGACCCCGGCTCCCGCAAGGCCGTGTTCGCGGAAATCATGACACTGTACAAAAAAAGGGGCATCGCTATCATCATGGTGACTCACAGCATGGAAGAGGCAGCAAAATATGCCAGGCGCATGCTGGTGATTAATAAAGGGCAGATCATCCTGGATGGCAAACCGGCGGAAATCTTCCGGAAAGAAAAGCAACGCTTGCTGGAAGTGGGGATGGATGTACCCGAAGTCTATAAGCTGGCAGAGGCACTGCGAGCAAAAGGCATGCGTCTGTCAAATGAAATCACTGACGCGAAGCTGCTGCTGGCAGAAGTGAAACGCAGGAAGGGGCTGAAATAAATGCTGGATATTTCGCTGGGCCAATATTACCCGGGCAATAGCTTCATTCACCGTCTTGACCCGCGGACCAAAATTTTAGCAACTCTGCTCCTGATCGTCGCCGTGTTTCTGGCCAATTCAGCCATCGGTTACGGCGCGCTCTGCGCTATGGTGCTGTTCATTATTGCGGTGTCGGGCCTGCCCTTTATGCTGGTGCTGAAATCCGTCAAGCCGCTGTTGTTCATCATCGTGCTGACACTGGTGCTGCATGCGGTGATGGGGCAGGGGGAGCACATATTATATCAGTGGAAGTTTATTAAAGTTACGGAAGAAGGCCTACGGCTGGGTGTGCAGATGGCCATGCGCCTGATCCTGCTGTTGATGATTTCTTCCATATTAACATTCACCACTTCGCCCATCGTATTGACAGACGGTATTGAAGCACTGCTGCGTCCCTTCTGTGTCATCGGTGTGCCCGCCCATGAGCTGGCCATGATGATGACCATTGCGCTGCGTTTCATTCCAACTTTAATGGAAGAAACGGATCGTATCATTAAGGCGCAGACGGCACGTGGCGCGGATTTTTCCGGCGGCAATCTGCTGGTCCGGGCCAAAAACATGCTGCCGATTCTGGTGCCGCTGTTCATCAGCGCCTTATGATCTGGCTATCGCTATGGAAGCGCGCTGCTACCGTGGAGGGGAAGGTCGGACACGGATGCATCAGCTGGCCTACCGTTTTGGCGACGGGGTGGCTTTTGTATTTGCCTTTGCTATGATCGCTCTGCTGGCATTTCTGCGTTGGGGGCCGAAGATTGTATGAAACGAACGATAAAACTAACCGTCTGTTACGACGGAAGCAACTACTCCGGCTTCCAGCGGCAGGCAAAGGAAACAACCATACAACAGATGCTGGAAGAAAAACTGGCGCGGATCTGCGGCGAAACCGTAACCGTCACCGGAAGCGGACGGACGGACGCGGGGGTCCATGCCCGCTGCCAGGTGGTTTCATTTGCCACAGAAGGAAGCATTCCCACAGCGAACATGGCGCGGGCCTTGAACGGCATTTTGCCGGAAGATATCAGGGCCTTGCGGGCCGAAGAAGCGCAGCCCGGTTTTAATGCGCGCAAAGATGCATGCTGGAAAGAATACGAGTACCGCATCCGCTACACTCCGGAACCGGATCCGTTTTCCCGCAACTACGTGTGGCAGATGCAGGAGCTGCCGGACATTGACAAAATGAATGCAGCGGCTGCCATGATTATTGGTACGCATGATTTTGGCGGTTTCCAGAGCAGCGGAAGCACGCAGGCCTCACCAGTAAAAACGATCTACAAATCCTGCTGGGAAAAAGAGCAGGAAGGTACGTTTGTCTATCACATTGCGGGCAACGGCTTTGTGTATCACATGGTGCGTAATTTAGTATGGTCCATGGTGCAGATCGGGCTGGGGAAAAAACCGACCCAGGCGATGGCAGACGAACTGACGCAAAAGCGGGGCGAATTTGAGAATTCCCCGGCGCCGCCGCAGGGTTTATATCTGGCAAGAGTTGAGTACGAAAATTTTACCAAAAAATCTGCAAAGAACATTGACAAAATGCGCAAAAGTGATTAAAATATATTTACGTGATTTTGCGTCCCGAATTCACTAGCCCCGATGTAGGGATTGCAATGACTCATCATCACATTCACGTTTTCCTTTTTCGTGGAGTGTTTCCGGTGAAACGCTTCATGACAAAACGCAGCGATTGCTTCATTCCGGCGCGTTTCAGACAAAATGCTTCATTAATTTAATAAGAGGATAACTTCAAGTAATAATCCTGGGAGGGACATTGAAATGAAATCTTTCATGGCAAACCCGTCCAACATCGAACGCAAGTGGTTCGTGGTGGACGCCACTGATAAAACGCTGGGCCGTCTGGCCGCGGAAGTTGCCAAAGTCCTGCGCGGTAAGCACAAACCGACCTTTACCCCGCACATGGACACCGGCGACAATGTAATCATCGTAAACGCTGACAAAGTAGTGCTGACCGGCAAAAAACTGACCCAGAAGACCTACTTCCATCATACCGGTTACCTGGGCGGCGACCGCTTCGTACTGGCGAAAGACATGCTGGCCAACAACCCGGTCCGCATGGTGGAAATGGCAGTTCGCGGCATGATCCCGAAGAACCGTCTGGGCGACCAGATCTACAAGAAACTGCACGTATACGCAGGCCCGGAACATCCCCATGCAGCGCAGCAGCCCGAAGTTTTGGAAATTGATATTCGGTAATCAGGAGGAGGAATAATCATGGCAGAAGTAGTATACAGCGCGACAGGTCGTCGCAAATCTTCCATTGCCCGTGTCCGCCTGGTACCGGGTGAAGGCAAAGTGGTCATCAACGGCCGCGAAATGAACGATTATTTTGGCCTGGAAACCCTGAAGCTGATCGTAAACCAGCCGTTGGAGCTCACCGAGACCAAAGATAAATATGATATTTTAGTAAACGTAATCGGCGGCGGTTTCTCCGGCCAGGCCGGCGCAATCCGTCACGGCATCAGCCGCGCTCTGTGCAAAGTGGACGAAGAATATCGTCCGGCTCTGAAAAAAGCAGGCCTGATGACCCGCGACCCCCGCGAAAAAGAACGTCGCAAATACGGCTTAAAGAAAGCCCGCAAGGCTTCCCAGTACAGCAAGCGTTAATTATTACGATTTTGTGCAAAAAACCCGCAACCAAATTGTTGCGGGTTTTGCAATTTACATTGCCAATTACGGCGAACTGTTTACGCGAAAAATCGCAAAACGAAACAGCGTTTTTGTACAAAACCGACCCCTGCAGCCAGAAGGCTGCAGGGGTTTTGTTTAGTACTAATTTCATTGTTAAATGTTGCGGTTTCAGGGGAAAGAAATAATCGGTCAGCATTTCGCTTTTTGAAAACTTATGGTACAATATATTAGAACCGGTGGTTCATTTGCCAGCAGGCAAGTACTTGCGGTTCCCTGTTTACAGGCTTTCGTTTTACAGAATTATAAAGACCTATTTTAAAGCAATGGAGGAGTAATATAACAGACATGGATGCAAACAGTAGTAATGTTATTAAAAAAGTAAAATGGCTGAAAACATTCCTTGACCTGAACCGGTTCGCGGTTAAGGACCGGGTGAGCCCGGAAGAGATAGTCGAATATTATACGATTACCGATTTTCCGTTCAAGAAGTTCTTTTCAAAACAGGGTTTTATGCATTTCCATGTTTCGATGGATGGTAAGTATTCCCCAGAGGATGCGTACTATCAACCTAAGACGGTATCACGCTTTATCCATTCCGGGGACAATGTGATGGAACTTGGTTTCGGAAAATGCGCCAATCTTTTTTACCTGGCGGGACAGCATCCGGATGTGGAATTTACCGGTATTGACCTGGCCAAGCTGCATCCGGAGAACACCTTTTCCAATGTAAAGCTGTATTACCAGAATTACAGTGATCTCTCCAATTTTGCGGACAATACCTTTTCGGTAGTGTATGGCATTGAAACGCTATGCCACGTAATTGATAAAAATCCGGTGTTCCGTGAAGTAAATCGCGTATTAAAGCCGGGCGGTTATTTTATTGTTTACGATTATGCAATACCAAAGCCGCTAGAAACCTTTGATCCGGACGCACAGACTGCCATTGCGTGCTTTACCAGGGTGGGTGCTGCTACTGTTGCGAAAACCGCGGAAGGATGGGAAGAGGATTTCCTTCGGAATGGCTTTAAGCGTGAGAGCATTACGGATTTAACTAAAAACGTCTTGCCGGATATGAAGCGCATGGAAAACGTGGCTCTTCGTATTATGGATTCGAAGATAAAGGCCAAGGTGGCTTTTGAAACGATGCCTGACTTGCTGGTTGGGAACCTTCTTCCTGGTTTTATGGCTTATGACCTGTACAACGAAGGTTATATGAATTACAAAGAGTGGATTTTTACAAAATAGAGGAATAAATATGTAAAGTAATGAACTGCTTTTAATGTATGGTGAAAGCAGAACTTACGCGACCGAACGCTTTACCGCATAAATAGTTACCCGTTTCATCCGGGAGAAAGGAACATCCGATCACGTAATGGTTGGGTAAACAGAGATCATGCCGGACGCAAAGAAAAAGAGAGATACAGTCAGGGAAAAAATCGAATACATGGAGACGTTCCTGGACCTGGATTCGTTCATAACGGGGGACAGGAATTCCACGGAACAGATCCGTTCCTATTACAAGACGAACCATCCTGCCTACCGGCGGGTTCACAATAAAAAGGGATTCATGCATTTCCATGTTTCCAAAACGGGAACCTTTTCGGAAGATGATGCCTGCTACCAGCCGGATGTGGCGGCCCGGTACATCAAACCGGGGGACAAGGTGCTGGAATTGGGATCCGGTCAGGGCGCTAACAGTATTTATCTGGCAGAAAAATATCCTGACCGTTACCATTACCGGCCTTGACCTTTCTGCCCCGCCGCACATGGAAAAACCCATGAGGAACGTGACACTGTTACAGCAGAATTACTGCGACATGTCCAACTTTGCGGATCACAGATTTGACGTTGTGTTTGGCATCGAGACCCTGGTGCACTGCACAGACAAAAGCCCTGCCCTGCGGGAAGTACACCGTGTGCTAAAACCGGGCGGCGTGTTCGTAACCTATGATTACGCTCTGTCCGACAAATTTGAAACCTTTGGTCCTGCTGAGCAAAAGGCGATTGCCCTGATTTCCAAGGGGGGCGCCGCGGCTCTTATCGAGTCCGTAGCGGAGTGGGAGGAGTTGTTTGTGGCAAACGGCTTTGCCATTGATATCCGCACCGATTTGTCGAAAGAAGTGCTGCCGGATTTGAAGCGGCTGGAGCGAAGGGCGGCGACCCATGTGATGGATCATCCCATGCGGGCAAAGATTATGTTCCGTACCCTGCCACGTCAATTCGTCAGTAACATAATCCTGGGGTACCTGGGCTACGGCTCCGATGCGGAGGGCATCATAACCTACAAGGAGTGGATACTGAAGCCCGTATAATTGACGCCTGTAATTCCCAAACGCGGCAGCGTCCGGCACATAACATGTCTGCCGTCAAAGGCGGCAGGTAATGTTATTTCAGAAAAAATCCTGATTTATATTTTGCTTTTCATGTGCTTTTCGTGTATAATATTAATGTCAATATTGTCAACTTAACATGGCGATTGAGGCAAAATGTAATCGGCGTGTAAGCAACATTACAAAAAAGGAGACGAATAAATCAGCGTTTCCGAAATGCAAAATGATAACTGCGCGGATAGCTCAGCTGGTTAGAGTGCCGTCTTGACATGGCGGAGGTCGTGGGTTCGAGCCCCACTCTGCGCACCAGCAATCACGCCCTCAATTCCGGTTGGACATTGAGGGTAATTATATAGTAAGAAAGAAAGGTATACCTCATGAGTAAGAAACCAAAGCCCGCAACGGTAGACGAAAAGATTCGCTACATGGAGGAATTCATTGATTTAGATAAATATCTTACGGAAAATCCCAATGATTCGGAAAAGATCATTGCCTATTTTAAGGAGAACCATTCCAGGTACCGCCATCTCTACAACGGGAAGGGCAATATGCATTTTATCGTTTCCAAAGACGGCAAGACCTTTTCCTATGACGATATGTACTATCAGCCGGACGTTGCCATAAGCTACGCCAAACCTGGCAGCAAGGTGCTGGAGCTGGGCTCCGGTCAGGGCAATAACCTTATGCATCTGGCCAAATCGCATCCGGATATGGAATTCTACGGGATGGATCTTTTCCCTGCTGAACTGAAGGAGAAGCCTGCCAATTTGACGATCCGGAAACAGAATTATACTTCCATGCCGGATATCCCGGACAATACCTTTGACGTGGTGTACGCCATTGAGACGGTTGTGTACAACAACAGTGAAATGAAGGATAAACTGATGGCCGAGGTCCGCCGCGTGTTAAAACCGGGCGGGCATTTCCTGGTTTGGGATTACGCGACGGCATATCCCTTTGAAACGTACAGCCGGGAGGTGCAGACTGCCCTGACGATTTGCGCCCACGGCGGCGCCTATGCGCAGGTCGAGACCTGGGAAGAATGGAAAGGGCATTATGACGGGGCCGGTTTCAAAACGGTTGCCATTAACGACCTGACAGATCTGTGCATGCCTGATGTGACACGTATGCAGAAGCATTTTGACCTTGTGATGGCTCACCCGTTACGGGCTAAGATTATCTTCCGTACGATGCCCCGCAATTATACAGTTAACCTGATCGCCGGGTGGATTGCTTATAATCTGGTCAAAGAGCACGTCGGGAATTATATGGAATGGATTATGCAGAAATAGGCGCGCGTTCAGAAGAATGAACTAGCGTTCCGTAGAATTCAGACAGTACACTGTCTGAAGGAGCTTGGAAGATTGGAGGGGGTTGCTTAATGAAGCTGTTCCAGTTTGATTACAAAAACGAAATATCATTAAGGGGAAAACTGAACAGAATCAGGCAATTCTGTGAAGATAAACATGCATCCAAGATCCTGTTCCATATTTTTACCGATGCTCCGGATAAAGAACTGATTGACGGTATCTGTGCCGTACTAGATGATGAAATGCCGGCCGCGGAATATGTGGGTTGCTCTACCAACGGCAATATCAGCAGCGGCGATTTCTCACCCTCCGGTGTATCCATTACCTGCACGGTGTTCGAGCATCCTTCCATCCAGGTAGAGACGCTGCAGTACAAGCTTTCGGAAGAAGTTGCCATAGAGTTGACCAATGACCTGAAACGGCTAGTAAAGGCGCGCCCCTGGGTCAAAGCCATAGAGCTGGTAGCCACGATCCGGGGTCTGTCCATGTCGAATTTCTGCGACAACCTGCAGGATCTGGATCCTTCTATCGTAGTATTTGGCGGCGGCGCGTTCAGCGGCAAGCTGGATGCGGTACAGGCCTGCATATTCTCCAAAAAGGGCGGCGTTATGCAAAAGGGCGTAGCCTTTGTGCTTTACGGCGGCGATGACTTCTATATTTCCACACAGTTTGTGTCCGGCTGGAAGCCCCTGGGCAAGGAAATGAAGGTGACCCGGGCCGAGGGGAACATCGTGTACGAGCTGGACGGCAATCCCACCTATGACGCCTACCAACGTTATTTAAAAATCAAGAATGATGAAAACTTCTTCTTCCATACCATCGAGTTCCCGTTTTACTACATCAAAAACGGCGTGAACATCCTGCGGGATCCGGTCTGCTGCAACGAAGACGGCTCCATCGAGATGACCTCCGACGTGAAGGAAGGGGCGTCTGGCCGCCTTGCCTATGGCGACCCTCAGACCATTCTGGACAGCGTGGCGGAGACCCGGGCCGAAGTGGCGCGTTTCTCGCCGGAAGCCATCCTCATCTTTTCCTGCGCAGGCCGCCGCCTGTTCTGGGGCGACGACAGGATCGGCCGGGAAACACAGCCTTTTGAATCCCTTGCGCCAACCTTTGGCTTCTTTACATCCAGCGAGTTTTTACGCACCAACGGCTTTGTGAACCAGCATAACGTGACGCTGGTCATCGCCGCTATGCGGGAAGGCGCGCCCAAAGAAAATGCCGCTTCTGCTGCGGAAAAGCTGGATCATTCGGAACGCATCTCCATGATCCACCGCCTGGCCACCTTCATCAACATGGCCACGTCGGAACTGGAAGAGGCAAACGAGAAGCTGCATCAGTTCGCCATCACCGACGCGCTGACCGGGATATACAACCGGGGCGAGATACAGCGGCGCATCGAAGTGTTGGCAGAAGAAACAGGCAAGCCTTTCTCGCTGATCATGATCGATCTGGATGACTTTAAAAAGGTAAACGACAACTACGGGCACAAAATCGGCGACGAGGTCCTGACAGGACTGGCGGATTTCCTGAAGGTCAAGCTGCATACAGAGGCTGTGCCCAATCAGACCGGGCGCTGGGGCGGCGAAGAATTCATGATCGTCCTGCCTGGCATGCATAAGGAAGATGCCGTGAAGATTGCGGAGACGCTGCGGTTCGGTTTTGCGGCGATTGAGTTTAAGGGAGCCGGCAAACAGACCATGAGCCTTGGCGTGACAGAGTACATTCCCGGCGAAGACGCCGACACGCTTTGCATCCGCGTGGACGACGCTCTCTATGCGGCAAAACGCGCAGGGAAGAATTGCGTTGTGGTGAAATAAGAATAAAACAAAATTGTAAAAAGAGAACCTGGCGGATTTGATACAGTAGGCGAAAGCGTTTATGGAGCAGACCCTGCCGGTATTAACTCGGCTGGGCATTGCCTGATTAGGGTGCCCTGGTCGTAAAAACGACCAACCTTGCAACGCAAACCCGCATAGCTATTGGGCTGAAGCCGTCCTACCTCTCAATATATAAAGGTAAAGTCTTTATTGGAAGCTTTAGCTGTAGAAATGACTGTATGACAGTGCATTTCAACTGCCAGAAGAGGCGTAATTCAGGGGTTCCCCCCGCCGCAACAGTATACACTTGCAGCTGTTCCTTACGGGGCAGCTGTTTTTGTGTGATAGATTCATCTCCGGAGAGTGGATGGGTTCAGCTTTGCGACAAATACCCAATTATCATAGCATTTTACGGTAAAATCTGCTATAATATCAGTGCGCAGGGCTTTTCTCTGTCATGTGTACGAGCAGGGAATAGAAAAGCGTTGCGCCGGGTCAATCGTTCCTGTTTTGGATTACAGAAAGGAATGATTGAATGGCGAAACATTTCAATAGCAAAGTTCTGGCTAATGGTAAACCGCTCAACCGCATGAACGACGTCTTTGCCAAGTTTATCTTCGCAAACGAGGCGCGCAAAGACCTCACGCTGGACTTGATTAACAGTGTCTTTGAGTTGGATGGGACGAAAGAGATTGTTGATTTTGATTTCAGGGATCGCGAACTGGATTCGAATCGGGAAGATGGCAGGGGTATTGTGTTGGATGTTACAGGCAAATGCAGCGACGGCACACTGGTAAATGTGGAGTTCCAACTGCATAAATTGGACGGCATGGAACAGCGGATGTTGTATTACTGGTCGCTTCTTTATGGCAGACGGCTGGTAAGAAGCGAGGAGTACACCGCGCTGAACCATACGGTGGTTATCAGTATTTTGGCTTACAGACTGTTTGACGACGAAGTATGGCCGCATTACCACAGCAGTTTTGCCGTGTTGAACACAAAAGACATGAACCATAAGCTGACGGATGATTTGGAGATTCACTTTGTGGAACTGCCAAAGTGGAAAAGGAAACCTGTAAGCGAAATGTCGCGGTTGGAACGCTGGATGGCGTACCTTTCGCCCAGAACGACAGACGAGGAAAGGGGGCAATTGGCGATGGTAGACAACGCAATTGAAACCGCGATGGAAGCGGAGAATGTGTTTGTGGCAAGTCCGGAGTATCTTACTGCTTACGAGCGGTATGAGAAGAGAGTTCGCGACGAAGCGGCCATGAAATCGGCTGCTCGCAAGGATGGTATTGCTATAGGTGAAGCCAGAGGTGAAGCCAAAGGACGCAGAGCCGAACGTAACAAGTTGATTATAAAATTGCACAATGCCGGAATGAGTAACGCCGAAATTGCCGGCCTGGTTGAAGCAGATGAATCAGAAGTCGCTTCTGTTATCCGGAAGGGCGAAGCTGCTGTCAACTGAAAAGCGAGAGCAGCACTGAATGATTTGAAGTATTTTGAATTATAAAGTTTAACCAACCAGCGAACGATTGACTTCGTATTATTCGTCGTACACACGCAGCCTGCAGGTTTATGTCAACTTGCAGACTGCGTTTTTTGATGCTGCTGTAATTTTTACCGCTCCATGCCGGTGAAAGACTTTGAAAAGCTGATCGCGGACAAGAGCAACGTGGAGCAGGGAGCCAAGAGTATTAAGAACAAACTGGGTCTTGGGAAGTGAGAAATGAATGCGGAATTGCCTGGGCAATGAGCCGCTGAAATGTAAACAAAATGTCACAAACGGATTGGGATTTGTGGTTGTATAAATGTTGATTTGCGTTTATAATAATAACGTAATTTAAAAAACATAATGCTGTTACAGCTGTGACGGCGGGAAGGGAGAAATATAAATGAAGAAATTATTGATGGCTTTGGTACTTTCTCTGGCAGTCAGCGCCAGCTGCTTTGCTGCGGGAGCGTCCGGACGGTTTGCTGCGGAAGAAAAAACGGCGGATGCTCTGGTAGCTGCCCTTACCGGCAACGGCGGGACCTATGAACAGGTCAGCAAGAGCTTCAGCCCGGCGCTGAAGGAAAAACTTACGGCAGAACAGTTTGCCGCTGTTCAGGCTGGGGTCAAGAATCAGGTTGGGGCGATTAAGAATCCGGCCTTTGTGCTTCTGAACAAACAGTATGATCTGCAGAAGGGCTACAGCGGCATTGACGAGCTGGTGTATTTCGGCACCGTGAGCAAGGACAAATTCGCCAGGATTTTCGTATCCTTTGCGGAAGAAAACGGCAAACCGGTTGTGACCGGCTTCCAGGTTACGCCCATTGAGCCGGCGAAACAGCAGCCTGCTCCTGCCAAAAAATAAAAAGGAAATTGTAAATCTTAATTGCGTAAAGCGCGTGGTGTTTCCTGCGACAGATTAAAGCCGTAGCGGACGCGTTGTCATACGATTTGAGATTGGTGTTGCGAAAACAAGCCTCTGTGGTCTGACGATTCAGATTGCAGAGGCTGTTTATTTGTGAACATTTTACGCTTTCCATACACAAAGCGCGGGCACAGTGCTATAATTAAATAGGAAGAGTTTTCTGATTGACGGATTGCGGTTTGGGAAGTGTTTGTTGTATGGAACAGTGGAAACGTAACGTTTATATTTGCACTCTGGCGGCGTTCATTACGTCGGTGGGCATGAGCCAGCTGGCTCCCATGCTGCCGCTGTATATTCAGTCGCTGGGGGTGGAGGACCCGGGCGAGGTGGCGCGCTGGGCCGGTATCATCTTTGCCATGAACTTTGTGACGCTGGCCATCTTTTCACCTATCTGGGGCAGGCTGTCCGACCGGTACGGGCGCAAGCTCATGTGCCTGCGGGCGGTCATCTGGCTGGCGGTCATCAACTTCGGCATGGGCATGGCCCAGAACGTGTACCATCTGGTGATATTGCGTCTGCTGCAGGGCGCCCTGAGCGGTTTCCTGGCTACCGCCATTCCCCTTGTTTCTTCGGAGTCACCCGTCCATCGGGCAGGCTGGGCCCTGGGGGTATTCTACACCGGGCAGATCAGTGGTACGCTGATCGGTCCCCTGCTGGGAGGCTGGCTGGCGGAGACCGTAGCGGCCTTTTGTCTGTTGAGCAGCCAGGCCATTATGGGAATCCATGAGACACGCAAGGTTACCGATACGGCTGCGGTGAACGCTTCCAACCGGGACGCTTTTGCTTCCCTGTCCCGTCCTTCCGCGCTGTTCGGTGTATTTGTGACCACGTTTACGCTCCAGTTTTCCCTCATGTGCATCGAGCCGATTCTTACGGTGTATATTGCGGGACTGGTGCCGGAGTCGAACCACGTTGCGCTGATTTCCGGGGCGGTGTTTTCCAGCGCAGGGTTTGCCAGCGTCCTGTTCGGTTCCCGTTTGGGGGCCCTGTCTGACCGTATCGGTACCCAGAAGGTGTTGTTCGGCGCCCTGCTGACAGCTTGTGCGGTGGCAATTCCCCAGGCCTTTGTCACGGCGCCCTGGCAGCTGGGGGCGCTGCGTTTTATCCATGGCATCGCGGTGGCGGGGCTGATGCCATCCATAAATCATCTGATCAAGGAGTTTGTGCCCCAGGAGTTTTTGGGCCGCATGTACGGCATCAACCAGTCCTTCCAATTTATCGGCATGAGCTCCGGCGCCATCTTCGGCGGCTTCATTGCGGAACATTTCGGCATCCCCGTCCTGTTCTTCCTGGCAGCGGGCATGCTGCTGGCCAGCGCGGGGCTGTGCTACAAGGTGATAGGAAGGAATGGATAAAATCAATTACATTTTCTGATTGATGTGGTATAATATGTAAAGAAAAGCGTCAGAGCATTTGCTGTTGAAAGGAATGCTGTGGCGTTGCGATTACGAAATTGAATTTGCGTTTCTGTTTGCAGAGACTTTATCTGGAGGGATGGTCATGAAAAAGATATTTATTTTGTGTGCGTTGCTGGTTACACTGTTTGCGTCAGTGTGCAGCGCGGAACCGGTGTCCGATTACTGCAAGCTGGATCAGGGCAAGTGGATCTGGCTCAGCTCCACGGATTATCAGGGTACGTTTTTTGATCGCACGTCTGTGGAAAGGGTGCCCGACAAAAATGAGAAGAAGGTCTGGGTTTGCACCTACACCTGGGTGGACGACACCTTCGGCAAGGGCATGCACTATGTGTATGTAAGGTACGGCATCAATTATGACAATTACACTGCGTACATGGAAAAGGGCGCGGTGCAGGACGAAAACCTGAATACCATCAAGTCCTATGACAAATTGAAATATAATCCGCAGCCCATCCGGGAGGGTACCTTGCTGGACCGCCTGGCCAAACGGGTAAAAGCCTTTGGGAATGAGGAGAAGTAAAGGAAACTGGATTTTAAAACCGGATGCATCTTTGAAAAAGCATCCGGTTTTCTTTTTTTATTTACAAAAATACGAAAAATATGTATTACAAATAGCACAATTTAGTGTATAATATATATAACAAAAATCGGAATTGCGTTGTACTTATTTCCCTCAAACCTGTCAATCGTGTCTGCACTATGATTATTATGAAAGGCGGCGAGTATTCATGGAAATGCACAACTGGTCAGAAGAACATAAAAAATGTCTTGAATTGCTGACGCGGCAGTTCCCGACCCAGGAAGCGACGGTCACGGAGATCGTCAACCTGCAGGCCATCATCAACCTGCCCAAAGGCACGGAACATTTCATGAGTGACTTGCACGGAGAGTACGAGGCCTTTTACCACATTTTAAACAACTGCTCCGGCGTCATCCGGGAAAAGGTGGACATGCTGTTCACCGAATCCATGAATGACCGGGACCGCAAGAATCTCTGCACCCTTATTTATTACCCCAAAGAAAAGCTGGACATGATGGACAAGGAAACCCCGATCCTGGAGACCTGGGCGAAGACCACCCTGCGCCGTCTGCTGCGGCTGGCGCGGCTCTTGTCCTCCAAGTACACCCGGTCCAAGGTGCGTAAGGCTATGCCGGAAGGCTTTCGTTATGTATTGGACGAATTGCTCCATGCCCAGCCGGACGAAGACCAAAACCGGTACGTATACCACGCTAAAATTCTGGACACGATCTGGGAGACCGGCAGCTTCCGTCCTTTCGTCTATGCCCTGACCTATCTGATCAAACGGCTGGCGGTGGACCACCTGCATATCGTCGGGGATATCTATGACCGCGGTCCCTATGCCCATAAAATTATGGACCGTCTGCTGACACATCACTCCGTGGACGTACAGTGGGGCAACCACGACGTGCTGTGGATGGGGGCGGCGGCCGGCAGCATTCCCTGCATCATCAATGTCATCCGCAACAATATCCGGTACAACAACTGGGAAATTCTGGAAAACGGCTACGGCATCAGCCTTCGGGATTTTGTGGTCTTTTCCGCGGAAAAATATCAGAAAGATGAAAGCAAGAACGCGCTGGTGAAAGCCATCAACGTGATGCTGTTCAAAGCGGAAGGCCAGGCCATGCTGCGCCATCCGGAATATAAGATGGAAGACAGGCTGCTGTTCGACAAGATCGACCCGGTGAAAGGCATCGCCATCCTGCCGGACGGGAAGCAGTATGAAATGAACACCACGGACTTCCCCACCTACGATCCGGAGCATCCCTATGAGTATTCGCCGGAGGAAGAGAAGATTATTGAAGACTGGCAGTGGGATTTCATGAACAGCGAAGCGCTGCAGAAACATATGGACTTTTTCTTCAGCCACGGTTCCCTGTATAAAGTCATGAACGGCAACCTGATGTTCCACGGCGGGCTGCCCATGGACGAGGAGGGCAATTTCCGGGAGGTCACCCTCATGGGCAAAACCCTGAAAGGCCGCGCCTATATGGACTGGGTGGATCACCTGAGCAGGGTCTGCTTCCGTCGCCGCAAATTAGAAGATCAGGATTTCTTCTGGTTCCTGTGGATTCATCCCGATTCCCCGGTTACCGGTCGTACCATCAAGACCTTTGAACGCAGCTATATTGATGATGAAGACACCTGGAAGGAGCCTCAGGATCCGTATTACAAGCTGCACCGGAAGAAGGAAATCTGTGAAAAAGTGCTGCATGAATTTGGTCTGGACAGCCCTCAGTCCCACATCATCAACGGGCACACCCCGGTGAAGGTGGCCAAGGGCGATACGCCGGTTCGTGCAGGGGGCAAGGAGATATGCATTGACGGCGGCTTTTGCAAGGCGTACCAAAAGTCCACCGGCATCGCGGGCTACACGCTGATCTTCAACTCCCACGGCATCCGCATCAAGGCCCATTATCCCTTCCAGGATATTGAGCATGTGCTCACCACCAACGCGGACATTGATTCCGTCACCACCCAGGTGGAGATGGAACCCAAACGGGTGATGATCGGCGACACGGACAACGGCCAGAATTTAAAACAGCAGATCTCCGATCTGAAGGATCTGCTGGAAGCGTATAGGAATGGACGGATTGTGGAGAGAAAATAGAATAGTGTTAGCATTTGGCGTTGAATTTGTAAACCATTGACATTGTGGTTGCGCAATGGTAAAATACAAATAGAAAAAGAGTGTCACCGATGAACGGTTGACCCAGATTATACAGTTGCTTCGAGAAGTAACCGCATCCTTTGGTCGAGGGCGGTTACTTCTTGTTTTCTATTAACGCTATCAGCAATGTTACGATGATTGCAAGCATCATCAGTACAATGCTTAAGGTTTCATAGTCACTCAAAGTTAAGCCCTCCTTTCCACAGACATTCCCTTGCGGGTTTCTATGTAATCGGAGGGTCCAGACCCTCCGTAGAAGGTCAACCGTCCACCGTTTAGGGTGACACCCAAGGCGTATTATAGCACACGAATGTTTGAAATTCAAGTTGTTTTTAACAGTTTCCCGTATACACAAATTTTAAATACTCTCGCGCCACGTCTGCCAGCCGGTACACCCGGGCGGCAGGCGTTTCGTTTCTGTCCACCATGTTCCAGCGGGGGAAGAACTTGCTCGTATGCAACGGAATGTCCGGCGAAAGGGACGCGATCCATTGGGCGATGGTTTCCATTTCCTCCGGACTGTCGTTTTCGTTGGGCACGATGAGAGTGGTCAGTTCCACGTGGGCCGTTTTGCAGGCTTCGGTGATGAACGCTTTCACCATTTCCAGGTTGCCTCCAAGTTTATTGTACCATTCCGGTGTGAAGCCCTTCAGGTCAATGTTGTAAGCGTCCACGATGCCTGCCAGGTTTTTGGCTATTTCCACAGAAAAGTTCCCATTGGTGACCACCACGTTCTTCTGTCCGTTACGGTGGACAAGCTCCCCTGTGTCGCGGATAAACTCCCAGCTTAGTAAGGGCTCATTGTAGGTGAAGGCGACGCCGATATTGTTCCGGTTTTTCAGTTCCAGGGCTTTGGCCGCGATTTGTTCCGGCGTGGCGATGACAGGCTGGAATGCGTCCCGTCCGTATTGGGAAATGGTAAAATTCTGGCAGAAGGGGCAACGCAGGTTGCAGCCGTAGCTGCCCAGAGACAGAATGGTTGTGCCGGGATAAAACCGGTTAAGGGGTTTCTTTTCAATTGGATCCAACGCCAGCGAAGTAAGGAAACCGTAATTGCCGCAGACGTTTTTGCCGTCATGCAGCGTACGGACGCGGCAGAAACCGGTTTTGCCTTCCTGCAGATTGCAATGGTGGTGACAGTAGGGACAGGTGTTTGGCATAAAATAAACTCCTTGTATGAAAAAACATTAAAGTCCTGCTGATGCTATCTGAATGCAGCAGCTTGTTCTAAGATGGCGAGGAGTTAAAAAATCTCAATAATGCCGTATCACTTCAAACCGCTTCAGTTCACAGCCGCTTTCTTCCGGACGGATGCCCGCCTTCTGTTTCGCTATGTCGACCTGCTGCTCGATGGTATCCACGCCGGGCAGGTTGGGCAGCAGCAAACCGCTGCGGCTTCCCTTGGTCACCAGTACGCCGTACCTTTTTACGTCTAACTGGGCAGGGGAGCTGATGGGTTCCATGGGGCCCAGCACGTCCACGCTGTATTCCAGTTCTTCCAGTTCCTCGGGCAGCACCGGGGTGAAGCGGGGGTCGCGGCTGCAGGCGGAGATGGCGTTGTGCCGGATCTCTTCCGCCACGTTGTCGTACATGGGGCCGATGGTACCGATGCAGCCCCGCAATGCGCCGCGGATCTTTAACGAAACAAACACGCCGGCTTTTTGTTGCGTCATTTCCGGGGAAATATGCTGGGGCGAGCGCAGGTAGCCGCCCTTGCTGTTCACGTAATGTTCAATTACTTCCCGGGCCAGCTTCACGTAGTCGTCTTCTTTGGCCAGCCGTTCCGCTTTCATCCTGCCCCGGATGGTGTCGTAAGCGTTAAGGAAGTGACGGCTTTCATCTGCCCCGGCAGGGGTGAACAGGGTGACGCCGTAGCCCACGCCGAAGGGCCCTTCGTAGCTCAGCATTTTGCTTTGTACCGCCAGCCCGTCGAAGGCGCCGGCCATGAGGACGAAGGAACGGTGGCCGCATTCGGCGGCTTCTTCCAGAAACATGTCTTTAAAGGCAAACAGCTCCGGGAAGTTACCGCTTCCCATCACTTCCATGATTTTTCTATCGTATTCCGGGCCTGCGGGGTTGAAGCCGTAAGGCCCGCTTTTTGTGAGCTTGTGGGATAAATCGCCGCTGGCGATCCAGGCGATCTTCCGGCCCAGCTTCTCCGCCATCTCCGCAATGAGCATACCCACCCGGTAGTGCTCTTTCAGCGAAAAACCGGAGAGGGCCACCCGCACGATTTTACAGCTTGTGCAATATTTGGCGAGAAAATACAGCGGCACCATGGTACCGTGATCCAGCTCCGGCTGCCGGTTGCCCAGCGTGCCTGCGGGGATTCCTCTTTCTTTGGCCGCCGCGTCGATGGCCTTTACCAGCTCTTCATCGTAATTCACACTGAATTTGACCTGGGGCGCGCCGAACTGGGCCAGGGTTCCTTTGGCGGAAGGGCCCGGCGAGATGTGGAAGTAATCGGAGTACAAAATGGAATGGGGGCTGGAGATGATAACCGTATCTGGCTGCAGGTCCGCAATGAATTTCGCAGCTGCTTCGTAAGCGTCGATGGTGGCCTGGATACCTTTTTCCTGTCCGTGTCCCACTTCGGGAACGATGAGGGGCGGATGGGGAACCTGTACTGCGCCGAGGATTGCCATGGTGAGGACTCCTTTCTTTGTTTGCTTTTGGAATGTGATATATCAATTAGTTTGTTTGACGGTTGTGCCATTACAGAATGGACGGTTCAATCAGCGTCTCCTTATATTATACAGCAAAATGGAAAGAAACGTATCAGTAAAATTGACAAGAAAAGTTTGCCTTGTTAAGATTAGTATGAACTGAATTACAACTCTTACTTTTCGGAGCCTTGTGTGATGAAGCCGAATGAAAAAAACGACAATGAAATAAAAAAGGATAATACCACTGGGTCAGTTGAGAGCGAAGCAGCCGCTAACGCGACGGATAAACCGAATGCGGGTGACGCAGCGCAATCTTCCGCTCCCGTGCAGGAAGTAGACACCGCGTCCGTTAACACAGCGGAGCAGGATGCGGCAAGCCAGCCAAAACGCCGGCAGCGTCCCAAACGGAAAGGCCGGGCGGTGGCCGGGCAGATTTCCCGACTGAAGATGGCTGTCATGTTTCTGATTCCCCTGCTGCTTGTAGCGTTCTGGACGGAAATTGCGCCGTTACTAGTGTCTGCCGGTATACGGGGCAGCCTGATCGATCTGCCGGACCCGCACGCAGCGGCGAACCTGCGCGGGGTGCTGCAGCTGTTATTACTGTCGCCGGTTTTGTATGCGGGCCGTCAGTTTTATCAGCAGGCGCTGCAGGACCTGCAGGAACGCATCCCATCAGCGGAAGTGCTGCTTCTGCTCGGTACCCTTGCTGCTGTGACTGGTGGTATATACACATCTATCCATCTGGTACAGGGGCAGCATTACTGGAACCTGCCGCCACTGTTCCTTGCCTATATCGGGGTGTGTGTAACGACGGCGCTGGGCAGCGTCTATCTGGACCGCTGGTGCAAGGCGCCTTTGCCGCAGTTTCTGGATCTGCCCTCCATGTGGCTGGTGAGCGGTTCCATTTTACTGGCCATCGTAGCCTGCCTCAGCTTTTTCTTTACCGGTAAGGCAACCTTCCCCGTCTGGCAGATTGCCATGTCTATTTTTGTCTGCTGCTGCCCTGTGTTACTGTTGCCTGCTGTCAGTGCGGCAGCCTTTACCGCGGTGCAGAAAGCGGCGGAGCAGAATATCCTGCTGCGGGACGGAACGATTTTAGGCGACGTGGGTGAAACCTCACTGATCATTTTTGATAAAACGGGAACCCTCACCATAGGTCATCCGGTGCTGACGGATATCCATATCTTCAACAACGGTTCCGAGCCGGGTCTGTTAAGTCTGGCAGCTGCCATGCTGCAGGATAGCGATTTGCCGGAAGCCGCGGCGGTACGGGATGCGGCGGAAGGTTGTAAGCTTCCTCTCTGTACGGAAATCCAATCCACGCCGGAAGGCTGGCACAGCGCCCGCTGCTTTAAGGAAAATATCAGGCTGGGCTCTCTGGATTTTGTAAAACGCTATGCCCGGATTCCGCCGGAAACCAACAGGTACGTGGAGCAGATGTCCGATGCGGGCAAGACCGTGTGGTACCTGACGGTGGGGCGCACCCTGTACGCCATTTTCGGTTTTTCCGATGAACTGCGGGAAGAAACACAGGAAGCCATGCGCAGATTAAAAGAAATGAACATTACCACTTCCGTGATGACCGGGGACAATAAGCGGGCGGGTCTGTATCTGGGCAGGCTGGCCGGCGCGGACCGGGTGGCGGCGCAATTGCTGCCCACCCATAAGGCGCAGCTGGTGCAGACCTTCCGCAAAGGCGGCGAAATCGTAGCGGTGGTAGGCGACGGGGATAACGACGCCCCGGCGCTGGAGTGTGCGGACTTCGGTTTTGCCGTAGGCAGCGGTACCAAAACGGTGTGGAAAGCGGCCCAGGTGGTGCTGACGGACAACGACCTGCGCAACGTGGCGGCTACCTTTAAGCTGAGCCGCGCCTGCGTGGAAACCATAAAAGGCGATGTGCGCATCGTCTGCATTTGCAACCTGGTGCTTCTGCCCTTTGCTGTGGGTCTGATTTTCTTATTGGGCGGTCCCCTGCTGCAACCCTGGATGCTGCTGGTGGTGACCATTGTGGCGGCGGCGCTGCTGGCACATAATACATGGAAACTAAAAAGGATAGATTTGAAATAAAAAACCGGTCACTTGCGTGACCGGTTTTTCATTTCCCATATACGTTTTCAATGATTGTCTTCATAAAGTTCTCTTCCCAACGGTAGTTACGGCTGTAACGTCCTTTGTTATATTTATAATCGGTGGCGAAGCCGTTCTGCAGGAAAACAAATCCGTTTTTCGTGCCGGGCTGCCACATAAGACCGCCGATGAAACCGTAGGCTTCCCCCAGATGCCCGACCAGATCAAAGTCGGGGCGGTTGGGAGCCGGTTTTGTGGAACCTGTGCCGCTGAAATACTGCAGGGCCAAACCGTAACTTTCAATGGCATCGTTGTCAATGTCGCCGTTGGGCTGGGACGGATTGTATTTCCAGACCGGTTTTTCCATAATCTGCACCGAGGCGGATTTAAGTATTTGTTTTCCTTTATAGTTACCCTGGTTCATCAACATTTGCAGCATATGGGCCAGCTCTTCCGGTGATATGCGCAGTCCGCCCTGGGGGGAAAAGATGCCTGCGTTGGTTCCGGGCCTGTAGTTGGCCAGCAGGGAGGCGTTTGGCAGTTCGATGGGACGGTCGTCGATCTGGGCATAATAGCGGCCGGATTCCCCTTTGGTTTTACGGTAAAGCGTCCCCATCTTCTGCAGGTCGCCGGAGGAAAAGTCCCGCAGGTTGAAGCTGCCTTTGATCTCCAGGGGCTTCAGCACGTTTTTCGTCATGTATTTGTCGAAACGCTGGCCGGACACCTTTTCCATAATGGTAGCCAGCAGGACAAAATTCAGATTGCAATAGCTGAAATTGGTGCCGGGGGCCCTGTTCTTCGTCCAGCAGTCTGCAGAGGTGAAAAACGATCTGACGTTGCTTTTAAAAGGTACGTAGGGAGTGGGGTAGTCCCGGATGGATGACGTGTGGGAAAGCAGCATCCGGGAGGTGATGGCCCTGTTGGGATAATTCGGGTTCCGCAGGGTGAAGCCCAGGTAACGGCTCACGTCTTCGTCCAGATTGATCTTTCCTTCTTCCACCAGCTGCATGTAACCGGTAGCGGTGAAAATTTTGGAAATTGAAGCTACGCGGAACCGGCTGTCGGAGGTGACAGGCAGGTTCCAGTTTTTATTGCGGGGGCTGAGGAAGCGGTTGCCCATCATGTTACGGTATACTTCCTTGCCGTTTTTGAACACGATGACGGCCAGGCCCGGTACTTTTTCCCCATAGCCGCCGATCATGTCGGCCAGTGCGGCATCCAGTTTCCGGGTTGCGGTTTTGTTTAACAGGGAGTTGTAGTTTTCCTCTTTGTTCTGGACGCGGAAGGGGTGGCCGGGGACAACGGCGGTTTTTTGTTTTTGCGTTGCGGCGGGTTTGGCGTTTTCTGTATTGGTCTTTGTGGCAGATGTTGTCTTGCTGGTTGGTTTGATTATGGCAGGGGCATTCTGTGTTGGAGCAGGCTGCGTTGTTGTATCAGGCATAGTTGACGCCACAGGTTCCTTTTTGGTTTGCGTCGTACTTGCAGGCGCGGGCTGCGTTGATTGCTTTTGTTCAGGCTGAGGCTGTACAGAAGCTGGCGTGCTGTTTGTTTGTGCCGGCAGCGTTGTAACAGTTGAACTGGTTTGCGTTGTACTTGCCGGAGGTGTATTAGCCGGCTTCGTGTCGGCAGGCGCTGGTGTATTTGCAGGCGCAGAACCAGTCGGTGCGGTTGTATGGTGCGCGCACTGTCGGCGCGGCAGGAGCGGCCATTGCTATACTTGTTAAAAAAGAACAAATCAGTGCAACGGCGATTGTACTGATTTGTTTTTTGTGTGCGGTAAAAATCATAAAAGCCTCCATATAAACTGAAACGGAAGATGGAGTATTAGGTTATAATTGCAGCAACGTTATACAATGGAAGGCGTTGCGCATAAAAAGCAGAGGATTTTCTTATATGACGTATTTAAAAATGCAGAAGAATACCGTTCCCGCTACCAGCGCTACCGGCAGGGACTGCGTTTTGTAAACGATGGGGAAGGCGCAGACGGTGGCCCATAAGCCGTAGTTCTGCAAGGTAAAGTTCAGCGCATTGTCTTTCAGGAAAATATCCGGAAAGATCAGCGCGCCAAAGATGGCGGTAGGGATGTACTTCAGCCAGATGCTGAACCAGTCCGGCAGCTTACGGCCCCGCAGCAAAAGCAGGGGCAGTTCCCGGCAGGAAAAGGTGCCGATGACCATCATCAGGGTGGCGCCGTATATATATAAGGATTCGTTACTCATTGGAAGTCTCCAGTCTGCCGGTCGCTTTCCGGCCTGTGTTTCAGGTTAGCAGTTATACAGATAAAACGTTGTTCTTAAGAACCTGCTTCTTCTTTTTTCGTATGTTTTACTTCCAGCCAGCAGGCGATCACCGATACGATGAGCGTGGCCAGCACGATGTGCAGCTTGAAGGGTACGACAAAGGAAAGAAGAACGGATAGAATGCCGCCCAGCAGGCCGGCGATCAGCAGTACCGTATCGTGCAGGTAACTGCTCCAGATACCCAGGAACATGGCAACTAAAATATAAGAAACCAGCTCCGTGGGCGGATTCAGCCAGGCTGCCGCCGTGCAACCGATAAAGTTGGCGCTGGCCCAGACCAGGCAGGGAGAAAAACCTAACGCCAGCCCCTGCCGGGGATCCCAGTCCTTATCCTTGTTAAAGCAGTCCAGATTCACCGCAAAGGTCTCGTCGGTAATGTTCTGGGCGAACAGGATGGAATAGGGAAGGGAGCAGTTTTTAATGTGGGGGTACATGGCCGTGGAAAAGAACATGTACCGCAGGCTCACCATAAAATTGGTGACCAGGATGGAAAACAGCGAGGCGTTGTCCAGCAGCATGGCGATGCAGATGAACTGCCCGCTGCCGGAGTAGGCCAGGATGCTCATAATGAACGCTTCCACTGGCGAGATGCGGGCCTGCTGTCCCAAAATACCGCAGGCCAGCCCCAAAAACAGGTAGCCGATATAAATGGGCATCGCCCGCTGGATCACTTTCTTGTTGAAATGCAAAATAAAGACCGTCCTTCTGAAACTGTAATAATACTTAATTATATAGTGAAATTCCCATTTCTGCAATTACCTGCCGGATTTATATATGGAAATTCTGTAACTCCATTGACATAATCCACTGTTTATTTCTATAATTAAATACCAGATATACATAATGACAAAATTAAAAAATAGGAAGGAAAAGACATGAGCAAAACGTCGGGAACGATTGCGTCATTCCATGAGATGACATGAGCCGCCCGTGGCGAGACTGTCTGAGGGGCGAAGCCCCGAGTTTCGAAGCCACAGGCGAATGAGTCCATGGAATAGCAATCGTGTACGGTTTTGCGAAGTCTTTTCCGGGCTTTACAGGAGGTTTTTCTATGGCAACGGTAAGACCCTTCAGAGGCTTGAGACCGGAATCGGAACTGGCGGCGAAGATCGCGTCGCTGCCCTATGATGTAATGGATACGGAAGAAGCCCGCGGCAAGATTGCGGCGGATCCGTTCAGCTTTTTAACGGTAACCAAATCGGAAGCGACCCTGCCTGAAGGCGTGGACGCCTACAGCGATGAAGTGTACGCGAAAGCAAGGGAAAACCTGGTGAACTATGTCGCCAGCGGCAAGATGAAACAGGATAAGACGCCCTGCTTTTACATTTACCGCCAGCGCATGAACCAGCACATCCAGATTGGTCTGGTGGCGACGGCTTCCGTGGAAGAATACCGCAACGGTATCATCCGGCGTCACGAGCTCACCCGCACGGAAAAGGAGCAGGACCGGGTGCGTCACATTACGGCGACAAAAGCGCAGACAGGTCCGGTGTTCCTGACCTACCGGCAGCGCCCGGAGATCAGCTCCTGCATTTTGAAGCTGATGGCGGAGCGGGAACCGGTCATCAACTTTATCGCGGAAGACGGCGTGCGCAACACCCTGTACGTGGTGGACGACCCGGTGCAGATCCAGGAGATCATCCGCCTGTTTAAGGCAGTGCCTGCCTTTTACATTGCAGACGGGCATCATCGCTGCGCCGGTGCCATGCGTGTGGCGGATCAGATGGAAAAGGAAGCGGGCGTGAAGGACGCAGAGGCGGAGTATGAGTACTTCCAGGCTGTCATCTTCCCCGACAACATGATGGAAATCCTGGATTACAACCGTGTGGTGGCGGACCTGGCCGGTCTCAGCCAGGCATCCTTCCTGCAGGCAATAGAAGAGAAGTTCTTGGTGAAATCGGTACAGAAGGCGTACCGTCCGGAAGCACGCCACACCTTCGGCATGTACCTGGGCGGGCTCTGGTACGAACTGAAGGCCAAAGAAGGGACCTATGACGCGCAGGACGCGATTGCGTCATTGGATGTTTCCGTTCTGCAAAACAACCTGCTGGCGCCGGTCCTGAAAATCGGCGACCCCCGTACGGACAAACGCATTGGATTTGTAGGCGGCATCCGGGGCATGGAGGAACTGGAGCGCAAGGTGGACAGCGGCACATTTGCCGTGGCCTTTTCCATGTACCCCACCCTGATGCAGGAGGTCATGACCGTGGCGGACGCGGGCAAGATCATGCCCCCCAAATCCACCTGGTTCGAGCCCAAGCTGCGGGACGGTATGGTGGTCCATCTGCTGGAAGATTTATAATAGAACGGATATTTCCAAACGGAACATGCTTTGTTATCCGGGCAACGGATGGCAGCGTATAATGAATTAAAAGTATCAGAACTTAAAGGAAAGGAAGTTGTAAACGTGAGCCGGATTTTCAATTTTAACGCGGGCCCTGCGGCCCTGCCTCTGGAAGTTTTGGAAGAAGTACAGGCGGAACTGCTGGATTTTAACAATACCGGGATGTCGATCCTGGAGATCAGCCATCGCAGTCCTGCCTTTGAAAAAGTGCTGGAAGAAACCAAACAGGATATTAAAGACCTGCTGAACCTGCCGGATGATTACGGCATCTTCTTTATGGGCGGCGGCGGCAGCCTGCAGTTCAGCTGCGTACCGTATAACTTTCTGAAAGACGGGATGACGGCGGCCTATGCTGACACCGGTTCCTTTGCCGACAAGGCTTTTGAGGAAGCGGAAAAAGTGGGCAAGGCGGTGAAAGTGTTCAGCTCCAAGGCCCGGGGTTACGACCGGGTGCCCCGTCCCGAAGAAGTAAAGTTGCCGGAGAACTGCGCGTACCTGCACATCACCGGCAACAATACCATTGAAGGCACGGAGTATTTCGTATATCCCGAGACGGGGGATGTGCCCCTGGTGGCGGACATGTCCTCGGAAATCCTGTCCCGGCCCTTCCCGGTGGAGAAGTTCTCCCTCATTTACAGCGGGGCCCAGAAGAATATCGGCCCGGCCGGCGTGGTGCTGATCATTGCGAAGAAGGACTTTGTGGCCGGACGCGACAAAAAGCTGCCCGTCATGATGAACTATGAGACCATACTGAACAAGGATTCCCTGTACAATACGCCGCCGGTGTTTGCCATTTACATCGTAGGCAAGGTAGCGAAATGGCTGAAGAAGCAGGGCGGCCTGGCCGCGATGGAAGCCGTGAACCGGAAAAAGGCAGCCCTGTTATATGCGCTGCTGGACAAATACCCTGAGTTTTATAAGGGAAGGGCGGCAAAGGACAGCCGTTCCATCATGAACGTGACATTTAACCTGGGGTCCAAAGAGCTGGAAGCAAAGTTCGTTGAGGAAGGCAAGCAGCGGGGTCTGGGGGGCCTGAAAGGCCACCGTAGCGTGGGCGGCATCCGCGCTTCCATTTACAACGCCATGCCGCTGGCAGGCTGCGAAGCGCTGGCGCAATTCATGGAAGAGTTTTACCAAAGCAACAAGGCGTAAGAAGCGTCTCCTTAAAATACAACGCAGCGGGCGTTTTGCATTTTTGCGGAAAGCCCGCTGTTTTTCTTTGCGTAATTGCATAGAGAATGGTAAAATAATAATAACAAACCAAGAAAGGTGTGACCTTTTTTGTTTAAGCAACTGATATGCAAAACGCTGCCCACCGCCATGTGCCACGGCAGCTGTCTGGCGGCGCTGCCCAACGGTTCCCTGCTGTGCGTGTGGTTCGGCGGCAGCCGGGAAGGCGCGGCAGACACAGAGATTTATTTCTCTGTGGGCAGGCCCCGTTATATTGCAAGGAAAGATGAACCGCAGGAGATGGACCGGGAATACATCCACGACGGTCGCGTGAAGGAAACGTTATCGGTAACCTGCGACTGGACGGAACCCGTCTGCGTCACCAGTATGCCGGAAGCCTGCTGGAATCCGGTGCTGCTGGTACAGCACGAGCATGTGCTGCTGTTTTTTAAGACGGGGAATAAAATTGCCGACTGGAAGACCATGGTCATGGTTAGCCGGGCTGATCCCGTTTACTGGGGACATCCCCGGCCGCTGGTGCCGGGAGATTCAACCGGGGGCAGGGGGCCGGTGCGGACAAAACCGATCATCCTTCCTTCCGGCCGTATCTGTGCCGGCGGCAGCGTGGAACGGGGTGAATGGCAGTCCTTCTGCGATTGCAGCGACAATTACGGTATCACATGGAACCGGACTGCGTTGATGGGCCTGAACCTGCTGGCCCTCAATCTGCCGGAGGCAGGAGAGAACGCGCAGGAAGAACCGCTGGCGGCTTCAGTTTTGCCACCCATCAGTCCCCAGAGCTTTAATGGCCGCGGGGTGATCCAGCCGGTGCTGTGGCAGGAAAAGGGCCGGCTGCACATGTATATGCGCAGCACGGAAGGTTATATTTACAGCAGCATTTCGGATGACGAAGGGAAGCACTGGACAGAGCCGCAGCCTACGGAGTTGTATAACAACAACAGCGGCTTTGACGTGATCCGTACGCCGGGGGGAAGGCTGTTCCTGGCCTGCAACCCGGTGAAAGGCAACTGGGGGGCCCGCACGCCCCTGGCCCTGTTCATGGGTAGGGAAAACGGCAGCCACTGGGAGATGTTTTTGCGGTTGGAAAAAGGAAAGGGCGAGTTCAGCTATCCTTCCCTTACATATTCATTCCACGGCTTGTGGGTTTCCTATACCTATAACCGGGAAAATATCGCCGTGGCGTTTCTGACCTGGAGGGAGATTGCCCAGTGCCGTAAGTTCAGGATCAGGGAAAGCGGCTGAGGAAGCCTGCATTAATAGCAGACAGTTGCTTTCCGGATACAGCAGAAAACAGAAATTGTTCAGCGTTTCCTTACAATAAAAATAAAAGAGTCGGAATACCGGAGGGGGGATATCGCTTGAAGAGGCTTTTAACTTCATTATTGATAATAACGGCTATGCTTTTAGGCGTGGCCGGTTGCGGCAGCAGTAATACGGAAAAGCTGCCGGGAAAAGAAGCAAGCTATCCTGCGGATGGCGATATCACCGTTATCATTCCCAGAGCTGCCGGGGGAGGTACGGATACCAGCGCCAGGATCCTTTGTTCTTTACTGCAGAAAGAATTAAAAGGCAGCCGGTTCGTGCCGGTCAATAAGCCTGCCGGCGGAGGACTGACCGGAATGACAGAGCTGGCAAAGGCAAAACCTGACGGACATACATTGGGTATGGTCACGGTTGAACTGGTCATGTTCCCCCATCAGGGTAAAACCACGCTGACCTATAAGGATTTTGTTTATATCTGCGCCCCTGTTGTTACTTCTGCAGCATTAATCGTGTCCGGAGAACTTCCCTGTTATACAGTACCTGAATTTGTAAAATATGCAAAGGCAAATCCCGGGAAAATCAGGATAGGCAATGCAGGAACAGGTTCGGTGTGGCATATTGCCGCGCTGAATTTTGAAAAGGAATTTGGCGTAAAATTTAAGCATGTCCCTTATCCCAAGGGGACCGCTGATATCTCAGCCGCATTCGCGGGGAAACATATTGATGTGACGCTGGCGGATCCCGCCGCATTTAAGGATAAGGCTGCAAAGGGGGCAGTAAAGATTCTGGGCGTTATGACAGAAACCCGCAGCGTAGCCCTTCCTGATATTCCGACCTTCAGGGAGCTGGGTCATCCGATGACCGTTCGCGCCTGGGCTGTCCTGGCAGCGCCAAAAGATTTGCCCAAAGAAAGGCTCGCGATCTTACGTAATGCGGCAGAAAAAATAGGCGCAAGCAGGAAATACAAAGAAAAGTTCAGGAAAGAGGGCATTGATCCGGTGACGTTTTCCGGAGAAGCCTGTGAAGCGATGATGGCGAAAGACGACGCGATGTATGCCAAAATCCTGAAACCATAGGTTGGACGAAGCAAACGTATTTGTAGAAGTAAGAAAGCTATATTTCTGTATCGTTATAATTGGTGTAAAAAGAAAAAACTGCAACATACAAACCTGCCAGAATGGCAGAGATTTGTATTGTTGCAGTTTTTGTTTTTTCAGGGGACAGTTATTCGTCCTGCCAGCCTTTGCAGAGATCTACCCAGCCTTCGTTGACGGTGTATTTCTCCAGCTCTTCCGGCGTCAGCTCGATGGCGTTGTTCTCTTCTCCCGCGGCGGGGAACATGGTGGGGAACCGTTTCATGGAAATATCCAGATACACTTTCACTCCTTCGTTCACGCCAAAGGGACAGACGCCGCCGGGCGCGTGGCCGATTTGCGCTTCCACTTCGGCAAAGGGAAGCATATGGGCTTTCATGCCGAAAAAGTGCTTGAATTTGGCATTTTCGATTTTTGTGTCCCCGGCAGTTACAATCAGCACGGGGTGTTCTTTCCCTGTAAAAGACAGCGTTTTAGCGATCCGCGCCGGCTCCGTTCCGGCTGCCTTGGCCGCCAGCTCCACCGTAGCACTAGACTCCTTAAAAGTGATGATCTTATCTTCCATCCCAAATTGGGACAGGAACCTTCTGGCACGTTCTACAGACATGTTTTTGCTCCTTTATCATTATCATTTAGCATTTCTAAAAATGGTTTTTCTTAAGTTTACGTTTTTCTGTTTCACTTGTCAACCGACGCGTTACAGATTAAAATAGAATATAGGAATAATTCTTTATTTAAAAAGGAGCAAAAACATGGGACCCTTACAGGATATCAGAGTGCTTGACTTATCCCGGCTGCTGCCCGGACCCTTCTGTACCCGCATGTTCGCGGATATGGGGGCGGATGTCATTAAAGTAGAAGAACCGGTGAAGGGTGACTACTCCCGGGACTTTGTACCCCGCCGGGGGAATTTTGCCTGCTGGTTCATGGAAGTGAACCGCAACAAGAAGAGCGTGGCGCTGGATCTGAAGCAGGAAAAAGACAGGGAGATCTTCATGGAGCTGGCAAAGACCGCCCATGTGGTGGTGGAAAGCTACCGCCCCGGCGTGATGGAAAAGCTGGGGGTCGACTTTGCTACAGTGAAAAAGGTAAATCCGAAAATAGTCTACTGTTCCATTACCGGTTACGGCAAGCAGGGTCCCCTGGTGAAGCAGGCGGATCACGATATCGGCTACCAGAGCCTGGCGGGGCTGATCTCCCTCAGCGGGGAAAAGGACGGGAAACCGTCCATACCCGGCGTGCTGGCAGCGGACATGCAGGCTTCCGCCTTGGCGGGCATGTCGATCCTGGCTGCGCTGCGGCACGCGGACCGGACCGGGGAAGGACAGGAGATCAGCATTTCCCTGTTTGATATCTGTCTGGCGCTGGTGCCCGGCGTCAGCGCTACCTATTTCGGCAACGGGTTCGTGAACATGCGGGGCAACAACTGGCTCAGCGGGGCCAACCCCAATTACAATGTGTACCGGACCAAGGATGGCAGGTACATGAGCGTGGGCTGCCTGGAGGAGAAGTTCTGGACAAAGCTGTGCAAGGTGCTGGACCGGCCGGATCTGGTGACGGAAATCCGGGATGAGAAGAACTATCCGCACCTGAAGCAGGAACTGACCGCCATCATTGCGGAAAAAACGATGCTTGAGTGGACGGAGCTGGCAAAGGGTTCCGATGCCTGCTTTGAACCGGTACTGAATTATGATGAGGCGGTGGCGGCGGAGCAGGTAAAAGCCGATGAGATGGTGCTGGACATAGAGGACGCGGAGTTGGGAAATTACAAGACTATGGGCTTTGTACCTAAATTTTCCGCCACGCCCTGCGCCTTTTACCGGCGCGCCCCCCGCTTAGGCGAGCATACGGAAGAAGTGCTGAAAGAGATTTCGAAAAAATAAAAAAAACAAAAACAGCAGGCTGCGATTGGTTCGTAACCTGCTGTTGTGTTTTATGAATGATGAAGAGGGCAAACCGGAACGCCGTTTCCTGTTATGCTTCGGCGGTCTCTTTATATTCTTCCGTCTCTGCTTTTTCCGCAATCAGGGAAGCAGGAGTGGCAGGGTCGGCAACAGCCGTCTGTGTTGCCATATGTACCGACTTGGCCGGCGTTTTCGTGATCCGTTCCGCCGCGGTCTTTGATTTTCGTTTCGGGGACCCCTTAGGGGCGTAAACAGGCACCTGCCGGATGGTGTTGCCGGGAGCGATGGCTTCCATAAAGGCTTTTACAATTTCCGGATCGAAAGCGGTACCCATGGCGCTTAACAGTTCCTGCAGCGCTTCCTGGTGGCTTTTCTGCCATTGGGCACTGGAGGGGTTGATCACGCTGTCGTAATAATCCGCTACGGCGATGATGCGCGCGCCTAACGGAATATTCACGCCCTTCAGCCGTTTGGGATACCCTGTGCCGTCCCACTTTTCGTGATGGCTGCGGATCAGATCGATGATGCCGGCGAACTCTTCCATGTTTTCCAGCATGCTGCAGCCGGCAACACAGTGACGCTTGTACTGGGCCAGTTCCCGGGTGCTCAGGTAAGGGAACTTGTTCATGATGCTGTTGGGTACGCTCAGAAGGCCGATGTCGTGCAGCAACGCCGCTGTCCGGATGATACCGATCTCCTTCCGGGAGAGTCCCAGCTTGGCGGCCACGCTGGCCGAATAATTGGCAACCTGCTGCGAATGCAGATAAAGCGCTTCGCTCTTACGCTGTAAAAGATCCAGAAAAAAACTGCAGATCTCTTTCGTCTTCCCTGTATAGGCAAAATCAAGATACTGGGGGATAGAAAGCATAATATCACGTCCGTACTTCATGTATTGTATGGAACTGCCGGCTTCTTTTCCGGTCAGCGTAAACGCATGGAACCGGCATTCCCGTAATTGCTGTTTTACCAGATAAATATAACCGGAATTCATCCGGTTAAGGTTCGGTTAAGATTCCGTTTTTTGTGTGTGATTATAGTATAGTGGCTTTGGGAAAAAACGTCAAGACAAACTGAATTTCGCCAAAAACAGGTTCGTCAAATGCTGCCCTGTGTGTTACGAATTAAACACAAGATAAAAAGACGGTAAGATAGTGCCGTGAAACGCTTGAAATATTCAATCCGGTGTGTTACACTTAATGAATAAAAACAATCCGGGTCTGTGGTTGAAAGTCGATGCCAGTTGCAGGCGAAACGATCCACGTAAGCAGTAAAATTACTGTGAGCACGGTGCAGCTTAGAGGTAAGTCCTGCCGTACGGAATCCGGCAGCCAGAGTCTGACCGCAAGGTTCAGACCTGGAGCCGGCCGTTCCTGTACGAGAGGAGCAGTAGTGGGGAGCAGATGCTTAGGAGCGAACCTTCCAGCAGGCGGGTGTGGGGGCGAAAACCAGGTCAGCCGGGGCGTTTTTATTCCATGACATGTTGTTTCCGGATACTGTCCGCATAAAAGGGATAGAGGCGGTGACGACTGGAATGCTGCCATGGATGTTTCATTCAGTTAAATCGTTTGGAGGATGTTTGGATGAAAAAGCTGATCGCAATAGCAGGCTTTCTCATTTTAGCCTTGGGGGTTCTGGCTGCAGGGTGCGGCGGCCAGAAGGATGACACTAAAGCAGCTTACAAAGCGGTCCTGAAGGATGAAGTGATCGTGGGGACCGAAGCCGCCTTCGCACCGTTTGAGTATTACGATGAAAAAGACAGAAGCCTGACCGGCTTTGATGTGGATCTGATCCGTGCCGTAGCCAAAGAGATAGGCTATAAAAACTGTACTATAAAGCATATGGATTTTGACGCGCTGATCCCGGCTGTCAATTCTGACAAAGCAGACATGGTTATTTCAGCCATGACGATTACAGAAAACCGTAAAAGGGTCGTGCTGTTTTCCCAGCCGTATTATAAATCAGGCCTGGCGTTTATCGTGCGCAAGGAAGTGAACGACGTCAAGAAGTTTGAAGACCTGCAGGGTAAGACCATCGCGGTGCAGGAAGAAACGACCGGCGCCGTATATGCGGAAAAGCTGAAGGACAAGGGCGCCGTCATCAAAGCCTATGATAACAACGACCGGGCCCTCGTGGAACTGAAGAACGGAAAAGCGGATGCAGTCGTTTGCGACCTGCCCGTACTGCAGTACTTCCTGAAGAACGGCGGCAGCGCTTACGCCAAATTGGTAGGCGAGCCCCTGACGGCGGAAGAATATGGCATCGCGGTAGCCAAGAAGAAACCGGAAATGGAAAAAGCGGTGAATCAGGCGCTGGATACCCTGAAGAAAAACGGAACCTATGACAAGATTTATGAAAAGTGGTTTGGCAAAGGCGGAACCAAATAGCGTTTCCTGCTGTAAAAATACAGTGAATAAACAATAAAAAACCTGGAGGGGGAAAAGAAAATGAAAAAACTTACGGTATTATTGAGCGTCCTGGTCCTGGCGCTGGGCATTCTGGCTGCCGGCTGCGGCGGCGGAGACAAGAAAGATGACAAAAAGCAGGCCGCGGCGACTCCGGCTCCGGCGGCCAAAGAAGAACTGCTGGTAGGTACGGAGCCGTCCTTCGCGCCCTTTGAATTCCCGGAAAAGGATTCCAAGGAATTCACCGGCTTTGACATGGACCTGATCCGCGCCATCGCCAAAGAGATGGGCTACAAGAAATGCACCATCAAGAACATGGGCTTTGATGCCCTGATCCCTGCTATCAACGCAGGCAACATTGATGTTTCCATCGCGGGTTTCAGCATCACGGAAGAACGGAAGAAACAGGTCATCTTCTCCCAGCCCTACTACAAATCCGGCCTAGCCTTTGTAGTGCGCAAGGATGTAAATGACGTACAGAAATTTGAAGACCTGAAGGGCAAGGTCATTGCGGTTCAGCTGGGTACCACCGGCGCCATGTACGGGGAAAAGCTGAAGGACAAGGGTGCCACAGTGAAGACCTTTAATACCAGCGACCTGGCCTGCATGGAACTGAAGAACAAGGGCGCGGACGCAGTGATCAGTGACCTGCCTGTACTGCAGTACTTCCTGAAGAACGGCGGCAGCGAATACGCCAAGCTGGCCGGCGAACCTCTGACCGCGGAAGACTACGGCATCGTAATCTCCAAAAAGAAACCGGAACTGGCCAAGGACATTGACAAGGCGCTGGATACCCTGAAAAAGAACGGTACCTATGACAAGCTGTATGAAAAATGGTTTGGCAGCAAGCCTGCAAAATAAGAGAACGTCTGCATAACCCGGTTTGGGAACGGGATTTACGCTATAATGTTAAGCGACGGGTAGAATCCGTTTGATATTGCTTAAAACAGTATGCAGGACATTTTATAAAAACGAGGAGGCAGAACAAACAAATGAAAAAAGCATTAGTGCTTATGATGACCCTGTTGATGGCTGTAATGATGGTAGCCGGCTGTGGCGGCGGAGAAAAGAAAAAGGCGGAAGCGCCCAAAGTGCTGCGGGTAGGTACGGAACCCACCTTTGCTCCCTTTGAATTCCAGAAAGAGGGCAGCAAGGAGTTTGATGGCTTCGATATGGACCTGATCCGGGCCATCGGCAAACAGCTGAACATGAAAGTGGAAATCCTGAACATGGGCTTTGACGCCCTGATCCCGGCCCTGAACGCGGGCAACATCGATGTGGCTGCCGCGGGCATGAGCATCACTCCGGACCGCCAGAAAGCCGTAGACATGAGCGATCCCTATTACGTATCCGGCCTGGTTGTTGTGGTAAATAAGGACAACGAAGCCGTAAAGAACGTGAATGATCTGGGCAACAAGGGTATAGCGGTGCAGATCGGTACCACCGGCGCGGAACGGGCAGCAAAGGTCCCCGGCGCCAAAGTGAAAAACTTTAATACCAACGCAGAAGTTTTCCTGGAGCTGAAGAACAAGGGTGTTGACGCAGTCATCATCGACAAGCCCGTTGCGGAGTACTTCCTGGCTACCGGCGGCGGCAAAGACTATGCCAAAATCGTAGGCGATACCATGGAAGCCGAATCTTACGGTTTGTCGCTGAAGAAGAACAGCCCGCTGACCAAGGATATCAACAAGGCCCTGCTGGATCTGAAGAAGAACGGCGAATACGACAAGCTGTATTCGAAGTGGTTCGGCGCTGTAAAGAAATAAGCTGTATACTATCTGACAGTATTTGTATTTTTTGATACGCAAAACAAGGCAAAAGGGGATTTTGCATAAATTCCCTTTTGCATTTTTTATTTATGTAGTATAATATTACAGAGCTGTTTGTACGTTGCCTTTCCTGCGTACCTGACAGCCTGTGTTTGCATTTGCAAAATGTAAAAAAATACAAATTGTTAAGAAGGGTTTTGTTTTATGGACGTTAATGTTGAGTTGATACAAAGCGCGATCCCGCTGTTGATCGCGGGGGCATGCATTACCGTTGAGATTACGGCTCTTACTGTTTTTTTCGGTATGATTATAGGTATTTGTGTTTCCCTGATACGCATGTCCGACTTTAAGATCCTGCGTTGGATGGGTAATGTGTATGTGGATTTTATCCGGGGCACACCTCTTCTGATTCAGATTTTCCTGGTGTATTTTGCCTTGCCCAGCATCATCGGGCATCGGGTGGACGCCTACTTTGCCGCCATTTCTGCCTGCTCTATCAACAGCGGCGCCTATATGGCGGAAGTATTCCGGGGCGGCATCCAGTCCATTGACATAGGGCAGATGGAAGCGGGCCGCAGTCTGGGCATGACCTGGTGGCAGACTATGCGTTACGTTATCCTGCCCCAGGCTTTCAAGCGCATCATCCCCCCGCTGGGCAACGAGTTCATCGCCATGCTGAAGGACTCCTCCCTGGTTTCCGTTATCGGTTTTGAGGAACTGACCCGCCGCGGACAGCTGATCATTGCCCGCACCTATGCGTCCTTTGAAATCTGGATGGCGGTGGCGATCATCTACCTGATCCTGACATTCACGGTTGCCCGGCTTACCGGTCTCCTGGAAAGGAAGTTTGAAACGAAATGACATCACCACAGGATATTATAAAAATCACCGGACTGAAGAAGAGCTTCGGCGACCTGCACGTGCTGAAAGGCATCGACCTGCACATAAAAGAAAAGGAAGTTGTAGTCATCATCGGGCCTTCCGGCAGCGGCAAGTCCACCCTGCTGCGTTGCATCAATTACCTGGAAGAGCCTTCCGGTGGAGAGATTGTTTTTGACAATATCCCCTTAAACGGGGCAGCGAATATCAATGAGGTCCGCAAGGAAGTGGGCATGGTGTTCCAGCGGTTCAATCTGTTCCCCCACATGACGGTGCTGGAAAACCTGGTGCTGGCTCCCATGAAGGTGCGGAAGGTCAGCCGGAAGGAAGCAGAAGAACTGGCCATGACCTACCTGAAAAAAGTCGGACTGGCGGAGAAAGCGAATAATTATCCGGACCAGCTTTCCGGCGGGCAGCAGCAGCGTGTGGCTATTGCCCGCGCTTTGTGCATGAAACCCAAGGCCATGCTGTTTGACGAACCCACTTCGGCCCTGGACCCGGAAATGATCAACGAAGTGCTGGAAGTTATGAAGCAGCTGGCCAAAGAAGGCATGACCATGGTGGTGGTGACCCACGAAATGGGCTTTGCCAAGGAAGTGGGCGACCGGGTGCTGTTCGTGGACGGCGGCTATATTGTGGAAGAGGGGACGCCGGAGCAGGTGTTCGACCATCCGCAAAACCCAAGAACCCAGAGCTTCCTGTCCAAGATATTGTAAAAGATTAGTTTTCGCAAAGATGTAGCAGCGGCGGAAAAGACCTCGCAAAACCGTCCGCGTTTGTTATTTCATGGACTTATTCGCCTGTGGCTTCGAAACTCGGAGCTTCGCTCCTCAGACAGTCTCGCCACGGCCGGCTCATTTCGTCTCATGAAATTACGCAAACGCTCCCGATGTTTTGCTCAGTTCTTTTCTGCCGTTGCTTTTCTTTCGAAAAATATGGTTAATACAGTTGTAACGAAATTTGCAATTTTGCACAAAAAAGTGACAAAAGTTAGAAATCTTACTTTGTATACAGGAATAATACGCAGCATGTCGAATGATACTACAACGGACAAAGGGGACGGAACCCTGCGGACAGGACAGGCAAAGAGGAGGCTTTACAGATCGGTTACAGAACGGGCCGCGGTTCCGGATCCGGAGCCTGTAATAACCAAGTGACCTTGGACGTTCAAGGAGGACTCAGTATGGCCATTATCGTAAAAGGAAGAAACACCGTTGTATCACCGGCAGTAAAAGCGTATGTGGAAAAAAAGATCGACAAAGTTACCAGGCAGTTTAAGGCGGTGGGAGATATCACCGCGGTCCTTAAGGTAGAAAACGGAAACCATATTGCGGAAATAACCGTTCCGGCCAAAGGCATCCTGCTGCGGGCCCAGGAATCGACGAAGGATATGTATTCGTCCATCGACCTTGTGGTGGAGAAGATCGAGCGGCAGGTGCACAAATATAAGACCAAGCTGATGAAACGGAAATACAACAATTTCCGGGAAGTTCCGGCAGAGACGGTTCCCGCAGCGGGACAGGCGGCCGTTCCGGCGGAGGCGGAAGAAGAATTCAGCATTATCCGCAACAAGAGCTTTACCATGAACCCCATGACCCCGGAAGAGGCAATCCTGCAGATGAACCTGCTGAATCATGATTTCTTCGTATTCTACGATCCGGATTTCGGCGGGGTCAGCGTGGTGTACCGGCGCAAGGACGGCAACTACGGTTTGCTGGAGCCGAAGATGGAATAAAGTATCGCTGCATATATTCAACGCAGGACGAAAGTCCTGCGTTTTTACTTTTATTATTCACGCAAACTTCACAAACTACACCGGTGAAACAGCCGTGTTTTTTTGACTTTTGCGGCTCTTTCTGTTAAAATTTTATGATAGACAATAATGGATAATTGTTTGCTTTAAGCAAAATGTATCATACTGGCTGCTGGAGTAAAAGAGCGGACAGGATTGTTCAGTACTAATATAAGAGGAGTGATGAATTTGCTGGAATCTTTAATAAAGAAGATATTCGGAGATCCCAATGAGAAAGAATTAAAAAACATCCAGCCGATCGTGGACAAAATCAACGCGCTGGAGCCTGAGATGGAGCGGATGAGCTCCGCCAACCTGCAGGCCAAGACCGCGGAGTTCAAGCTGCGCCTGCAGAAGGGCGAGACCTTGGACGATATCCTGCCGGAAGCGTTTGCGGTGGTAAGGGAAGCGTCCAAACGCGCCACCGGTCTGCGCCATTTTGATGTGCAGCTGATTGGCGGCGTGGTACTGCACCGGGGCAAGATTTCCGAGATGCGTACCGGCGAAGGCAAGACCCTGGTGGCGACCCTGCCGGTGTATCTGAACGCACTGACCGGCCACGGCGTCCATGTGGTCACCGTCAACGACTACCTGGCCCGCCGCGACAGCGTGGACATGGGCCGCATCTATAATTTCCTGGGCCTGACGGTGGGCCTCATCGTCCATGATCTTGATTTCACGGAACGGAAGGCGGCCTACCAGGCGGATATTACCTACGGCACCAACAACGAATTCGGTTTCGACTACCTCCGCGACAACATGGTGGTTGATAAAGACCAGATGGTGCAGCGGGAGCTGAATTACTGTATCGTGGACGAAGTGGACTCCATCCTCATCGACGAGGCACGGACTCCGCTGATCATATCCGGCCCCGGCGAAAAGTCTGCCGATTTGTACAAAGTCATCGCCCGTATCGTCGCCGGCATGAAGCTGGGCGAGGACTACACCGTGGATGAAAAACAGAAGCAGGTGGCGCCAACGGAAGTAGGTATCGCCAAAGCGGAAAAGGCGCTGGGCGTGTCCAATTTGTATGACACGGAACACGGCGTGGACTTCTCCCACCATATCATGTGCGCTATCAAAGCCAAAGAGCTGATGATCCGCGACCGGGATTACGTGGTGAAAGACGGCGAGGTCATCATCGTCGACGAATTCACCGGACGTCTGATGTACGGGCGCCGTTACTCCGAAGGCCTGCACCAGGCCATCGAAGCCAAGGAAGGCGTAGTGGTGCAGCGCGAAAGCCAGACCCTGGCGACAATCACCTTCCAGAATTACTTCCGTATGTACAAAAAGCTGGCCGGCATGACCGGTACGGCCAAGACGGAGGAACAGGAATTCCAGAAGATATACGGCCTGGACGTTGTCGTGATCCCCACCAACAAGCCCATGATCCGTACCGATTATCCGGACGTGATCTACAAGACCAAGGCTGCCAAATACAGGGCGGTCGTGAAGGAAATCGTGGAACTGCATAAGGAAGGACGCCCGGTGCTGGTAGGTACTACTTCCATCACCCAGTCCGAAGACCTGAGCGCGCTGCTGAAAAAGCAGGGCATTCCCCACAACGTGCTGAATGCCAAGTATCACGAAAAAGAAGCCATGATCGTGGCGGACGCCGGCCAGCCGGGCCAGGTCACCATCGCCACTAACATGGCAGGCCGCGGTACCGATATCGTATTGGGTGAAGGCGTAGCCGAAAAGGGCGGTCTCCACATCCTGGGTACGGAACGCCACGAGAGCCGCCGTATCGATAACCAGTTGCGCGGTCGCTGCGCCCGTCAGGGCGACCCCGGTTCTTCCCGTTTCTACCTGTCCCTGGAAGACGACCTGATGCGCCTGTTCGGTTCCGATAAGATCAAAGGCATGATGGACAAGCTGGGCATGGAAGAAGATGAGCCCATTGAGAACAAGATTGTGACCAGCTCTATCGAAAATGCCCAGAAGAAAGTGGAAGAACGCAACTTCAACATCCGTAAGATGGTACTGGAGTATGACGACGTCATGAACCAGCAGCGCGAGGTCATCTACAAAGAACGCCGCAAGGTGCTGGACCAGGAAGACCTGCGTTCTACCGTCATGGAATTCACCCACAAGATCGTGGATCGGGCCATGAGCATGTATTGCCCGCCGGAATCCTATTCCGAAGACTGGGATTTGAAAAATATGGTGCGGTACTGTGAAGAGTACTTTGCTCCTTTTGGTGAGCTGAAGGAAGAAAAGCTGGCTGACCTGGGCAGGGATGAGATAGGCGAATACCTGCACAAACTGGCGGACGATATTTACGCAAGCCGGGAAGAGGAAATCAGCCCCGAAATCATGCGGGAGCTGGAGAACCTGGTTATGCTGAAGGTGGTGGACAACCACTGGATGGAACACCTGGACGCCATGGACATGCTGCGTGAAGGCGTGGGCCTGCGGGCGTACGGCCAGAAGGACCCGTTGGTGGAATACAAGTTTGAAGCCTTTGATATGTTCGAAGCCATGATCGAAGCCATTGAGGACGATGTGGTGAAATACATGTACCGGGTCAATGTGGTGTCCCAGCCCATGATGGCCATGGACGATCATCTGGAAAACGCCACCACGAACAACCCCACGGTGGATACCACGGAGGGGGAAGCGGTGAAGCAGCCGGTGGTCAACAAAGGGCCGGAAGTGGGACGGAACGATCCCTGTCCCTGCGGCAGCGGCAAAAAATATAAAAACTGCTGCGGCAAAGGGAAATAAAAGACAGAAATACGTCTGTTGCCGCAACACGGGTTGCGCAACAACGACAGATAAGCTTTGTCGGTTTTAACGGGCAAAGCTGCAAAATAACCAGTAAAGGATGTGAGAAAGTTGCTGCTTGAAGAATACAGACCTGCAATCGTAACGCTCAAGAAAAAACTGGACGAAATGAGGGGGTCTCTTTGACATCCCCAGCAAAGAGGAAAAGATAGCGGAACTGGAACATCTGATGGGGGAGCCTTCCTTCTGGGATAACCCGGAGAAGGCCACGAAGATCTCCAAGGATGTGGACGGTTTAAAATCGGAAGTTGAAGAATACAAAAGCCTGGAAACGGGGCTGGACGACCTGGAAGTGCTGCAGGAAATGGCGGCGGAGGAACAGGACGAGTCCCTGATCCCGGAAATGGATGAAGCCTTAAACAAAATCAAAGAAGAACTGCACCATCTGGAGCTGGGCATGCTGCTGTCCGAGGAGTACGACGCCAACAACGCTATCCTGACCCTGCATGCAGGCGCCGGCGGAACGGAGGCCCAGGACTGGACTTCCATGCTGCTGCGTATGTTCACCCGTTTTGCGGAACGGAACGGCTACCAGGTGGAGATGCTGGATTATCTGGCAGGGGATGAAGCGGGAGTCAAAAGCGTGACGCTGCAGATCAACGGGCATAACGCCTATGGATTCTTCCGCAGCGAAAAAGGCGTGCACCGTCTGGTGCGCATTTCGCCTTTCGACGCCAACGCCCGCCGTCACACATCCTTTTCCGCAGTGGATGTGATGCCGGAGCTGGATGAAACGGTAAATGTGGAAATCAACATGGAAGAAGTGCGGGTGGACGTGTACCGGGCCAGCGGCGCCGGCGGACAGCACGTCAACAAGACTTCCTCCGCGGTGCGCATGACCCATCTGCCTACGGGCATCGTGGTGCAGTGTCAGAACGAGCGGAGCCAGATCCAGAACCGGGAAAAGGCGCTGCAGTTATTGCGGGGCAAGCTGTACGCATTTGAAAAGGCGAAACAGGACGCCAAGATCAGCGACCTGGCCGGGGATTACCAGGCCATCGAGTGGGGCAGCCAGATCCGTTCCTACGTGTTCCAGCCCTATACCATGGTGAAGGACCACCGTACCTCTTACGAAACCGCCAATGTGGACGGCGTGATGGACGGGGACCTGCGTCCCTTTGTGGAAGCCTACCTGCGCCAGGAATATGAAGCCAAGAGATTAGCGGCAAAACGAATCTGATTTTTGCAGCGACATGCATCTTCGGATGTGTGCCGCTGGAATTTGTGCGTTTTTTTAAGTTTTTTGTAAGAATGAAATGAATAAAACGAATTGGAAAGACCGTTACAACCCAATATTGGTAGCGTGCATTATCGTTGCGTTCTGCGCGGCGCTGTACCTGATGCAGATCCGCGTGGGCATTGAAAAGCGCAGCGACACGGTGGAGCAGACCCTGGACTATCAGGCGATCTGCATGATGGCCCAGCGGGAAGGTTACAGCAGCGACAAACTGCTGCAGCAGTTTAAGGATGCCGGTGTGACCACGCTGATTGTGTACGACGCCACGCTGGAACGGCTGGACCGGGAGAAACGCATCTCCGCCATGCCCGGGGATGTGCTGCAAAAATCAGCGGCCGGTGTTCACCACGGCGACTTCGATGCGATCCTCGCCTTGCCTTCCCTTGATCCGGACGCGGTCTATGTGACCCGGGGTCAGGACGAAGAGGCGTGGACCGAAGTGAAAGAGGATCTGTTCCTGCGGTATGGCGAAGAACGGGTAAAAGTGATCAGCCAGGCTCCGGAAATCCTGGAAGTGAAGGGCGATTCCCGCCTGCTGCTGGAACCGGATTACCGGGCCAAGACGCCCATGATGCAGGCGCCGTTGGGCCTGTCCGTGAAGGAACTGCGGGAAGTGCAGCAGAAGGGCTTTTATGTTGCGGTACGTCCCCAAAACTACCTGCCCTATACGCGAAAGGGCGTGGACAGCCTTTTTGCCCGTATTGACAAAGCCAACGTGCAGGTGACCACGTACATTCCCTGCGGTACCGATGTGACCGGGTTCCCCAAGGACATCGCTTACATGGGCCAAAAGCTTACGGAACGGAATATCCGGCTGGGCCTGCTGGAGCATGTGACCCAGCTGCAGTTTGCCAAGTTTGCCGGGCTGGACGACCTGCTGCGCGCAGTGGATAACAACGCGGTGCGGGTGCTGAACATCGACGCCCAGGAAAACAGCAAGCTGATGATGCCGGACGCCCTGCGGCGCTGGGCCCTGGCAGATGAAGAACGAAACATCCGCGTCAATTACGTGCGCCTGTTCCTGAAACCCCAAAACGGTGTGGACATTATTGATCTGAACCTTGACTATATGCGGCAGATCACCCGGCAGGTGAAAGGCCGTGGCTATAAAATCGGCGTAGCCGGCGTGTTCCAGAAACCGGGCGAGGCGGTTGCTGCTTCGGCCAACGGCAACCCGGGCTTTGCCGGTTCCTACGATCCGGACCGCAAGGCGCTGCTGCTGGTTGCGCTGGGCGCCTGGGCGGCGCTGGCGCTGTATGTGGGAATGATCATTCCCACTTTTAAGGGGACAAAGCAGTATATTTTAGTCGTTGCCGGCATGCTGGTTACCGCGTACAGCCTGTTCGTGGGGCGCGGCCTAACCATCCGGCAGGCGCTGGCCTTTCTTTCGGCGGTGCTGTACCCTGTCCTTTCCATCAGCGTAATCATGACTCTGTGGGAAAACATAAAAACAGATGACAGACCCTTGCTGGGCGTCATCTTTACCGCGTTGTGGCAGTTGGCACTGGCCATCGCCCTTTCCCTGATAGGCGCCACCCTGAACGGCTCCATCATGGGCGACCTGCGCTTTATGCTGGAAGCGGATATTTACCGGGGCGTCAAGCTTACCTTTATCATGCCTGTGCTGTTGACGCTGCTGCTTTTTTTGCGGCAGTACAGCATTTTTAATCAGGATCCGGCGAAACCGGCCGACCTCTTTAACCAGCTCGTACAGATCTGCAAGACCCGTCTGACCCTGGGCCATTTCGTCATGTTAGGCGTGCTGCTGTTTGTCGCTTACATCTTTGTGGGACGCAGCGGCCATACCGGCGGCGTGCCGGTGCCTGCCATCGAGATCAAACTGCGCCTCTTCCTGGAGCAGGTGATGTACGCCCGCCCCCGGGAAAAGGAATTCCTGATTGGCCACCCGGCCTTCTTCCTGGCCGTGCTGGCCGCGTACCGTATGGCGCCCAACTGGTGCAAGCTGGCACTGGTGCTGGGGGCTGTCATCGGGCAGGGCTCCCTGGTGCAGACCTTCTGCCATATGCGGACGCCGGCCATGATGAGTTACATCCGGGCGGCGGACGGCTACCTGCTGGGTTCTGCTTTGGGAATTATCGCAGTTATTGCAGTTTCAATTTTAATGCCATATGTAAAACCGTGGCTGAGGAGATTCACACTTAATGAGTAAAATCGTTATTTCCGGGTATTACGGATTCAATAACGCCGGCGACGAAGCGCTGCTGACGGCGATGCTGGCCGCGTTGCGCGCAGTGGAGCCGAAGGCGGATATTACCGTGATTTCCGGGAATCCGGGAAATACAATCGTAAAACATCAGGTCAAATCCCTGTACCGTTTTGCAGCGGTACGACTGCTGCGCGCCATCGGCGAAGCGGACCTGGTCATCAGCGGCGGCGGCAGCCTGTTGCAGGATGTGACCAGCAAGCGCAGCCTGGCCTATTACCTTTCCGTTATTGCGGCGGCAAAATGGAAAAGGAAGAAGGTCATGCTGTTCGCCCAGGGCATCGGTCCCATCCGCAGCCGGTTCATGAGGATGCTGACCCGTCTGGTAGTAAGCAAAGCGGACGTGATTACAGTCCGTGATCAGGATTCTGCGGAAGAACTGGCGCGCATGGGGGTCCCCGCTTCGAAAGTGGAGGTCACGGCGGACCCGGTGCTGATGCTGAACCCGGAATCGAAAGTTGCGGGGAAGACGATACTGGCAGAAGCCGGCCTGGATCCCTACAAGCCGATCATCGGCGTTTCCGTGCGGGAATGGCCGGATAACCAGCGCTGCCTGAAACAGCTTGCGGCGGCGTTGGGTAACCTCAGCGAAAAGCACAATGCGCAGATTGCCATTCTGCCGCTGCAGGTTTCCAAAGATCTGAAAGACAGCCAGCTGTTGCAGAGCTATCTGCCCAAAATGCGGAACAAGGTCGTCCTGCTGCAGGGGGATTATTCTACCGAGGAGTTCCTCAGTATCATCGGCAGCTTCCGTCTGCTGATCGGCATGCGCCTGCATGCGCTGATTTTTGCCGCCGTGATGAAGGCGCCGCTGATGGCTGTATCCTACGATCCCAAAGTGGACAGCTTCCTGAAAGCCATCGGCACAGAATCGGTGGGGACGGTGGAAACACTGGACGCCGCCAGAGTTGAGCAGGCGGCAGAAGAACTGTGGGGACGGAAACCGCAGCTGCAGGAAGAACACCTGGCCGCCATGCGGGAACTGGCGCAAAGCACCGTAGTCAAAGTGTTTGAACTTCTGAAGCGTCAATAATTCGCAATTATTTTGCAAACAGCCTGCGCAAAAAGTAGTATATTTGTATGTAGTGAACAGAACTGTTCAGTGAAATTTCAAATGAAATACTGACAAGTGGTTAAGTTGTAAAGTATATATCAGAGAAATGTAAAAGGCCGTAACGGGGACGCTGTTTCCCCGTGCAACATTGGAGGGAGTTTTACCGGTGCTGGAAATGATCGATGTCAGCAAAACATACCCCGGCGGGAATGTGGCGCTGCGTAATATTAACGTCCGGATCGAACAGGGCGAGTTTGTGTTTATCGTAGGCCCCAGCGGGGCCGGCAAGTCCACGTTCATCAAGATGCTGTTCCGGGAAGTGCTGCCCACTTCCGGCAGTATCCGGCTGAACGATGTGGATATTTTGAGTTTAACTGCGAAAGAAGTACCATACCTGCGGCGCCAGCTGGGGATCATTTTCCAGGATTACCGCCTGCTGCCGGACCGTACGGTTTATGATAATGTGGCCTTTGCCATGCAGGTAATTGAAGCGCCCTACCGCAAAATCAAACGGCGCGTGATGAACGTGCTGGACCTGGTAGGTCTGCGCCGCCGCGCCTATTCCCGGCCCAACGAGCTGTCCGGCGGGGAACAGCAGCGCATTGCCATTGCCCGGGCAATAGTCAACAGCCCCAGCCTGGTGATCGCGGACGAACCCACCGGGAACCTGGATCCGGAAACCAGTATGGAGATCATGGAGATTTTCCAGGAGATCAACAATACGGGCACGACGATCATCATGGCAACCCATGACAAGGAAATCGTCGATGCCATGGGCAAGCGGGTCATTGCCATCGAGCAAGGCGAAATCGTCCGCGACGAACTGAACGGAGTATACGGATATGAGTCTGAGCAGTAAAGAGTATTTTATCCGTGAGACGGGCAAATCCATTAAGCGTAACGGCATAATGAGCATTGCCTCCATCTCTACGGTTGCCGTTTCCCTTCTGGTACTGGGCATCTTCTTGCTGATGTACCTGAATACGGATAACCTGGCGAAATATCTGGAAGGTCAGGTAGAAATGACGGTCTACCTGGAAGACACCGCTACCGGCGAAGAAGTGGCCGACATGCGGGAAAAACTGAAAAAAATGGAAGGCGTGGTGCAGGTTACGGAAATCACCAAGGCCATGGCCATGGAACGATTCAAAAACCGGCTGGGGGACCAGGCGACCTTGTTGAAAGCGCTGGGCAAGGACAACCCCTTCCCCTTTTCCTTTGAGGTGCAGGTAGACCGGCCGGAGCGAATCAAAGCGCTGGTGGCCCAGGTGGAACACTGGCCCAAGGTGGAGACCGCGAAATTCGGGCAGGAAGTGGTGGAGCATCTCTTTGCCCTGACCCGGGTGATGCGCATCGGGGGCGCGGTGCTCATCGTCTTTTTATGTTTTGCCACGCTGTTTATCATCATCAACACCATACGCCTTACCGTGTTTGCCCGGCGGCGTGAAGTGGTTATCATGAAATACGTGGGCGCCACCGACTGGTTCATCCGCTGGCCCTTCATGCTGGAAGGCATGACCCTGGGCCTGGGCGGCGGCATCATTGCCTGCGCCGTAGTGGACCTGATTTATATCAGCCTCAGCGGCAGACTGCATACCACCTTTGCGTTCTTCCCGGTGCTGCCCTCCTGGCCGACCCTGCTGTACGCGGACATTTTCATCCTGGCCTGCGGCACGCTGATCGGCGCCTTAGGCAGTTACCTTTCCCTCAAGAAGTTCCTGCGGGTATAGGGAGGCCGGCCTATGAAATCACGTAAAGTTTTCGCGGCGCTCTTCGCCCTGTGGCTGTTCCTGCTGAACATGCTGCCCGCCTTTGCCGCCAGCGAATTGGAAAAACAGCAGAAGGAACTGGACAAGGCCCAGCATAATGTGCAGGTGGCAGAGGAAAAGAAAGACGCGGCGAAGCATAAAGTAGAAGCGGCCAAAGAAAGCCTGGGCCAGATCGTGGCCAAGCTGAGCCGTCTGCAGCAGGATATCAACAAGCTGCAGAAAAAGGCGGACGCGCTGCAGAAAGACATTGATAAAAACACGGAGATACTGAACAAAAAGAAAGCGGAAATGGAAGGGCGGCTGGAGATCTACCGCCGCCGTCTGCGGGATATTTACGAAAACGGGCAGATCAATTATCTGGACGTGCTGCTGGGGGCCAAGGACTTCGGCGATTTCGCCTCCCGTATGTACCTGCTGCAGAAGATCATCCGCAGCGACCTGGATCTGATCGCCGTCATCGAAAAGGAACAGGCGGAAATCCAGAAACGGCAGAACCTGCTGGATTCCCAGATGGCGGAAATCAAAAAGGACAAAGCCGCGCTGGTGCAGAAACGCAACGAAGCAGAAGAAATGCGGGAACAACGGGCCCAGAAACTGTACAAAGCCGAGGAAGAAAAACGGAAGTCCGAAGCGGAATACGACCGCCTGCTGGCAATCTCGGATAACATCAAATCCATGTTGCAGGGCTTGGAAACCGCTTCCGTGATGCCCTCCGGCGGCGGTAACGGTTCCTTTGTATGGCCCTGCTCCGGTACGATCACTTCCTATTACGGCTGGCGTGTACATCCCATCTTCGGTACCCGGAAATATCATTCCGGGATGGACATCGGGGTGGATTACGGCACGCCGATCCATGCGGCGGCAGCCGGCGTAGTGGTGTATTCCGGCTGGATGGGCGGCTACGGGTATGCGGTCATGATCGACCACGGCGGCGGCCTGGTTACGATTTACGGGCATAACTCCAGCCTGTCGGTAAGCGAAGGCCAGCGGGTATCCCAGGGACAGGTGATCGCGCTGGCAGGCAGTACCGGGTATTCTACCGGACCCCACTGTCATTTTGAGGTACGCCTGCACGGGGAAGTGACGGAGCCGCTTAACTATCTGCCGTAACCGGTGATGCAGCTTACCGTGACGGTCTCCTTAATAAGGATATAATCAGGAGGAAGGAACTCGTCTTCTTTCCTCCTTTTTCGGTATTATGTTTTATACTGCTGTTTGAAGCGGGGGGATTTGCGTGTTAAACCTGTTTAAGAAAAAAGTAAGCATCAATGTCTGGCTGATCCCGGTATTTGTCATCGGTATCATGACGCTGACGCTCATCAGCGTGTTTTGGGGCATGCATAAGCTGACCCATAACGCGGGGGGCACGCTGCAGTTCCTGTACACGCTGGGGAAAATCCGTTCCAGCTATGTAGGGGAGTACACAGATAAAAAACTCTTTGAAGGCGCCATTCACGGTCTGGTGGAAAGCCTGGACGATCCCTATTCCGAATATCTGGATGAAACAGGCTTTTCCCGCCTGAATGAGATGACGGACGGCACCTTTGGGGGTATCGGCGTGGTGCTGGGCCAGCGAAACAAGGAATTTGTGGTGGTATCTCCCATGGAAGGATCTCCCGGGGCGAAGGCAGGCATCGAAGCCGGCGACAAGATCCTGAAGGTGAACGACGTGGATACCAAAGGCCGTACCCTGGAAGATGTGGTCAGTACCATCCGCGGGAAAAAGGGAACCAGCGTCAAGCTGCTGCTGGAGCACAAAAACGGCCAGCAGTTTACGGCGGACATCGTGCGGGACGATATCAAGGTGAAGTCTGTGGCGGGCAGGATGCTGCCGGATTCCAAAATCGGCTACATCCGCATCGCCATGTTCAATGAAAATACCGGGGAAGAGTTTAAAAAGGCGTATGAAAAGCTGGAACAGGAAGGGATGCAGGCGACCCTGCTGGATCTGCGCCATAACCCCGGCGGTCTGTTAACGGAATGCGTGAAAGTGTCCAACTATATCGTTCCCAAGGGGCCGGTGGTTTCTATTACGGATAAAAAGGGCAACACCAAAGTGTACGAATCCAAACTGGCAGCGCCGGCGCTTCGGAAATCGTATCCGCCGCGGTACAGGATACCAAAGCCGGCAAACTGTTCGGGGTCAAAACATACGGGAAGGGCTGTGTGCAGTCCGTGTTCCATATTACCACAAAAACCGGGCTGAAGCTGACCACAGCCATGTACTATACGCCCTCCGGGCGTTCCATCCACAAGGTGGGCGTCACGCCGGACGTGGAGATCGAACTGCCGGAGAAAGCCACGGTTGACGTGCAGCTGAATAAAGCGGAAGAGTATTTGCGCGATGAATTAATGAAACGCTGATCCGTCCTACATCGCACAAATGCATGTAATCAGCGTCTCCTTACACAAGGATAAATAAAAAAGAGCGTGGCCTGTCCAACCATAAATGGACAGGCCACGCGTTTTTTTCGCAAAGTTGCTTTATTGACTTTTCAGCTAAAAAACTGGCATTTCAACCAGAATTCTCTTGAATTTATAAGGATAAAAAGTTATTATAATAAGGTAAGGATACGTAGCTTACTGTTGTATAAGGAGTGAATGAAATGTTTGAACGATGGCGTACTTTTGAACTTACCCCCGACGGTTACAGAGAGACTGTCAATGGGATTGGCGACACGCTCCGGTAGCTGGGTGTGTCCGATAAGGAAGCGGAAGCCGGAAAGCAACTGGTGGAGCATATTTATTCCCTGCAGCTTTCCAGACGCCCGGAGGTTTGCGACAAAGTGAAGGTCCTCAAGCGCTTCGGCGATGTTTCTCTGCGCCTGGAGACGAAAGGCGATGAGTATAATCCGCTGCAGATGCAGGAAGAATGGAACGAGGACGATCCCGATTATGAGCGGACGGTGTTCCTGAAATCAAAGAAGGAGCAGCTCTCTTACGCTCACAAAAACGGTTTGAACATTGTGACGGTCCGGATACACGAGGCGGGGAACAAGCAGATCCGCTACACCCTGTTCGCCATGGTGCTGGGCATCGATCCCCTGACCTCCATGTTCCGCACGACCATCAATACGATCGGGGATATCGCGGTGACTACGGCGCTTTCTAAGAATGAAGACATG